>JALSTN010000287.1 GCA_026983735.1 Saprospiraceae bacterium | reverse complement strand
TTTAAGGAGCTTACTCCAGGTCTTGTCCGGTGGCTGGGGAAGCCTCCGTTTTGGTGAGGTCGTAACGAACCCACTTAATGCCCCCTACGGGATTTTCCCGATTCAAAAAAGCCCGCCTCCCGGTGCATTACCACAATTCATCCGGAAGACGGGGATTCTAAAAATCTTACAAAGTTATTAATTATGAAAAATTATAGTAAATATATTTACTTTATTCAAATCACAATTATTTGTATCTTGCTATCCTCTTGCTCAAAGTCTATCGAAACAGGAGAAAAAAACCTTATTCAAAATCGGAATCTTTCACAAAATGAAGGGATAACCTTAGCTTGCAATCAAATAGACGATAACTACAATTGTTTTCCTGTTCATCCTGTAATTGTTACCATAAAAATTGACATTTTAGGTCCTGAATTTGAAGACTGTCCTATTATAGCCAGATATAATAGGCAATGGTGTAGGGATAATACTAGTGGCAATAATTCTAATTACTATATCTTTACAGATTTTGGTTTTGCAATACCTGAGTCAGATGAGAGATGTACGGCACTTTGGGATTATCTTGAAAGCTTAACTCCTGAAGAAAAACAAGATGTTCTAGATAAAATCTATTTAGAAGTAAGAGAAAAAGGCGTTGATTCTCTGATGTATCGTCATGCACAAGTCAGTGGTTATTATTGTCATAACCATAGGGAAGAACTTCTACGCGCTAGTTTGATAGAAGCAACTTGTTATTATAAATGTGAAGATCTTATAGCTATAGAGCATCACCCTGATTTTCCGGGACCAGGATTTAGAGATCCGGACAAAATAATAACAAGACAGGACACCACCATACATGGTCTGTATAGATACTACAAACACCAACCGTGTGGAGAAGGATGCTGTATAAACACCGCTGATTATTGTGCTATTCTATGTGATACTCCATGGGATCCTAGAAGGACATGTGGATTCAAACGCAGAAATTATTCAACGCATACATATGGCGTCTGTGTGCACCAAGCCCCAAGATCCGGAGGTTGTCCTCCTCCAGACAATGACCAAGGATGCATACAGCATTGTGAACCTTTCAAATGGTGGCGGCATAACTAACATGATTTGACAATGATTAGTAATACTCCCGGGTTTTGATGAAAACAATAAAAAATCCGGGGGTATTTTTTAAACAATTTATAATAAAAATATCAACCACATGAAACAGTTATATATCTTTTTAATGGTTTTGGCTATTGGAGGATTACATGATCAAATACAAGCCCAGAATCCTCAAAAGTACCCCTACAAAGAACCTGCGTTTGACAATATTAATCCAGAATGGATTTATGTTCCTCAGGATACTTCTGCTATTGGAGATTCTGTTTATATGTTTGATGTCAATGCTGCAGGAGATACTACAATAATTTATGCTCAAAAGCTATATGATGGGAGAAGACATTTTTATCAAAGTTATGAGGTGCTATATAACAACGACCTCTTTACAGTTCATCGCTCTTTCCTTTTAGAAAAGTTAAGTGGTGCATACTTGTCTAGAATAAATATAGATGACGGAAGTTTGATTTGGTCCAACTACTACGATCAAAGAACAGAGGAAACAGATGAACCTCCAATGGGCCTTTATCTAGACCGAGATAATAATACGCTTATGATTTATGGATTATATTCTTGGAATAGAGATGCTCTATATGGGAAATTTGCCATAAGGAAGTATGACATTAATACCGGAAAAATAGTATATCAGTACAAAGTACCAAGATTAGATACTGCTAGTCCTATCCTACAGACGAATTTAATAAAAGATTCCAATTTAATGTATTTCGATCCGGACCAATCAAAATTTTCATACACTTCCGGATATTCAGCGCATTATGATTATAATCATTTTATCTTAGATACTTTAGGTCATTATATTTCCAGAGATTACATATATCTTAATTTTAGGCGTAAAATTTTACATAAATCGCCCCCTTTCTCTATGGGAAAAGATAGTTTATTAACGATTTTTCTTCAAGCTAATACTTATAATATTTACGCAGATACCTTTAAATCCTTTTTTACGTTTCAATATTTATCTCCAAGATTGGATTCACTTTCCGCATTTACATTTGTAATAGATTCCTTTAAAAATAATTCATCTTTCAGGATTACCTATCAAGACTCAGTCAATATCATAATGGGAATCTCAAAAGAATTGAAACCCCTCTTAGAATATGAGAAATATACTATAATTCTGGACAAAAATGCCAATATATTGGATACGATCCAAATAGAAGGAATAGACTCTTCATTATCAAGTTCATATAGCCCTACACTCAGAAACGTAATCCGGATGAAGGACGGAAGTTTTTTACTTTCTATTACTACCTATGATCCGGACCAACAGAAAAACAGTTTTCATTTGGCTAAATACGAGATTGGTTCCCCAGTAAGATGGATCGGGACCTATCCGATAAAACCCAGTAACGTAGAAATATATCCCATCTCTTTTATTCCTGTTTCCAATGATTTTTATTTAGTAAAAATGAGAATGTTGCAATATATTTTTGATGAAAAACTAGGAAAAATTACCTATTTGGATACGGATTTATGGTGTAAAGTCAAAAGAGAAGCGTTAGACCTAACCGGGACCAAAGACGTGAATACTACTCCTGAGTATACAGTAATAGTCTATCCCAATCCATCTGACAATGTATTGTCTTTCGAATTCAAAGAGAGACAAAGAGGAACCATCACTATTTATTCTGCAATTGGGAAATTAATGTCAGTAGTGCATTTCAACCATCAAAATGTCCAGATAGATACACGCACATTAGAACCTGGTAGCTATACGGCAGTAATCCAGGTAAATAATCATATCCCAACATCAAGGAAGTTTGTAGTCTTTCATCCGGATTGATCTTAACTGATCTATAGAGTTCATAGAATAAAAACCTTTTCATTCGTTTTCTGAAGTTTCAATACTTCCCTGTTATATTGGACGGTTTCAACTCCGTTCTGCAACATTTTCCAGTCTCGATGCATTAGGTAGATATACGCATAGACAGAATAGCTAATAGGTGCTTTTTTAAAACAAATAATCTTTGAAAAGAGGAGTTTTTATAAAAAATAATTGATTTTTTCACCTTCCTTTTACTTTTTTGTATTATATTTGCCATATAATATATTTTTTATATGTATCACACTTACATATTCATATCGCCCATTACTCTTTCTAAGAAGATAGCTCGTGTCTTTTGGGACATTATCATACCTTTGCCCTTTAACCTTTTAAGGAACAAGGAACAAGGAACAAGGAACTTGTACATTACATCTATCAGTAAAATTATATCGACTTATTCATTGGTGCTTTCGCGCTGATGTCATTATAATACCGGATTCGTTATTTCATACAATACCATTTAAGGAGCTTACTCCAGGTCTTGTCCGGTGGCTGGGGAAGCCTCCGTTTTGGTAAGGTCGTGACGAACCCACTTAATGCCCCCTACGGGATTTTCCCGATTCAAAAAAGCCCGCCTCCCGGTGCAGTACCACAATTCATCCGGAAGACGGGAATTATAAAAATCTTACAAAATTATTAATTATGAAAAATTCATATATAAAATCCAGTCTAATATTTCTATTAACATTACTAGTCTTAATCATTTCTTCTTGTAGTAAGACTACAACAAATGAAAATAACTCAGAAGAAAAAATAGATATACTAAAGATTGAATGTATTAATCTAAGCGCTGAAGAGATTCAATCAATCGGAATTCTACACAATGAAAAAGTAGATGAGATATTCAATCAAATCAACTACCCGGATTGTCTAGATAATAATACCTGCACAGATGTTTTATTGGAGACAGTGTTCGAAGATTCCATTTTTCTGGATCAAGACTTTATAGACAAAGATCAAATGTTGGTAATATTAAATGATCTTAATAAAGATGAATCAAATTTATACGACTTTTTTATTCAACGGGTTTCGCATTCTAGTCACAATGCTTTAAGCTATATCCATCGGTTAAGTGATCAATTAGAGTTATTGGAATCCCTAGAGGACTTCCATTTCTTTTTAAAAACATTGGAAGCTGAAATAAATGCAGATAATTCCATTACATGTATAGAGTCGGAAGTACTTAACATTATGGTCTCGGTAGCTTATCATTCAAGTGAGCTTTGGTTAGGAGAAAACTCGCCTAATTCTATTTTTTTTTAACAATGATAACAAAATAAATTTAAGATGTCCTGAACGTGATAGGTGCTATAAAAGTGATGTAATTGCTGCTGATGTATCAGCTGCTGCCGGGTACTTCTTCGGATTAGCCGGAACCTTAGCGGCGTCAGCAGCTGCAGTTCCCGGCGCCAATGCAGCTATTGCAGGTGCGGTAGCATATAATGCAGCATCCGCATCTTTATTTGCAGCACTATATTGTGCCCAAAAACACCAATGCAAGTAATCTTGATTTTTTCAGAATCCTCCTTTTTCGGAGGATTCTGAAATCATTTAAATGCCAATTAAAGTTAAGACATTCATTATCTCTTGATTCAAATATTTCTTGATAAAATACAGAAAAAAATGAAAAAATCAGAGTTATTTAGATTGTATGATTTCACTTATGCTACTTTAATGTTTTTTTTTATCCCTCTATTTGTTTCTTCATCACAGGAGAACTCTGACCTAACACTGAATACAATAAATGACTATTTGGCGCATTTTGTTTTTGCGTGCTTTGGAGGAATAATTGAAGTGCTTATGCTTGAAAGACTATCCTACTATAAACATCTAGATAATGAACAAACAAATGAACAAACAAATGAACAATTAAAACAAAATATACAAAAAAATATGAAAAGGGCAGCATTTTTCTTCTTTATGGGCACTCTTTTATTTATTAAAGATAGGTTAAATCAGATCGGCGAAAACACATATGAAGTGCTGAGTAATATCATGATTTCTATAGGGATTGCAGCTATATTGACAGCACTTATCAGTGTTGTTTATCAAATAATCAAAAAGATTAAAACATAATAATGTTTAAGCGATCATTCAAAGCCATAAGCATAAAGAATGCAACAGTTTAAAATTCTTATCACAAAAGAATGTAAAAACAGATTGAGTTGATTCAATAAGATTAAACTACAAACACGAATTTTACTATATATATTAAGCCAAACAAAAAGGAGTATCCCGAGGTTCTATGAGTCAATACTGCGGCTTGATTGAGTTGAGGGCAATTGACTATACTTTTTGAATTCGAGACATACATCTCTAATGGGACAGCCGTACGAGATAAGACTTTAACCCAATTCATACTTTTGACCGTATATTTAGCCGTCTTAGTTGTAAGATACAGACGTTGATGGTTTATAATCTCATCTTTTATGAGTCTTTCCTCTGTAAGGTGAGGTTTTTTATTGCCTCCCTATAAAAGCCAAATAATCGAAAACAATCAACCTGGTCAGATTATTCTAAGCACGGATTGGGCTATCTACAGTATGATTGGGGTTTAATTTAGTTTTTCCGGAACAGCTGCGTAGAGGTAATGCCCGCCAAACCTCTTAGTTAAACCCGTTTTACTCCACGCTCATTCTTCAACAACCCCCACAAACATATTCCCCCAATATCATAATAAAAACACCTTTTTTATACTTATTTTTGAATTTTTTACCTGTTAATATCAATTATTGTCTTATATTTGCTAAATAACTACACCTTATTGTCATGCATCACGCATACAGCCACATATCAACCCTTTCCTTTTCGCGGCGTATCCGGCGTTTATTAAAACGCTTTTTCATACCTTTGCCCTTTAACCTTTTAAGGAACAAGGAACAAGGAACTTGTTCCTTACAACTCGCAATAAAATTCTATCGACTTATTCATTGGTGCTTTCGCGCTGAGGTCAACATAATACCGGATTCGTTATTTCATACAATACCATTTAAGGAGCTTACTCCAAGTCTTGTCCGGTGGCGGGGGAAGCCTGCGTTTTGGGGAGGTCGTGACGAACCCATTTAATGCAACCTACGGGATTTACCCGATCCAAAAAGCCCGCCTCCCGGTGCATTACCACAATTCATCCGGAAGACGGGGATTCTAAAAATCTTACAAAATTATTAATTATGAAAAATCTAACTATAAAATTAAGAACAATATTTATCTTAACTTTATTTTTCCATATTTTTTATTCATGTAATAAAGGTACTTCTTTGAACAATGTTGATAATCTGAGAGAACAGAATAACATAATCAACATTTTCTGTAAGTCATTTTCTAGAGCATTAATTTTAGATGTTAATCTAAGAGAACAAGTTAAAAGCAAGTCTATAAGCTCTTCATCAAATTCGTTTGATGAAATCCTTTTACGTTGCTTTTTTGATGAAAACAACAACGAATCTAGATTTATTTTAGACTCACTTATTGAACATTATGCAAATGGCACAAGTAGCCAGGTGATTATAGAACAGTTATTAAGCCTTTTCCCAACATTAAGCTTAAAAATTCCTGATAAGTTTGCCTCTATTGACTGGGATGTTCATAACCTAGCTAAAACCCCTTCCATCGTGTACTACGATTCGACTTATCAAACCTATTACAATGGAGGCCGAACGGATCCTATTTTTTTTAATGATGAGAAGTCCATTTATTATATTGCGTTGATTCAAAGTGAAACTTATCTTGCCATTGATCACAATTACAATATACTTAAAAATAGACTAAACTTGTATGATATTATTGGGCAAATTAATGACTCCTGCAAAAAAAAGTTGGATAATTACATTCAATCCATATCAGATCCTTGTAGAAAAATTGGTGGATATACAGTTATTAAAACTAAAAAGCTTTATAATCTTTTAAATGATTGCCAAGACCCTTCACCTTATGAAGACACAAATGCTTCACCACCTTCCCAGCCGTTATGTACAACAACTCCAATAAGAGATGTAGATGATAACCATTATACTTATAACTACTGGGAAGGGATTAAAATACTTTCAGAAACTGCAGCAAAGGTAATGGCAAATCAACCTTTTGAAAATACTTATCTTTTTGTCCTAAATTGGGTACATCCATTCGATGGAGAACAATTAACACATTCAAGACGCTGGCCGATATCCAAAGGAGATCTCTACATTCCGGCAAAGTACAAATGGGTTCCGGACTTATCGGATTGTGACGATGATGATATATTAGCAGGCGATACTAATCAGTGCGGTTACTGGGAACTCGTTAAAAAAGCCAAATTAAAACCTTATTCGTTATCCATAAATGGCTATAAAAGCTGGTTCTTCACAAAGTCTGATTCAAGATGGTATTTAGATAATGTTGGAAAATATTTTCCATTTCAAATGTTTGAAATAGATGAAACCTCAACTGTAATCAGCACTTCTGGTGAAAATGGAAAAACCACAACAAAATCGTTTGAACTTTCTCTCCCTATTCCAATGTTTGAAAAAATCGCAACTGAAAAATGGGTATATTCATCAACACATAAGGTCAAATGGAGTACGGAGATCACCGCATTGAGCGTCATCGAGTTAGGCTCTGATATTATTGATTGGTGTGATCAAGAGTCCACTTATTTGGAATATCCAGTTGGAGGATTTGTTTACTTAAACATTGGGTGTGATGTTTTAGAATACTAAATTTAACCATTTGGGATGATATCATTAAATCTCCCCTTTTCTTTTGATAAAATATTCACATAAAATCGCTCTCTCAAAAGTTGCATTTGTCACTTGAATTCAGGAGACATATAGGACGCGAATTGAGCACATCCTTAGCCAAGGATATTTTGGTCGGCTTATTTTCGTTTCATAAGAAAAAGAAAGGTAAGATTTGAAAAAAATATGTTCTTAAAGGAAATCCATCCTTACAGCCCTTTCATTTAATGCTATTTTAGTATGAAATGAAATAAAATTTATTGAAAACGATATATTTTATAAAATATTAATATCTTTGTACAGAATTTCATTTAATAACATAAAATTTTTACGTAATGAGTAAGAAAGATGATTTAATGGTTGTCTATAAGGATAAGCTCAAAAGTATGAAAGTTTCTCTAGACGAGGACTTATTAACTACTGTAGTAAATGGATTAGGACCCTCTATTTATTTGGCGGATGCTTCAAAGGTCTCTTGTTCTGACAAAGATGAGCTCGGTCGAGTTAAAAAGAATTTTTTAGCCAAAAAACTGGGTATGACGGACGATGCCAAAATGGATGCAGCTGTTAAAAAAGTGTGCGAGCAGTTTGGTTCTTCCGACCGCAATAAGTACAGAGCGGTATTTTATTATTTGCTTTGCCAAAACCTTGGTAAAAGGCCCTAACCTATTGCTTGTTTAGTATGCTTTGTCATGCCTAAAAGAATCAGGAGGTATAAGCAAATGTTTTTAGGTATTGCAGCCTATCTACTAATCGAGAGCTATTAGTTTATCTAATTAAACTTAAATTATTGCTCTATTAGAGATAAATAGACTAACTTTGTACTTGATATATGAATTATACATCTACATATTATAGCTATTGGTACTATCTGTTAATGACGGACAGGCCTGTGCTATAGTTGTACTACAATATCTAAAAATTAGAAAGCCTGTCATTTGATGATGGGCTTTTTTTGTTATTAAAATGTTCTTATGAATTCCATTATCCCAATATCTGACCGTATATCTAGCATCCAAGAATACTACTTCTCTTCAAAGCTTAAGGAGGTTAAAAATATGATTGCCCATGGTCTCCCCGTCATTAATATAGGTATCGGGAGCCCCGATATCTCTCCTCCACAAGTAGTGATTAAGACCTTACAGCAGAGTTTGACTTTGCCTGATGCGCATCGTTATCAACCCTATAAGGGCATTGACCGTCTGCGGTCAGCCATTTCATACTATTACGAAAAACACTTTAACTGCAAACTAAATCCGGACTCCGAAATATTACCTCTGCATGGTTCCAAAGAAGGGATCCTCCATATATCAATGAGTTTTCTCAATCCCGGAGATAATGTCTTGGTCCCCGATCCGGGTTATCCGTCCTACCGATCCTGTAGTCGTTTAGCGGGAGCCATGGTTAAACCATACACATTGACCGCTAAAAACAACTGGCAACCCGAAGTCGCAGAATTAGAGCATTTAGCAGATGAGAACACTAAAATCTTATGGTTAAACTACCCTCACATGCCTACGGGAGCTCGGAGTAATGACAAGATAATGGATGATGTGGTACGATGGGCATTGAACCGAAAAATACTTATCGTCAATGATAATCCCTATTGTTTTATCCTCAATACTAACCGTAAAAGCATTTTCAATACTCCAAGGGCTAAAGAGTGTAGTATTGAACTCAATTCTCTGAGCAAATCACATGCTATACCGGGCTGGCGTGTAGGCATGGTATTGGGCGATGCTTCCTTGATAAACGGGATACTTAGGTTTAAATCCAATATGGATTCGGGACAGTTTCGCTCCATTCAGGAAGCAGTAATAACGGCACTTCATATCGGAGAGGGGTGGTTTGAAAAAAACGATGAAATATATGATCAAAGGCGCAGGATAATCTACAGAATGCTAGATGATATAGGTTTCCAATACGAACGAGATACTGCAGGTTTGTTTGTTTGGTCTAAAATAAATGAAGTATTTAAAAATGGAGTAGAGGCGTCAGACTTTTTCTTGCATCAATGTCATGTGTTTGTCCCACCTGGCATTGTATTTGGTAAAAACGGGGAGCAGTACGTTCGTTGGTCCCTTTGCTCCTCCCGACAATTGTTAGAGGAAGCAGCGGAAAGGATCCGAGTAGCTTTAAAAAATCATCCATAAAAAAGTAAAAAAATGCATATAGGTATAATCGGGATGGGTCTAATCGGTGGGTCATTAGCTAAGAGTCTCAAGTCAAGGGGAATGGCGCGACACATCTTAGGAGTTGAGGCTAATATTGAACATGGTAAGCAAGCTATAGGGTTAGGCCTAATAGATGAAATCGTCCCCCTTCAAACGGCAATAGAGACCTGTGATCTAATCGTATTAGCTGTCCCTGTAAATGCAATAATAGAGATACTGCCTGAAGTCCTGGATCAAGTTACCCATCAAACAGTACTGGATGTAGGTAGCACAAAGTCACAAATATCTCTTTCTGTCGAAGGGCATCCGGCAAGGGGCCGATATGTGGCCTGTCATCCCATGGCAGGGACAGAATTTTCCGGTCCCCAAGCGGCTGTAGAGAAGTTATTTGAGGGAAAATGCAATGTGGTCTGCAACCCGGAAAAAAGTGATGCCGATGCAGTACAGAAGGTGGTACATTTGTTTGAGTCTATAGGGATGTATACGATTTATCAAGATGCCCAATTGCATGACATGCATGCGGCTTATGTCTCCCATATGTCTCATGTGAGTTCGATAGCACTTGCATTAACCGTCTTGCACAAAGAAAAAAGCGAAGAGGAGATATTCAGATTGGCAAGTGGAGGATTTCGGTCGACCGTGAGGCTAGCCAAGAGTAATCCGGCTACCTGGATACCAATTTTTGAACAGAACCGCGAACATTTGCTCGATGTATTGGATGAACATATTACGGTTTTGTCCAAGTTTCGCTCTCTGTTGATTAAAAAGGATTTTAAGACCTTCCACCAACTCATGGAGGAGGCCAATAGCATTAAAAACATAATAAATACAGCTTAAAATGATTCGGAATAAGATTTTTGACAAAAGACCTCTGCTCATCGCAGGACCCTGTAGTGCAGAGACAGAAGAACAGGTATTGAATACGGCTTACCAATTAAAAACCGCGGGGATTACACTTTTTCGCGCCGGTATTTGGAAGCCTCGAACAAGGCCTAACAACTTTGAAGGGGTAGGTTCGGTAGGTCTAAAGTGGCTGCAAAAGGTCAAAGAGCAGACAGGAATGCTCGTAACAACTGAAGTCGCCAATAAAAGTCATGTTGAGTCTGCCTTAAGGCATGGAATAGATGTATTGTGGCTAGGAGCCAGAACCACAGTGAATCCATTTAGTGTTCAGGAAATAGCAGATGCCTTACAAGGTGTCGATATCCCGGTTATGATAAAAAATCCCATCAATCCCGATCTCCAATTGTGGACGGGAGCGATAGAACGCATTCAAAAAGCAGGCATTCAAGATATTGCTCTCATACATCGTGGTTTTGCAAGTTATGGAGAGAGCTTTTATCGCAATAAACCCCAATGGAATATCCCTATCGAACTCAAAAGAAATTTTCCGGATTTACCGATGATTTGCGATATGAGTCATATTTGTGGCAGAAGAGATATTCTAAAAGAGGTAGCCCAGAAGGCGATGAACCTCGATTATGACGGGCTGATGACTGAAGTGCATGAAAGACCAGATGAAGCTTGGAGTGATGCCGCTCAACAAATCACCCCTTTCGAATACAAAAGAATGATGGAGCGGATGGAGTGGTACCGAGAGTCCCGAGAGAATCTAACCAAAGAAGGGCTGTCTGATATTCGCTTAAAAATCGACCGACTTGACACTCAATTGCTCAAGGCGCTTGAAAAAAGGATGAAACTAGTAGATGAAATCGGAAAATTCAAAAAACAAAATCATATACCTATCCTTCAGACTGCTCGATGGAATGAAATCTTGGAACAAGCCTTAGTTAGAGGAAGAAAAAATGGTCTTTCTGAGGCTTTTCTTATCAAAATACTCGATGCTATCCACGAGGAATCCATCAATAGGCAGCACCGTATCCTGAACGATGAGGGATCTATCTCAACAACGTAATATCACCGGCGTATACCTCCTCAGATCCATCTATAAACAAAGCCCTAATCAGATAGGTATAAACTCCCGGTAGGGCCTCCCTCCCATTGGTTTTGCCATTCCATCCTTGAGTCTCATCATTGGGTGGGAAGTCAGATGCAGAATAGACCAATCCACCCCAGCGATGAAAAATCTTCATCTCCAATACTCGCTCCATAGCTCTATTGCTGTATAGGGTAAAGCGCTCATTAATGCCATCTCCGTTGGGAGAAAAAACATTGGGAATATAGACCGGCAAATCCTTGTCGATAAATACTGTGACAACGTCTTTATAAGTGCACCCATTTTCATCCGTTACGATTAGAGTATATTGGGTTTGATTCTTTGGAAAAACTTCGGGGTCCAGACAAGTAACACAATCCAAAATATCCTCTTCCGGAATCCAACTCGTACTGGCATTATGTCCTTGCTCGTCAATCCTTCCATCCAATTGGACGGTCTGACCTAATTTGATAGTCGTATCCTTTCCTGCATCCACAAGAACAGAATCCGGAGAGGGTATAGTTATCATTAAAGTATCCATACACCCTTTGCGGTCAGTTGTAATTATGGTGTACACCCCCCCTTTCAGGTTTTTAAACATCTTACTTTCCACCCATGGGCTCCCATCTATCGAATACATAAAGGTAGGACCACCACCATGAATGGTAACAAGATCAAAGGAGCCATCTGAGCTCCAAGGGCAAGTCGTTTCTTTAATATTTTGCACTCGTGACTCCAGGGGAGGCAAATCTTCACAACAGGGTTCGGCATAGATGCGCTTAGTTGTCGTAACTTCACAGCCATTGACCGGGTCTTTGACGGTTAGTACAATGTATTTATATCCCCAAGTGGTGTAATGAATACTGAAAGGACCTTTTTTATTGCTGGTTTGCGGAATTGCCCCTTCTCCAAAGAACCAGGTATATTCCAATTCATTACCAAATTCCTGTGTCTGATCTGTCACTATAAAATCCTGATCGCAATGCAATCCTATCTCCGGCTCTACCATAAAGGCCGGTTGGGGTCCCATAAAGGTACCCGTCCCTCCAAACTCCATGTGATATCCCACTCCGGATTGAGAATAATTCATTACCAGCATGACATAGGATTTTCCCGCTTCCATATTGATAGCAGCTCCAAAATTATTGTCTGCCTTATCACAGCCACATCTCTCACCTGCATCCGAATCAGAAGCTATCAGCCCGGTCGGGCCCACACATCTCGACCACTCCTTGAAAGGCCTCCCTGAATTTTCTCCGGAGATGATGTTGCGTATCAGTTGTTTGCCATTACAATCATCGAGCCCTCCCGGCAGTTCCCATACCAAAAAATCAATATCATCATTTTTCTTTAACGGAGTGATCGTCAACTCCAACGTTCCCGGCTGCTGACAAGTCCATTTATACCAAGTGCTGGCATCCTCGGATATAGCACATCTCTTATAATCTAAGGATGGATTTGTCTCCAAGTGGAGATCGTCTAAAGTAGCACCAAATCCGGTAATATTTTTGACATCTATCGGTGATTTATCACAAAGAACACGGGCCGAACTACAATCTTGCAAGGGTTCCGGATTGGTATTGAAGGCGTTGATATACAAGCGAAAATTTCCCTGCGAAGCTAATTTCCCTCCGATCGCAATATAATATCGTCTCCCGGGAACAGAAGGTAAAATAAGCTCGGCAATATTGGTACCCACCGGGGAGCGGCAGATTTCTTCAACTAGAGCGCCACAGGTACCACTAAAGACGCCTATAACTACATTATTGAGCGAATAACCGTTATTCCCTGAGTTCCCTTCGAGTACGATACGCATGTATTTTGTGATGGCTGTAAATTTATACCACACGGTTCTGGCTTGATACGATGGGATACAAGGAGTACTATTAGGTTCTTTATTTGCATTGATATTGAGGAAGTACTTGCCGGAATACGACTTATTAATGACTTCGTCTAAAGTAATTGCATGACCGCAATCATCATTTAGAGGAACGGAACCTTGGCCATTTAGGGAGAGGATGCCTCCTCCTCCAATACTAATAAGTAAGATTAAAATGTAGTCTCTCATTGCATAAGATGATTAATTATGGTATAAAACGAACACGAATTTTATTAATCATAAATTCACACACAAAGATGATTAAAAAAATTTGTGTGAGAGCGCAGCGGTTACATAGCTGCAGAAAATTTATAATACATTTATTTTCAATTTATTATAAATTTTTAAAGATATGAAATGGTAAAAAAATTACCATTATATTAATTCCTAATAGAATATTAACAGGCACCAAATTACAAACTATCTTATAGATATAATGGTTATTGTACTAACTTTAATGTATATTTAACATTTTGATTGAACTATCTTTTGAAAATTCCATTTGAATATGGAATAAAAGGAGGGTATGTCCTTATGTTAGGAGGTATACAACGAACATGAACTTTTTTAATCCCATATTCATTTAGAAAGAGGAATGTAGTGTCTGTCCATAGATTTCATGAATGATGAAAGAGCATTTTATTGGGATATATCTAAGCATATAAAATGGATAAGTATAGACTAACTGAAAAAAGATTGGATAGGTCACAGGCCATTTTGTCAATATAAATAACATGATTATGCAAGTCGGAAGAAGATCCTTTATACGTCGGATCACCTTTGTAGCACTTGGCTCCCAAATTCCATGGGTAATCTCGTGTCATCGAGAGATCTCTCTTAATACCGGCGGTGTTCTTACTGAAAAGCAAGCAGAAATTGCTGATTTTACATTTGATTTTTTATTACCGGAAGATGGATTTGGTCCTTCTGCTCGGTCCATACGGGCATACCCGTATTTCATTTGGGTACTACAAGACCCTCTATATGACCCGGAACAGAAGGAATATTATAAAAAGGGTCTGGACTGGATAGAAGAGTATTCCAATGAAGAAGAAGGCCAACCATTTCATACCCTAACCAAAAACAAAAAAAAGGGATTACTTCAAAAAGCCGCAAAAACAGGATGGGGAGAATCCTGGCTATCCTCTTTTTTAACGATCGGAATAGAAGCCCTGCTGGGAGACCCCATTTATCAATGCAATCCCGAAGGGCAAGGATGGGAGTGGCTTCAACACAACCCCGGCCATCCACGTCCGAATAAAGACAATCGTTATCCCGCTATTCTACAACGAAAAGCAGAGCGAACCCCAATAACCAAATTAGATCAATTATGAGTAAAAAGTATGATGTCTGTATAGTGGGAAGTGGTGCAGGAGCTGGACCTGTCATCTATGAATTGTCGAAGGCGGGATTTAAAGTCGCCGTATTGGAGAAAGGACCCTGGTATCGGACAAAAGATCTGACTAAAGATGAGATTACAGCTGTCCGTAGAAGTGTGTATACACCCAATCTCGAAGACGAGCCACAGGTATTGGAAGAACAGACAGAAGATGGGAATTGGGAAGCAGAATCAACCTTTTCAAGTGGGAATGATTTTTGGAATGGAAGCTGCGTGGGAGGGTCTTCCAATTTTATGAGTGGATATTTTTTTAGGATGAAGCCAAATGACTTTCAATTGCACTCCAAATATGGTGAGATAGATGGTGCTAATATCGTAGATTGGCCCATTTCCTATGAAGATATGGAGCCATGGTATACCAAGGTAGAAGAAGTAGTAGGGATATCTGGCAATGCCAAAGCACATCGATTTAAAGAACCGCGCTCAACAGAAAATTTTCCATATCCGCCATTAGTTGAGAACATTATATCAGAACATTTAGATAAGGCAAGTGAAAGGTTGGGGTATGAAATGATCCCGACACCCCGCGCTATACTTTCTCAACCTAGAGAACGCCGAAACGCTTGTTATTACTCCAATTACTGTGGGTCTTACGGATGTTCATCAGATGCCAAAGGAAGTGCAAGAGTAGCCTTGGTAAGAGAGGCTTTACTGTCGGGTAATTGCACTGTTATACCCAATGCAAAGGTATTTCATTTAGAGACCGATGGCAATAAGAAAATTGTAAAAGCCAACTATTATGATGCAGCTGGCACTCGACAATCTATCGAAGCAGGCACATTCATAGTAGCAGCTCAGGCAGTAGAAACCTCAAGACTGCTATTGATGAGTAAGAATAAAGAATTCCCCAATGGCTTGGCCAACAATCAAGGGCAGGTGGGCAAAAATTTACTTTTTTCAGCAGGAGGTGTAGGGGGCGGCTACTTATATGCACGGGATTTTGACAAGAAAACATTTGAAGAATTTATGCGCCCCGGAGTGTTTGTCAATAGATCGATTCACCATTTCTATGAGTATGAAGACGAGAAATCCGGAAAAAGAATCAAAGGGGGGGCCATCGATTTTTTATTTGAACACGCCAATAGTATGACCCGAGCTATCAAACAAAAATGGGATAATCGTGACCATCTTCTATATGGCACGACCTACAAAAAGCATCTAAGTAGCTATTTTAAAGATTTACGAAAAATAAAATTTGAAGTGTTTGCAGACTGGACACCGACGGACCAATGCTATATACAACTCGACCCAAAGGTGAAGGATAAATGGGGAGACCCGGTGGCTAGGATTAGAACAGGTTATCACCCACATGATATAGAAGTCGGTCGGTATTTAGCTAAAAAAGGAGAAGCTGTTTTGAAGCAGCTCGGTGCTAAAGATATCGCCTGGAGTGTTTCCGGAGATCCTCCTTCGAATCTACAAGCCGGAGGGTGTCGATTTGGTACAGACCCCAAAAACTCTGTTCTTGACCCGAATTGTAAAGCACATGAGGTAAAAAATTTGTACGTTACGGATGGGAGCTTTATGCCCACAGGAGGAAGCGTCACCTATACCTGGACTATTTACGCCAATGCCTTTAGAGTCGCAGCTCATCTCTTAGAAGTACTAAAAAGGGGGAACTAAAACCCAAGTAAAAATTTATTTGAAGAATACAATCTTTTGTTTACTTTCAACTAATGTTGCATTTCCTTACATTATCTGCATAGATACCATTTTGAAATGAAATTAACCTCCTTTTATAAACTTATCTAATCCTCCAATAAGTAGCTATGAAATTCGTATAGCTTCATAGAAATCCATCATATATTAGTATATGTATCATAGTATTTTAGATGTTATCAAAAAACTAAAAACCAATATAATATATTGATTTTCCATATTTTATAGATATATTATAAATAATTTATATGTGAAAAATAATAAAAAAATAATCGCCGAAAATTAGTTTTGTACGGAATGAATTTATCTATATTTACACCTTCAAAGCGGAATCCCAAATCGTGAGTTGAAATCAGTGCCGTGAACTTTTACAGAAAAGATTCACAGTAAAGATTGATCAACTTCACAGACGAACATATAAGAAGGATAGAATCAATACGTTATCCTCCAGTGTTGTACGATCTGATGATTTCAAGTCACGATTTTGAACGGGAGTGTTACTCACCACTTCCGGATTTTCTTTGTAAAGAGACATGGGTCAAAGGATTCATGTTGTGTAGGTTTTTGGATAGTCGAAATGCATTCGATATCCCCCATTTTAATAACCAATCTCAGATCTACCACTTATGAATGAATTTAACTATATGTTCCTTACGTTAAAAGAGACGTTGGAAAAGGAACCTGATAATGTCGAAGCGTTGGAAAAAATTTGGATCAGTGTAGAGGTATGCAGAAACTACGAAGAGAGTATTGCATTGCACCTCCGTCTCATTGATAAAAAGCCATACAATTCTCTCGCTTGGTATAATTTAGGACATGCGTATAATTTTATCGGAGAATATGACAAAGCCATTGATGCGTTAGAATATTCATTTCTTATTGATCCGGATTTTGAAACCGGATATTTAGATTGCGCAGAAGTCTGTATGCAACAACAAGAGTATGCCAAGGCATACGACCTTTATCATGAAGCCATGCTTCGTTTTGGTCCCGATGAAGAAGCGATTCCTTTTATGATTGACTCTTTGATGCGTCTGAATCGTAAGAAAGAAGCTCTTCGACTGACCCTACAATTTTTAGAACAAGATCCGTACAACGATGAATTGCTCTTTTTTGCTGCTGAAGTGTACAGAGAAAAACGAAGGTACAACGTAGCCCTTCATTATTATGACAAAGCCATCAGTTACAATCGAATGATGGAAACATACCATCTTGGCATTGCTCAGACTTATGAAGCTTTAGAGGCTTTTAATAATGCAGAGTCCTTTTATCGGGAAGCAGCATACATGGCTCCGGAAGAAAATAAATATTGGGTGGCTTATATCCAGTTTTTAATTCGAAGAAACAAATATGCTGAGGCAATTGCAGTGTTGGATGAAGCAGATAATTACGCTGTAGGGATTGAGCTGGACTACCTTCGTGCTGCTTGTATCTATCTCAATGGCGCCAAAAAAGAGGGCTTTTCTCTTTTGGAAGACTTGGTAAAGGAAGATCCAAAGTGTGTAAATTCATTTCTACAACTTCACCCCAGCATCGAATCAGATATGCAAATTAATGCCATGTTGAAATACTATAAAGAATACTAAAAATATTTTTTATCCCAATTCCTTTTACATAGTCGACCCACTGAAAAGTTGGGTCGATTTTTTTATACCCTGAAACTTGCAGTAGTAGAATATCAGGCTTAAAAAAAGGTAATAATTTGAAGCTCACATAGAAATAAGAATGATGCTGGCAAGTATGACATTCCGGAGGATTACCTTGCAAACAATGCTTTAAAATAAACTCCATTAGTAATATAACAGCATTTCAATAATTGGTCAAGGGTTTAACCTACCCCTTTTTTCGTGATGACAAGTAATATTCTCCGTTAAGGTAAAACAATGTTTAAAATTCCTTCGTTCTGTTGTTGATGACGATTAGGTGAGTATCCATTAAAGTATTAACTCCTGTTATTCTACAAATAAACCTCTATAAAATGAAGAGATTCCATACCCTTTCACTAAGTATTATCCTTATCGCTTTCGTTGCCATTTCATGTCAAAAAGACCCCGTTAAAGGTGTTCTAAAGATTCAAATGGCACAAAAGGTAGGCGGTGATGTCTTGACAATGAATCAGATGAAATACATGTCTCCGGCAGGTCACCCCTATCAAATCAACAAACTCAAGTACATACTCTCTGAATTTAGTTTGGTAGATAAGGCGGGCAACACCATACGATATGATGGAGGCTTATTAACAGAGGTTCAAGAAGGAGAAACTCAGGTGCTCAATCTCGATGTTCCTCCCGGGGATTATACACAGCTTAAGTTTAGATATGGCCTTTCGAAGGAGAATAATATAAAGTCTTATCTCCCCAATACGGTTAAGTATCAAAATATGTATTGGCCAAAACCACTGGGAGATACTACGGTGCCTACAGCACAACGAGATCCGGGTTTTCACTATATGCAGTACGAAGGAAGATATGACTCATTGGGTTCAGGGGTGATTAAGGTATTCAACTTGCATACGGGTCCTACTTTTGGGGCGGATAATTCATTTATGGTAACTCTCCCATTTAGTCAGACAATAAACATTGATGGCAACGAATGGAATCTAGACTTAATAATGGACTTGCAAGAATGGCTTCAGAATCCCAAGGTGTTTGATTACGAAACCTTTGGTCCTGCCATCATGCCCATTCAAGCAGCACAAGATATACTTAAAGCTAATGGCAAGACCGTATTCAGTTTATCTAACTTACGAGAAAAGTAAATAAGTAAATAAAAGTGGTGAAGACTAAACTTCTCATACGGCTATTCTTTCTATTTACTATTCTAGTGGGTGTCCCAATGGTATTTACCGGATGTATAGATCCAAAGCCAATGCCACCTAAGAAGATGGATGTAGACACCTTCCCTCCATTTATGCCTACCTATCTTGAATTCAAAGTTCCGGAGGGATTTCCGGAAATGGAGATTCCGTCAGATAATGCATTAACTCAAGAAGGGGTTTTTCTAGGGCGAAAATTATTTTATGACCCGATTTTATCCGGAGATAGCACTTTATCCTGTGCAGGCTGCCATAAGCAGAGGGATGCCTTTTCAGACGATAGGCGATTTAGTATTGGCATTGATGGGAGTATTGGCAATAGACAGGCTATGCAAATCATCAATGCAGGGTGGATGACAAAATTATTCTGGGATGGCAGAGCCAATAGTCTTGAGGAACAAGCTTTAGGTCCTGTAGAAAACCCCATAGAGATGAAAGCACATTGGCCCATGGTCGTCGATAGATTAAAAGAACATACGGAGTATCCATTGCTCTTTCATAAAGCCTTTGGTACTGCAGATATAACTAAAGAGCTAGCGGTCAAAGCCATCGCCCAATTCGAACGTACAATGGTCTCCTACCATTCAAAATTTGATCGGGAGCGACTGGGCAAGGTCTTCTACTCTGTGGAAGAACAGGACGGATACGATATGTTTTTTTCGGAAAGGGGAGACTGCTTCCACTGCCATGGAGGTGTGCTTCTGACAGACAATACATTTCACAACAATGGACTAGATAGCATTCCTGAAGATATAGGATTAGAAAAAGTTACCCACTCTGAATTCGATCGCGGTCTCTTCAAAACCCCTACATTGAGAAATATCGAACTGACTGCACCCTATATGCATGATGGAAGATTTAGAACCTTGGAAGAGGTTATTGATTTTTATAGTGAGGGACTACAAAAATCCAAAACCATTGATCCCTTGATGAAAGCCATACGCAATGGTGGAAAACATTTTAGTCCCTACGAAAAGAAAGCACTTTTAGCCTTTTTGAAAACCCTAACAGACACGAGTTTTGTTCATAATCCAGCTTATCGAGCTTTATAAAAAACAAAAAAAGGAGTACAAAGAATGAATCGATGTACTCCAGTCGTGGTCCCACAAGGATTTGAACCTTGGACCTCCTGATTATGAGTCAGATGCTCTAACCAACTGAGCTATAGGACCATTGCTTAAAGAAGATATAGCACTTCTCTTTAGCGGATGCAAAGTTATACATTTTCTATTGCTTTATGTATATTTCTGAGGCAAACAATACAAAAAATTTATTTGTACATCCTGGATTTCTCAATGGCTTCTAAAACCACAGGGAGAACAAGGTATTGTATGGATTGTCCCTTTTTTATTTTTGAACGTATAAGACTGGAAGAAATATCAAGAGACGGCGTATCAGAAAGGATGGTTACGTTTGGATGGTTTTCCAAGTTCGTCTTACTGGAATGTGGTCTTTTGTAAACTAGTATGGTGTATTTTTCCAAAAGTAATTCATAGTTCTTCCATTTGGGAAGTGTCACTAGATTATCCCCGCCCATGATGAGAACAAACCTTCTGTTGGAATATTTCTCCTCTAAGTAAGCCAGCGTATCAATCGTATAAGACGGCTGTGGCAATGAAAATTCTATTTGACTTGCTCTCATTTTCGGATTACTATCCGTAGCTATCTGGACGAGGTGCAAACGGTCATAATCCGGCGCCAAAGAAGATTTTTTCTTCAATGGATTATGAGGAGATACTACAAACCAGAGTTCGTCCAAATCAGCATTATCCAATACGTGTTGACCAATGATGAGATGGCCGACATGAATAGGGTTAAAGGATCCAAAGAATAGTCCGGTTAATTTCATTTAATTAAAATTATATATTGA
Organism: Saprospiraceae bacterium; assembly: GCA_026983735.1. Taxonomy (GTDB): domain Bacteria; phylum Bacteroidota; class Bacteroidia; order Chitinophagales; family Saprospiraceae; genus JALSTN01. The sequence continues at coordinate 11,168 of JALSTN010000287.1, read as the reverse complement.
ATAATATATTTTATGCAATATAATATTATTAAATAATTATGTGGTATTGCTATAAGTTATGGACTATAAATGGATAGTGAGCCACCTCTTACCGAAACGAACCACCCAACTAGTTCTGTGCATTTATGCCTACTTCAAACCCTCATTAGGCTATCTCATTACCGGCATAAGTAGCATTAGAACTTCGGTATCAGAATCCGTTTCACTCGGAAAAAGCAGCCCTGCTCTATTGGGACGGGATAATTTAAATACGACTTCTTCTGAGGAAAGACTGGAAAGCATTTCGATAACAAACTTTCCATTGAATCCGAGGCTCATCTGCTCCTCTCCATCATAACTACATGGAATCTGCTCTGTTGCTTCATTAGAAAAGTCCAAATCCTGTGCATGAAGTGTTAGCGCACCATCCTGGATATTGAACACAACCTGATTAGTAGATTTATTGGCATAGATTGCAATTCTTTTCAACGAGTTAAGTAAGTTTTTTCTATCTACACGTAGATTTAGGTCGTTGTCATAAGGAATTACTAAATTATAATCCGGGAATTGCTCATCGATCAATCTGGATATAAGTTGAGAATTGCCAAACTTAAAAAAGCCATGACTGCCATTAAATGTAATCTCTACATCTTCTTCTTCCGGTAAGATATTCTTCAAGAATACCATTGGTTTTTGGGGAAGGATAATGGAGGCTGTTATATCCGATGGTACATTTAAGATCGTGTGTTTGACTAAACGATGTGCATCCGTAGATACAAAGTTTACCTTGTTAAAATCAATTTGCATTAAGATACCCATCATCGCCACTCTTGCCTCGTCATGACTAGTTGCAAAGTAGGTGTTATTAATAGCATCAATTAATTTGGTCGATGATAAAGTGATGGTTTGGGTACTTTGCTCTTCAGGTAGTTTTGGGAAGTCCTCCGGATTATCACCTGCCAATTTAAACTTACCCGATGAAGAAAGAATCTCTACCACTCCCGTAGTGTCATCATGTTGGATCGTTACAGGCTGCTCAGGTAAATTTTTAATCGTTTCAAGTAAGATTTTTCCAGCTACAGCCATTTGTCCATCTTCCGCCCCGATAACTTCCATTTGGGTAATCACCGTTTGATTGAGATTAGTAGTTGTGATGACTAGGGTATTTCCACTGAGTTCAAGCAAAAAGTCTTCTGTAATGGGCATTACTGCATTTTGAGCAATAGCTCCATTCCCTATAATGAGCTGTTTGAGTAAATCTCCGGATGAAACACTGAATTTCATTGTATATCATTTGTAGTTAAAAAAACATCAGACACACCTATTGACAATACCATTTCCCTTTACCCGTAAAGCGTAGAACTGGGTGTCAGATCGTGCTATCTGCTTGAATATTTTAAGTTTTCTAAAAGAAAGTCTATCAGAAATGCATTTCTTTGCAATTGAATTAAAATGCAAGGCGGATAAGTACTATCTATTCCTCCCCTTTTACTGTAAAAGAGAAGGAGATGCAAAAATAAGCAAATAAAACGTCGAAGACAGCTAATTTGGACTGAATGAATAAAAAAATATGGATTTAAGGACCTTTGCATTTAATTTCAACCCGGTTCTCTCACAAATTTTGAACGATTTTATATATTGGTGTGTTTTTTGCATCAATAGAAAGAAAGTAGAATAAACTTGCATGAAATTTTTTAGCTTTTTTAAACAAGAATTGGCTATTGACTTGGGAACAGCCAATACGCTTATCATTCAGAATGGCAAAATAGTGGTCGATGAGCCTTCCATTGTTGCCATTGATCGATTGACTGGAGAGACTATAGCTGTAGGGTCGAAAGCCCTTCAAATGCATGAAAAAACGCATAAGAATATAGAGACGATTAAACCACTTAAAGACGGAGTAATCGCAGATTTTCAAGCAGCAGAAAATATGATCAAGGGAATGATCGACATGATCAATACGCGTAGACATTTTTTCTCTCATCTAAAAATGGTCATTTGTATTCCTTCAGGAATTACTGAGGTAGAAAAACGAGCTGTCTTTGATTCTGCTGATCATGTGGATTCCAAAGAAACTTTTCTCATCCACGAACCAATGGCTTCCGCTTTGGGAATTGGATTAGACGTGGAAGCTCCCATCGGAAATCTTATAGTGGATATCGGGGGTGGGACCACTGAAATAGCAGTTATCGCTTTATCCGGTATAGTGTGTGCCCAATCTATTCGCACGGCCGGCAATGAGTTTACTGAAGATATTATGAGTTACATGAAAACCGAGCACAATCTACTCATCGGTGAAAAAACAGCTGAACTCATTAAAATCCATGCAGGTTCAGCCATTCTTAACCTCGATGATCCACCGGAACCCTATCCCATCAACGGTAGGGATTTAATGACAGGTATCCCCAAAAGGGTATTTGTGCGGTATGAAGAAACCGTCGGAGCTTTGGATAAGTCCATTTCAAAAATTGAGACCGCAGTGCTCAGAACACTGGAAGATACTCCACCTGAACTATCTTCAGATATTTATAAGACAGGTATCTATTTATCCGGTGGCGGTGCATTGCTAAGAGGGTTGGCGCAGAGGTTGAAGGATAAAACCAAATTAGAAGTCCACATTCCTGATGAGCCATTGCTCGCAGTGGTTAGGGGAACCGGACTTGCATTGGCAAATTCAGATAAATTCTCTTTCTTAATTAGTAGAAAAAACTACTAAAGCTCAGCACACCGGGATAGTCGGATAAAACCATATATCATGCAAAGTCTGCTGTATTTTGTTTCCAGATACTATCCTATATTTGTTTTCCTCTTATTAGAGATTATCAGTTATAATCTGATCGTGCGATATAACATCCATCAACGTACGATTTATCATCATTCAGTAGACGTGTGGACTTCTTCGGTAGATAACAAAATCTCTACTGTAAAAAACTATTTTAGACTTCAGAAAATAGCAGATAGCCTAGTTACGGAAAATGCCCGACTTGCAAGTGCTTATCACAATTTATTGGAACGTAATAAAGACAAACGACTTAGCACTATCAACAAGGATTCAACCTATGTGTTAGTTGGAGCAAGGGTTTTAAATAACTCCTTATTTAAAAGACACAATACTTTCACCATTAATAAAGGTCAAGAAGATGGAATTGAGCCCGGTCAAGGGGTAATCCACCTCAAGGGCATTGCCGGTATCGTTAAAAATACAAGCCCACATTTTGCAGTAGTTATGTCTTTACTCAATCCCTCTGTAAGAATTTCTTCCAAAATTCAAAATAAACCGTATTTCGGTACACTTCACTGGAATGGGGGAAATCTTGAAAAGGTCGGATTATTTGACATCCCAAAATATGCTGAATTGCATAGAGGAGATACGATAGTCACTTCGGGATACTCTTCTGTCTTTCCCCCTGACTTACCGATCGGGTCAATTGAGAAATTTCATGTAAAGGAGGGCAGTGATGTCTATAGTATCGAAGTAAAACTCTTTGCTGTCTCCTCCTCTTTAGATTACGTCTATATCGTCAAAAACAATCATTTGAAGGAAATCCAAAGCCTCCAAACTCAGTAATGTACGCATTAAACCCTAACCAAATCATCAAAGGGAAAGTCGGGATTTTTGATATTTTGAAAATCATTATTTTATTTGAAAAAAAATAATGTACATTTGCTCCCTATTTCTCACATTAATATCATCATGGAAAAGACATCTTACGACCTGATTATTATTGGAGCTGGTCCGGGGGGATATGAAGCCGCTAAAATTGCTGCAGATAGAGGACTTTCTACTGCACTGATATCGAAAACAAAAATAGGTGGAAGAGCTACATTTGGAAGCTTGCTTCCTTCTAAAATATGGCTGCATGCAGCAGACCATATCCGTCAGTTAAAAGCTGCTTCAAAGCACCTTATAAAGCTAGACCAGTTTAATCTGGATTTAGAAGGTTTAAAACAGAGTATAACAGATAAATCCTCTCGGTACTCTAATCAACTGACAGAAAACCTTAAGCAAATAAATGTGGCTATCTTTAATGGAACAGGAATCTTAAAAGATAAACATACGGTCCTCCTAAAAAGAGAAGGCGAAGAGGATAGAACCTTAGAGGCTACCAATATAATTATTGCCTCCGGAAGTAACCCTAGATTTACACCTGACATCAAACCCAATAAAGACAGAATTTTAGCCCCCAAGCTTGCCCCATTACTTCCTAAAATACCCGACACGATGTTAATCATAGGGGGAGGAGTCACCGGTATGGAATATGCATATGCCTTCGCAGAATTAGGTACTAAAATCACTGTATTGCATAACAAACGCCACATATTATCCGCTATGGATAGTGAGGTCGCTGACTATCTTGAAAAAATATTTCAAGACAAATATGACATGGCTTTTAATAAAGGTATTAAAGTCAAAAAAGTAGTTCAAGAAGGCCATAAAGTTCTAGCCACATTGGAAAGTGGAGAAGTTTTTAGCGCAGATTATGCATTTATCGCTATCGGACGGGTCCCGGACAGAAGTTTTTATGATGAAGCCTCCCTCGAGATGAATTGGTTAGATAATGGAGCGCTTAAAGTCAATAGTTATGGTCATACGGGTATGGGAAATATTCATGCCGTTGGAGATATTACCGGAATTCCTATGATGGCTAACAAAGCTATTCTACAAGCTAAAATAGCGGTTAGACATATACTGAAGGATGTCGATTATCCAGAAAGGTACCATTTCATATCAGCTACCTACTGTTATCCACCAATGGCTCAAATTGAAAGTACTAAAAAAGATGGGCATTGTGATATCATCACCAAGCCGTACAGCAAACTCCTAAGAGCTCAGATTAATGGAGAAACGGAAGGCATCCTTAAGCTGAAAGTGGATCCGGATACCGATCTCATCAAAGGAGTATGTGGCCTTGGTCCTAATATTCATGAGATCTTAGCCATCGTACAGATCGCCATGGAGCACAATATCCCATATGATGAACTCATTACCACACATTTTGCCAATCCTTCCTTTACAGAATTGGTCTCTATGGAAATTCCGGAAATTAAGGAGTAACGTGCAAAAACAATCCGGTCTGTCCCTCCTCTATATTGCTCCTGCCTAGCGCGTACCGAGTACCATTGCAATATGTGGGATTCCATCCTCTAAATAGGGCTCCCCTATCACTTGAAACCCCAATCCACCATAGAAATTTTCCAAATGCTTCTGAGCCGATATTTTTATGGGAGTACCGGGAAAATGCTTTTCTGACACCTCCAATGCATATCGCATAAGCTTTTTACCTAAACCCATGCCACGGTGTGATCCTGCTATCACTACTCGACCTATACTGACATAATCCGAATAGGATATTCCCTTAGGCAATATTCTCGCATAGAGTACAGCACGCCCTTTCGACATTCCCAATATATGCAAAGCAGCCTTATCCCGACCATCTAAATCCTGATACACACATCGCTGTTCTACGACGAATACTTCAGCTCTCAGCTGTAGAAGCGCGTACAGCTGTCGCACACTTAACGCTTCAAAAGAATACAATTGAATGTCCGGATATACTTTCACACTCAATGTAGAATTATACATTTTTTGATGCCCCCTCTTTGCGATGCTCCTCGCAACTTCACAGTATACAAACCCGAAGGCCAACGGTCTGTCGCCATTACCATTCTATCTTTACTGGAGCGTACTTTTTTCATTAATACACCTTCCATTGAAAGCACTTCGACATCAACATAATCTCCCATTTCTCTCTTGTTCCATTGGATCATGATTACGTCATCCGCCGGAAGCGGAAATATTCGAAACCGCTGGAGATTCATAGATTTTGTAGCGGTAACAATTGGAAGGGTATGCACAAGCGTATTCATAGTGGTAGGTGTAACGATAGCAGGGTTGAAGTCAAAATAAATAAGTGCCTTGTTTTCTACGACGGTAAATTCAGGAATACCCTTTTTGGGTGCTATTTCATACGTAATAAAACCATGACTGGCCGCTTCATCTGAGGTGCTGTCTGCCAATCCAATATTATCAAAGTAAAAAGTTACCCCCCCTGTTTCCGTCATTTCTACGCGATAGGGATGACTGGATTGTAATACTTTTAACGTATGAACATCCAATGCAGGATCTAATGCATCTTCTATACGCACATTCTCCGCAGCGATATCCCCTACATTTTGGAATCGGATCCTATATCGTAGCGGTTGATTCATTAAGGTATACCGCTCAGCTTGTACTCCATACGGATTGACAGATTTGTCATTGGGGTCGAAAGCACATAAAATGGGAGACCTTAAATGATACTCGCCACTAGAAATCCATCCTGTTGAATCTTGGTAAGAAGCTCTTGCACTTACTTCCAAGGTATCTCCCCTAGACTGAACCCCGGGCATCTTAAGCCAATACAAAACGTCAAATGATTCAAAGGGATACAAACTGTCTATACAAAAACGAGCAGTGTGCCCGGTTGAATCTATCTGTACAGCTGCCGGAACCGATCCGGCCCATTGCATTTCACTGTCCCATTCGAGATCAAAACAGGCAGACTCTATATACGACCCTTCATTTCGCAAGGTAGTATGAAATGGTACCACAAATCCACACCTCGTAATATCCCCTGTCGTAATAACACCCAATTCATGTTTGCCCTGTTGATAATACAAACCAAAATCATTATTGATATTATTCGGATTGCCCACATTGAAAGTAACGTGATAAGTTGAAGAATCAGTGGATAAATTCATTCCGGCAGGCAATACAGCCGTTAGGCTATACTTTTCTCCCGGTATGGCACCATAAAACATATATTTACCCTCTGCATCCGTGAGCAGTGAGAGGTTATTGGGGCTCACCTGAATCTCCACATTAGGGATGCCCCGTTCTCTTGCCCCTTGCATTTTATCCCTGTCCAAATCAAAAAAGACCGTACCGGAAATCACCGTATTCCCGCATTTATCCAATATCGTTGAAACCTGTTCACAGCCATTGTCATTGCCTTCAATTTTGGCACCCTTCCCCATATCTAAATACCGGCAGATACTGCTCACGTGACAAAAAGTTAAGCTCCTGTTGCCTATGAGCTGTAGAAAATCTAAACGCACAGGATCGATATTTTGAAGCCCATCCAATCCTTGTAAAACCGGATTAAACTCCAGCACCAACGATCCGTTTATCTCTTTCAATTGGGATAAAGCATCGAGTTGAAGCAAATGATTGTTGCCGTAAATTCTAAGGCTTCCTCCCAACTTTGTCAGGTTCTCTAATCCACTTAGAGCAGTCAACTGTTCATTCAATCTGATCCGAATATCTCCTCCGACAATAGATAATCCTTCGATACCTTTTAAGTCTATCAGGTTTGCATTGCCGGATATATCCACATTGTTTTCTACTGTTTCCAACCCACCTAGACCGATGAGCGTTCCGAGCTGTTTGTTGTCTGTAATCTGTAGATTTCGAAGAGTGTGAATTCCATTCAATCCAGACAAATCACGCAACATCCCATTAGAATGGAGAATCAATGCGTCTGTTTGGCTCAGTTGAGGAACCCCTGTAATTTGTTCCAATTGGGGGTTTTGGGAAATCTTGATATATCCCTCCGTCCCCGTATAACTGTCCAAACCGGATAAAGATAATATTCCATTTTCATGAATATCTAAAGCATTCTTAGTAAATCTGAGATTATTAAGCCCTTCGAGAGAAGACAAATATTCATTCTTCCCTATCTCCAAATTGTCAATTTCTTCTATGCGTTCCAATCCTTTTAAATCCTGCAACATTGGGTTTTCGATGAGGGTAACTCCATAGAGGTGACGATGGATACGCATCATCCCCTTTAGCGAATTCAAACGGAGATTATGCTTAATATCGAGGTATTCTACTGTTGTCAAAGCATCCAATCCCTTGAGGTCAAGTAGCCTTTTGTTCTCCTCGATACGAAACAGGCCTAACGAATCCAAAAGTCCCAAGCCTGTTAGATGAACCAGATTATCATTGTTGATAATAAAAAGACTTCCTACCGCCTGTAGACTGTCTAATCCGATAAAGGTGGTCAAAGCAGGGTTGTTTTTAATAATACATTTCCCTTGGATGCGACGAATGGAACTCAGGCCGGACAAGTCCGTTATGTCATTCCCTGAGATCCTGACATCTCCATCTATAATGGAGCATCCGGGATGGGTAATCCCATAATTATCAATCGAACTCTGGCTATTAAAGCTAATACCATTGGGTAGGCAATGCTGTGCAGAAATTGATTGGAGAGATAAAACCACAAAAAAGATAAAATAGCTAAAGAAACGCATGGTAAAATTATTTAGTCTGTCAAAAATTAATGCTGGACAGAAGGAGAACAGACACAAAAATATAGCGAGAAGAATCTGTATTCGCTCTTCTCTGATACATTTTTTACTATACAAAGATAGTACTTATTACTTACATAATGTATGAAATTCTATCTCTGTTCGTCTCTTATTAATCAAAAGGAGAGTAATATTGCAAGTAGCATTTGGGATAAAGAGGAAACAATAAGAGCATCACCTAAGCCAATAGATAATGCTCTTGTTTCTCATAAATGTCAGCCCTGGTGCTATTTTATTGTGTTTATATAGCAAAGATACCCCTCTCAACCCCTTCAAAAGTCTCAAATTTTGAGACTTTTTCAAAAAACTGTCTCATAATTTGAGACAAAATACATTAACTAATTGGCACTCTGCGAAATATATTTTTCTATTAAACCCCAAATTATTCATTAATCCCGTTCTATTTAATGGATCATGTACGGCAGAATACAGAAAATCAATATTTTGAACCCTTATCTGCCAACCCGTCCCTGAAAGGTATTCTTACGAGACCAGATATCGCTTAATATCGGATTTCGTGTTAGCTACCCCCCTCCTCTTGAGCCTTTCCTGAATCTCAACACCCTGAATAGTTATCCTATTGTATTATTGACTCCGATACTTTGATCTCATATCGTATTATTTGCGATATTTGCAGAGTCAAAAGAAGAATTATGTCTCAATCAAAAGATGAAATGTCCTTTCTCGAGCATCTCGAAGAGTTGAGATGGCATCTTTTACGCAGTCTAGGGGCTATTATAGTATTTGCCATTGGAGGCTTTGTCTTTAAGGATTTTGTTTTTGACACTTTAATTCTGGGACCTACTAAAACTAGCTTTTGGACCTATCGTTTTTTTTGTGAGCACACAGGCATGCTTTGTCAAGGCCCTGGAGAACTCAAGATATTTACCAAAGACTTAGGCGAACAATTCCTTTTGCATTTGAAAGTTTCGTTTGTATTGGGGTTTATTGTAGCGTTCCCATATGTGTTTTGGGAAATATGGCGATTTATCAAACCCGGCCTTTATGATAAAGAACAAAAAGTGGCCAAATATGTCGTAGGGGTTTGTTCGGGATTATTTCTCATCGGTATCACCTTTGGGTATTTTGTAGTGACACCTATGGCCATCACTTTTTTAGCCAACTATAGTCTGAGTAGTACCATTGATAATTCCGTGACTCTATCCTCCCTCATCAGCAATATTACCATGATTGTCCTGCCTGCAGGTTTGATTTTTGAATTGCCATTGGTCATTTACTTTTTATCTAGATTAGGACTGGTTACTCCTGATTTTTTGCGCAGTTACCGCAAGCACGCATTGGTCATTATCTTACTGGTCGCAGCGATTATTACCCCTCCGGATGTAGTTACTCAGCTGCTCGTAACCTTCCCACTGTATATTTTGTATGAAATAAGTATTTACGTGTCCAAATACGTCACTACTCACGCTAAAGAAAAGGAGTAAATCATGCAATTATCCTCTACGCTTACCCTCTATCTCAAGTTTATGTTCACTATATTCTGGACGGTGTTCTTCGGTAGTTTTGCAATAGCTTTTTGGGTCTTGGATTCCGGAAAGGAAATAGGAGTGAGCAATAGTTTAAAATGGGGATTTTCAGCTTTTGTACTTGTCGGAATCCTAATATTATACCGCAGCCTCTTTCGCTTAAAACGTGTCGATGTGGTCGATGACGGACTGGTCATTACTAATTATTTTAAGACGTATCACTTTCCATATCCCCTTGTACAATCCATGAAAGTGCTACCTTTATTTTTAAGTTATAAAATCGTAATATTGCGTTTTGTCAAACCTACCTCTTTTGGCAAAAGTATCTTTTTTCTAACCAATACCCAAAGACTTGAATCCTTTGAAAAATTAAATCAAAATATAACCTTTTCCTGGAAATCACGAAAATCAAAATGAATTGTCGACGCTTTACCATTTCATATGTTTAAAAATTTCTAATAAATTGAAAATAAATGTATTACAAATTTTCTGCACATATGGAACCGCTGCGCTCTCACAAAAATTTTTTTAAACAAAACTCTGTATGAAATTTATGTTTAATAAAATTCATGTTCGTTTCATATCTTTAAAAACTTATTTATGCAAAAATCTCCACTCATTCTATCCAAGGTTTATACCTTTCTATTGTCCTTCTTTCTAATTCTGATCGGGATACAGGTCGGATGGTCACAAAAGGCTTCTCGTCAGGTCCTCCGTTCTCTTCAAATCAAGGACAAAGTCGATGTCGTTATCCAATTTAAGACGACGGATATGCGCCCTCTAACCGCTCAAATCCCTGATAAAACAGCTAAAGGACGTCTGGTATACCAGGCTCTGAGGAGGCAGGCAAATCAGTCTCAAACCCAAGTGATCGCACAACTAAAAACCTGGAACGTGCCCTTTCACTCTTACTGGGTGACCAATATAATTGCAACTACTTTGTCGGCGCAACAAATAGAGAGAATAGCTCAATTCCCTCAAGTTACACAAATTCTTTCAGATGCCCCGGTGACCTTTTCAAAACCCATTGCCTATAAGAAGCAACCCATACAGTTGAGAGGAGGCCCAAAAATTACTTGGGGTATTCGCAGAATCAAAGCAGATAGTGTTTGGTCGATGGGTATCCGGGGAAAAGGCGTCGTTGTCGCTGGTCAGGATACAGGCTATAAATGGGACGTCGATGGAATAAAAGATAAGTATAGGGGATATGATGGCCGGGATGTCGATCACAATTTCAATTGGCATGATGCAATCGTGGAGTATAACCCGAATCTGGGAGATAGTGCCAATGTGTGTGGCCTTAACCTTCACGCCCCGTGTGACGATCATGGGCATGGGACACATACC
>JALSTN010000286.1 GCA_026983735.1 Saprospiraceae bacterium | reverse complement strand
CATCCCTCTATTTGTTCAAAACATAGTATCTTTACCTTCTAAAGTATCCATATCGAAGGAGTTGATACCTGGTTTTATAATTTGAAATGTCTGCCATTTGAAAGTCATATCTTGTAATATCGCTGTTCCGGTTACAGTCCTTTGGAGAGGGACTAATGTGTTGACGGGCATTTTTAAAAAGCCCAAAAAAGAAGGTATCACCTTAAAGGAACGGGGTGTTTTCAAGGATGCTGTAATTGATAGGAGATATCACGGAGGCTATGATAAGGCCGTGTACCTTTACTCTTCGGATCATTATCCTTACTGGCGTGCTCAATACCCGGACTTGTCCTGGAAATGGGGAATGTTTGGAGAAAATCTTACTATCGAAGGGATGGATGAAATTCACCTATATCCGGGGGACCAATTTGCCATTGGAGAAGAGGCAATTATAGAGATAACTACACCGAGAGAACCCTGTTATAAGTTGGGTTATAGATTTAAAGACCCCTCCATCGTCAAAAAATTTATGCAAAAGCCCTTTAGTGGGACCTATGCCCGAGTTATTCGGGAGGGCCATGTCCGAGCAGAAGATGAAGTTAGATTAATCGCGGCAGGAGATATATCACAGTCTATCGCTGAAATATATATGGCTAAAATGCTCAAAAAATCTGAGAGATATTAATGATTATTTTTACCCAAATAACAGTTATTTCGAGAGGAATATGGTGGAGGGGAAATGCTACTTTTTGGATCGCATTATTACAGCTCTTGCAATTGTATTTTTTGGCGCATTGGTTAGACCCGGAGGATTTTGGAGTATATGCTATTCTCCGTACGATCATTGGGTTTGGTGGGTATTTTACGGATGCGGGAATGTATAACGCCATTCTCTATGGCAAAAAGATACCTCCCCGACTTTTCACGACCCTTTATTTGATAAGCCTAGTGGTGGGAGTGGTTATGTGGCTTTTATTGAGTGTTTCAGCACCATATATTGCTCTCTTTTACACTATGCCAATGCTTGATGAAATGCTATTTTACATAGGGTTGGCACTTTTATTTTCTTCTATTGGAGGACATTATAAAGCAGCTTTGCAAAGAGATACCCAATTCAAAAAACTGGCTTGGGTAGATACCTTATCCCAATTGGTGGGAACTTCCGTTACGCTGATGTATGCATATTATTCTCCGGATATTCGAGCGTTGGTTTTTGGGTATTTGTCAAAGGTGTTTGTGGCATCATTGGGTTATGTGGGTGTAGGATATGCAGTACATCCACTTAGGATGAAGCTCACAAAGAAAGGACTGCAATACTATTTGCACTATGCCAAATTCCAGCTCCCGGAGCGGATCCTTACCTACTGGAATGCCAATGTGGATGTCTTGATAATCGGGAAAATATTGGGGCAGGATATTTTAGGGGTTTATGAGCTTTTCAAACAATTTCTGCGGAGAGCCGTACATGTTGTCAATCCCCTTTTGGACCATGTATTGACACCCCTAATGACTGCTACACATCGTCGAGGAGAACAGATTGCTCCCTTATACCTCAGAATGGTAGAGTGGAGTGCTTTGGTCTTATTTCCCGTGTATATCGGATTATTTCTGGTTTCTTCTGGTTTTGTCCAGTGGTTTTTCGGTTCTCCTTGGGTGACGTACTCGACGCTTTTTCGATGGTTCTGTGTGTATTATATCCTACATTCGGTAGTTCAGCATATAGGTGCACTTTGGGTGGGAATAAATCGTCCCGATCTCGGATTTTATTGGAATTTAGGTTTGGTTTTTGTTTTACCTGCAGTCGTATACTTAAGTGCATTTGAAGGACCAGAAAACATCGCTATGAATCTGAGTTTTCTGATGTTTATTCAAGGGATAGCGCTGTACTATTTGATGATACGCCCTTATCTGCAACTGCGTTTTATAAGTTATTTAAGTGTTTTAATATGGCCATTACTCTATGCAGTAACTGCGTATTTGATTTCGTTTGGTATGAAATGGTTGATTGTAGGACAAGGGCAAGAATGGTGGTGGGTTTTGATACCAGGTACTGCGATGTATCTTTTATTCTTGTATGTATTTGAGCGAGGGAAGTTAAAAGCCGGACGAAGCAAGGAATAGATAAAAGTACTATTCAGCTAAAACACACAGTTAGATGTTGAGATTTTTAGTGACAATAGGCCGCTACCCATAACAAACCCCCCGGTTTTTTCGTTGACTAAGACATACGAAACGAACATGAATTTTATTAAACATAAATTTCACACTGAGTTTTGTTTAAAAAATTTGTGTGAGAGCGCAGCGGTTACATAGTTGCAGAAAATTTGTAATACATTTATTTACAATTTATTAGAAATTTTTAAATATATGAATGTTTTTATTTGGACTTGTTATGGTTAAATGGATTGTTTCAGTAATTTTTTTCTTTTTTGGCATCTCTTTTCTGCCGGCACAAATAGACAGTGCTCAAGGGCACTATCTGTATAAACCGGAATCCTTTAGTCCACCTATCCAAGCTTTGATAAAGCAATTCGAAGGATTTCCCAGCATACCGATGGAAGCACCGGATATAGAGGGAAAGACACACAGAATAGGAGGGTATAGAGGAAAGGTCACCTTAATGTTTTTTTGGAAAGCCACTCCGGGGCGAGGAGATCAGCTGTTCCAACAATTCAATGCCATAGCAGAGAAATATCCCAAGAAAGTCAAGATACTCTCTTTGGCGGATGAACCTAAGAAGGAAGTTGTAAATTTTCTTCAAGCTCAGCCGATAAAATTCCCGGTCATTGCCAATGCCAAGATGCTGAGTGAAGCCGTTTACGGGTCAGATCTGGGATACCCTCGAATCTTTGTTATTGATGAATTTGGCATAATAAAATTAGTCCTTCCCGAAGTGGTTTTATCCAAGGATATAAATCTGGAAAATATGCTGGCCTTGTTTCTTTAATCCAAAGAGAGCTGCAGTAGAATACAGCTGCGGATAAAATGAAGCAATATTTTGGCTTTTTGGTGGGATAAAAAGGATACCGTCTGGCCATAAAAGCTATTGGAGAATTTATTTGTAACCACTGGTTAAAGGCAAGATTAACGAGTGTTGGCAGTATCTGTATTTTCTTGTACGCTATTGTTGCCGCTGTAATCATTGAGTGCAGCATAATAAATCAAGAACCATTCTCCTTTATTAGATTTTGCGAATCTTCTCATCATTCGTAATTCTGTATTGCGAAAATGTATGTTTTCTGTAATAATATTTGGTACTGATAGGTCATACTCAATGATTAATTCTTTGTCAGCGGGGTCGGGTTTTGAATGTAGTACCCAGTCTTTCTTCTTCCACTCAAATTTTTGTAATTCTTCTACGCTTTGGTTGGTCACACGAGGAATTCCTCGTAATGGCCAGACAATATGATTTAATTGATAGAGGCTATCGGTATGAAATTTATCATAAAAAGAGATAAAGTCTTGCGGTAATGTATTTTGCTCTTGCATGGAGGGAGGGGAATCCTTTGCAGAGGAAGAAGTATTTCTACAACTGGGTATTAAAGTTAGTAAGAAGAAGATACTAAGTAGTATCCCGATGTGTTTCTTCTGCCATGACAAGGAGGTAAGTATTCCATATTTCATAAGATAACAAGTAGTTAATGGTGAGGGAATCTTTTTTTAGGCTTCCGGTAAAAGTCCCGGAGGGACTTTGGACTCTATCCGGTGTAGAAACGGATAAATCCTCTTTAAAGTTCAATTTTTTCTTTCCATAGGCTTTGTACATGGCTTCTTTAGCACACCAGATTAGATGTAGTTTTAGAAGATCCTCAGCGTTTTCGTCTTTAGAGACAAACTTAGAACGGATACGACGGAGTTTGTCTGTCCGCTTTTCAATATCCAGACCACAGGGCATATCAGAGGTCAACACTCCTACCATTTCATACGAATGACTAATGGAGATATAGGTATTCTCATGGGGAAGAAAGGGTTGTCCTGCTCGAGTTTTAACGAGATTTTGGGAAGTGTTATGAAAATTGTGAATTAAATGTCGGGCACAGAGCCACTGTCTTTTTCGTTCGATGTTCTTGCCGGTCTCTTTTTTTATTTCTTTATTGTACTGCCGGGAAATGGGGTCGAAAAAAGATGTTTCCTCTGTTAAGAGCCATAGACTAAGCGTCGTATTGTATTGCTTGTTTAAATAGATTAACGGCATGTTTATTCTTCACTTTCCGGATCATCTATAATGATGCGGATTTTTTCGATTTTTGTATCACTTACTTCTTCGAGTATAAACCGTTTTCCCTTTTGATGGAGAACACGGCCTTCCTTGGGGATATCTCCTAAACCCATTACTATAAAGCCGGAAAGGGTGTGATAATCTCCATCTTCAGGGAGTTTTAAAGAGGGGTATTTTTCATTGAGATATTCTATTTCCAGACGACCGGAAAACAGAAATTCACGATCTGAAAGCACTTCTTCTGTGTAGGCTTCAACATCGTGCTCATCTTCGATTTCTCCAAATATTTCTTCGAGAATATCTTCAAGCGTGATGAGGCCGGAAGTACCGCCAAATTCATCTACAACTACAGCAATCCCATTTTTTTCAGAGACAAACTGAAACAGTAAATCCTGAATACTCATGGTCTCGGGAACAAAGGATATGGGCATCAGGATATCGCGTATTTTTTGTGGACTCTCTAACAAACTTCGATGATGTATATATCCCAGGATGTGGTCTATATCGCCATCATACACGATTAATCTAGAATGTCTGGAGGACTCAAAAGTGTGAATAACTTCTCTTATCGAAGTTCCGACATCTATAGAGATTGTCTCATTGCGGGGAATCATTGCATCACGGACTCGTTTTTCTTCGAGGTGAAGCGCATTGACAAACATATCTTTTTCTAAATCTTCTTCTTCAGATACGTCTGATTCTTCAATCAAATCTTGTAGATCGTATCTAGTAAAGGTATAAGCGGTTTCGTCAGGAGAAGTCTTAAATAATTTTTGAATAATTTTCTCTGACGTAGTAGTGAGGAGCCAAACTGGACCATGCAATATTCTATAGAAAAATTGAAGTATATAACTCAAAAAGAAAATTGATTTGCTGGCAAAAAGTCGGAAAATCGTCTTGGGAATAAATTCACCAAATACTAACACAATAAGAGTAATCAAAAAGGTACTTATCAACAATGCCAAAGGACCATTGTCTACTCGTTCTACTATATGGGGTTCTATCTCTTTAGCCAATAAGTAAGTGAAAGCCACGAGAACAATATTATTACCGACGAGAAGGGTAGCGATAAAATGATTGGGGTCAGCATAGAATCTTGATACCATTCTACTGCGGGGGGAGTCTTTTTGTCGATTGATCTCGACTTCAAGTTTGTTGGCAGATACAAAAGCGATTTCTGCTCCTGAGAAAATCGCTGACAAAATTAGTAAAACAACAATAGTGATAGAAGTTAATAACATAGGGCAAAGGTACATTAAGTTCAGTTAACCCACCAATTTTATCGTTGTTTTGAAAGGTAGGCTTTAATATCTTCTTCTGCCCAGTCTATTCGTCTCATAATTTGATCAAATAAGTAAAGCCTATTGTTTTTAGCATCTTTTGTAACGGAGACCGAATGCGTTTTTATACTGGACATCCAGCGCATAGTATGAGCGATTAAGGCCGGGTTGCGACTGATTATAAAATTGGGATTATCAAATGCTGTGAACACTGCATTCATCTGTTTGGAAAGTACGACAAGTGTATTATTGGTATGGGCGATTTCATTGTGGAATAAATAAAAGTCGGCACTTTGATCATTGGGTTCGGATTTGCCGAGAATAAATTTTTTGCCGTGCTCTGCCATCAGACAAACATGGTTGATCAATACCCTAAGTTCATCTAATAGTACCAAGGTGTAATCAGAATCTTCAAATAGACCACTTCTAAGAAAAGTTTTAATTTGATTTAAAGTATTATTAAGGATGTTGATATTCCACAATTCGGTATTGGGCATTTTGTAATAATTGCGAATAAGACCATCTATATAAGGATTGAGATGAATCATTTCGGAAAATTCAGAAACATCAAATTTCCGGTCTGTATAACCGGGTAGTTGCCAGGTGGTATGGGCATAAGAGTAGAGTTTAAATGAAGTTAGGGGTTTGCTCATGTAGTAGTAAAAGAAAGGAAGTTCTGCCGTGGCGTAGTAAATATCAATATCCGGAAGTAAAGAAAAGTCTTCCACAATTTTATGAAGTGGTACTACATAATCCAAAAAATTCTTTATCGGGCGCTCCAGGTAAGGGAAATAAAATTCAACATTGGTGCTTCTATCTATAACAAATTGGTCAAAACCAATATGAAATCGCTTCATAATGGAGATTAGTTCTACTATGGATAAGGAAGTATCCCCTTTTATTTTTTTGTAAATATTGGAACGACTCACCCCAAATAGTTCACATAAATAATCAATCGTGTCATGCCGCTTACTTTTAGAACTTAGGACGAGTTCCAAGATCTTCTTTTGTGCAGATATAGCTTCGTTTTTGTTCATGATCCAACGAATTAGGAGAGAAAAATACGGAGAATTTGTAAATCTACACGTATTTGTTAGAAAAAAAACGATATATCAACAAATTTCATATACGTAAAAAAATGTAATAAACTAAAAATGAATACTTTATGTTTTTCTATATCTATGTAACTGCTCCGTGCTCACATGATTTTCCACACTTTATTATGATAAAGAAGTTGGTCTTCGTATCATAAAAACATAGTAGCCGATTCGAATTAATTTTATTGGGTTGACCAATAGTTTAAATCTATGAACACGTTAGATAAAAACTGATAAATATCAGTTTTATGGTTGGTTTTTATCATAGTTTAGCCATTGGTTGGACCTTACCTTTGTGCAAAATTGTTTTTTATGCACTTGAGCATCGACAATATATTGGACAAGAAGGTAGGTGATATTGTATCGGGAGATATACGAACAGCAGATGTATTTAAGGATTTTGGCATAGACTATTGTTGTAGAGGGGATAGGGTATTAGGCGAGGTATGTAGGGATAGAGGTATTAAAATACAGACGTTGTTTCAAGCATTGGAAAGAGCGATGAGTGATTCCAAGGGGCCAGTGCATGATTACAAGAACTGGTCAGTTCCATTTTTGATTGACTTTATTAATAATACCCATCATCCCTATGTTCGCTCTAGCCTACCTGTATTGATACAGCTTGGGGAAAAAGTGAGTAAAGCGCATGGCGGACATCACCCGGAGACCTTCGAGGTTTTGGATATTTTAAAATCTTTAGAAAGAGAACTCCTTGAGCATTTGCGAGAAGAAGAAGAGAATGATTTTCCTGTATTGTTAGAATTAACCCGA
>JALSTN010000285.1 GCA_026983735.1 Saprospiraceae bacterium | reverse complement strand
TATATTTGCCAAATAATGACATTTGGAACAGAAAAAAGAATTGAAAGCGCTATCCATTACTTAAACCCCGGAATCATCCAAGGGGAAGGAATATCTTCTTTGTAGAGATCTATGTTTATGGGCTTATTAAAAGGTGGGGGAGGTATACATTTCTATGAGTTGTTGACAAGGTAATAAAAACAGTTTTGCGTAGAATACCCTTAATAATCACCTTAATTATACGGAGAATACTTGTATATTTGCAGTATAAGTAAAAATAATATGGCAAAATACATCTATCAATATAGCAGTTGGCCTGATTTTACTTGGGATGAAAAAGTAGTTCAACCTATTCTAGGTAAAGTTCGTCATTTGCAAGGAAAAATTTTTGGACAAGTAAGTGCATTGGGTTTTTTAATTAAAGAAGAAACTTTGCTTTCAAACTTGACACTTGATGTAGTTAAATCATCAGAAATAGAAGGCGAAATATTAAATTATGAGCAAGTTCGCTCTTCAATTGCAAGAAAATTAGGCATTGAATCTGCAGGAATAGATTATCCTGATAGGAGTGTAGATGGTGTTGTCGAAATGTTGCTTGACGCTACTCAAAACTATAATAGCCCTCTTAATGAAGAAAGACTATTTGGATGGCATGCTGCACTATTCCCGACCGGTAGAAGTGGAATGTATAGAATTGATGTTGGACGTTATAGAAAGGAAGAAATGCAAATTGTTTCAGGAGCAATGGGAAAAGAAAAAGTACATTATCAAGCTGTTCCGGTAAAACAAGTTAAATTTGAAATGGATAGATTTTTAGATTGGTTTAATGCCAATACAGAAATTGATATGGTGATTAAGTCAGCTATAGCTCATTTTTGGTTTATTATTATACATCCCTTTGATGATGGAAATGGGCGCATAGCAAGGGCATTATCCGATTTACTTTTAGCCCGTTCAGATAATAGTTCGTTAAGATTTTACAGCTTATCAAACCAAATTTTATTGGAAAGAAAAGTATATTATGATATTTTACAGAAAGTTCAACATAACTATGGAGATATTACCATATGGATTGTTTGGTTTTTAAAGAGCCTATACAGAGCATTAAAAAAATCAGAGCAAACCATTGAGAAAGTACTATATAAAGCTGATTTTTGGGATAAACATAAAAATACGGAATTAAATAGCCGACAAAGAGTGATGTTGAACAAACTTCTGGATGGTTTTGAAGGAAAATTAAAAACTTCAAAATGGGCAAAAATCACAAGATGCTCGCAAGATACGGCTTTGAGAGATATTAAAGATTTGATTGAAAAAAGAATATTAAGACAAGATCAGTCGGGAGGAAGAAGTACAAATTATGAATTAGAAGATAGCTAATTCTGGCTCCAATCGAGTAGACCGCTCCGCCCCTGATAAGGATGGAGTGCGCGGGGCGCACCACCGAGCATAAGTTAACTTCATCCCTTGGTCATGAGATTTTACTGAATATTTAGAGCATTGATACATATAGGGAGATTCAGGAAAAGGTACATCTTTCTTAAGATTTTCGACCAAGCGGATCTAACCTTTCTTGTTAATCCCTAAACCCTGATCAGAATTGGGAGCGGAGAGTTTTTGTGATAAAGGGTATAAAAGCATGCATTTAGCCGAGAAGGCATTACTGGCTTTGACGGTGAGGGATGATGTGCCCCCAAATTTTAGGAAAAAAGAATATTTGGATAGGCGACACAAAACAGTTGCCTCCTATTGTTGCTATAAACGATGATAAAGTAAATAAAAAAAATTATGACTTTTTAGTGGATGGCTTGAAAGCTCTTTCAGATATTTCATCAGTTCCTATTTTTCAATTGACAGAAACATACCGTTTACCAAATAGAAGTTCTGATTACACAGGTGTGTTTTACAACAATAGTCTTAGATCAAGAGCAAGAACTGACATAAGACTGTCATTTCCTGAAATTCCTGATGACGTAAATGTATTTTTCAACCCGAAAGGTGGTCCAACTCTAATAAAAACTGATTTAGAAGTTGGAAACAAAAAACCTTCAAATGCCATAGAAATAGCCAAAATGTTAGTGACTCATTTATTGACAGTCAAAGAATATTTACACATATCAATTTTAAGCAATTACATTGCCACAGTAAAAGCCCTGCAAAAAAGCATCTACGGCTCTATTGAAAAACCTAAAAATTTACTAATTGAAACAGTTGCAAGAATACAAGGGCTTACAACAGATATAACAATTTTTGTTATTCCCAATTCGGGTTACAACTATTCATTAGAGAATCGTTTATTTAACGTTGCAACAAGTCGTGCAAAACGACATACAATAATTATTGCAGATAAAAATATTATCAGTTCTTATCCGTATTTAGGCGAAGATGTGAAAGCGTATCTTCAAAAACTAGATGATGAATATTCGTTTTAATTCACAATCTGGTAAGTGTGTATTTTACTCGGACCATGCCAGTGATTTCTGTTTAATGGTGCCATATATATAATTCTATTTGTGGATTATTCGGTTTGAAATGTGCTACTGATTTTGCAAGAAAGGTTTAGATCTGCTAGATAAATAGGAGGATCGGACTCTAATGTCCTCTAGGGACGGAAACAATACACGGTCGTACTATTCTAGATTAGAAACCTCAGTACTCGGTTCCTATTTAAGGAATTACTCTTCCAAATCGTCTGAGAAATAGCTCTTTTTCGTATATTTGCCGAGTAAAGACATTTGCAACCGAAAAAGGAATTGAAAGCGCTATCCATTACTTAAACCCCCGGAATCGTCCATGGGGAAGGTATACCTTCTTTGTAGAGATCTATGTTTATGGGCTTATTAAAAGGTGGGGGAGGTTTACATTTCTTAGGAAAATATTAAAAAGAATAAACTAAGAGTATATGAAAACAACATGAATTTTATTAAACATGAATCTCACACAAAGTTATGACAACAGTATCTGTCCATAAAATCATTAATGCTGAAAGCGTATCTTTTTGCGATATTGTCACTTTTTTTAAATCAATGATACTTAGGCATCACTGATCTAAAATAAGATAAAAATCTCATCAAAAATCTAGTACTTTCATTCATTAAGCACCTTATGGCTAGACACTATAAAAAAATCATGTGAGAGTGCAGTGGTTACATAGCAGCAGAATATTTATAATACATTTATTATCAAATTATCATAAATTCTTAAGCAAATGAAAAACGCAATTTGTATAATTTTATTAAGCATTATAGCTACCGTTGGGTTCTCTCAAATTCAATCAAGTTGTGAAAAATCTAAGGAGCTTGTCCAATACTATGAAAAAGATGTAGCTTATTTGGCTTTTAAAAGATTGCAGCAAACAAAATCAGTAGATACTAATAAAATTTTAATTCCAAAAATTTATCAGGATTCAATATGGAATGGTATTGCAGCAATCTATAATGCTTATCCAAATGAGCAGCGAGACTCTATTTTTGATATTTATTGTATCCATAACAGTCTACAATCTGGTTCACCATTATATACTGGTATTTTTGTAGAACTTGACACATTTTATTATTGGACAAGAAATTGGTTAAATGGATATATAGAAACAGGCTATCTAGCCTTAGACGCATTTATAAGCCTTTATCAATTCGATCTACTTTTCATTGACACGAGTTTAAATATCGTTTTAATTGGCTCGGATTTGCCAATCAATCCAAAGCCAGTAGTAGATAGTTTATTTCTTTTTGATGGGATTATTGATGCATTTTTGGACGATTTAGAGTATGATGGAAATAAGATAGAATATTCAATAGATGGAGATGAGCAATTTTATGACTTTACGTTGGCATGGGGTGATTGTTCGACGGGCTGTATATACAGACACAAATGGAGCTTTAAAGTAAACTACCCAAGTTGTACAGTAGAATATCTTGGACTAAATTCAAATAGTGAAGGGGAATTCCCAGACCCATTGAACTGTAACATAACCTCTGTTAATCAATTAGAAGGTATCAATTCAAAGGTATTAATTTTTCCAAATCCAACTTCTGATTTCTTGAATATTACTTCTGAGAATATTGCTGATGTTGAATTATGGAATACTCAGAGAAAAATAAAACAAACACAGTTTGATAAACAAGATTTTATTAAGCTTGATTTCAAAAAATTAGAACCTGGATTATATTTCATTAAAGTAAAGACAGATAAAAATACATTCATAAGAAAAGTTATTAAAAACTAAAATAACAACACGCCAATCGAGTAGACCGCTCCGCCCCTAATAAGGATGGAGTGCGCGGGGCGCACCACCGAGCATAAATTAACTTCATCCCTTGGTCCTGAGATTTTACTGAATATTTAGAGCATTGATACATATAGGGAGATTCAGGAAAAGGTATATCTTTCTTAAGATATTCGACCAAGCGAATCTAACCTTTCATGTTTATCCCTAAACCCTGATTAGAGTTGGGAGCAGAGAGTTTTTGTGATAAAGGGTATAAAAGCATGCATTTAGCCGAGAAGGCATAACTGGCTTTGACGGTGAGGGAGAAATGCTTGATTTTGAAGTTAAAATACGCTTTCGACTTTAAGGATTGTATGGACAGATGCTATCATCATTACTCTGTTTGAATTTATAATTAATAAAATTCATGTTCGTTTCATATCTTTAAAAATTTCTAATAAATTAAAAATAAATGTATTATAAATTTTCTGCAGCTATGTAACCGCTGCGCTCTCACATGAATTTTTTTAACCAAAACTCTGTGTGAAATTTATGTTTAATAAAATTCATGTTCGTTTCATATGAATACATTATATTTGTAGTTTCCCTTAATCAGTAAATTAAATTAACATGTTAGGAAGATCTAAGAAACCCTCCAATACCAAATCTACCACTCCAATTTCACCTGGAGGAGACAAGCAATTGAACAGTATCGTATTAGGCACTCAGATTGAAGGAGCTATTATTGCAGGAAGTGATATTCGGATAGATGGCAAGTTGAAGGGGACCCTCGAATGTACCGGAAAAGTTGTCATAGGCTCTTCGGGAGAGATCGAAGGCGAAGTAATCTGTCAAGATGCCATGATTGAAGGTAAGTTTACCGGCAAGTTGAAGGTGAAGGAGATGTTGACCATAAGGGATTCTGCTGTCGTCAATGGTGACATCTCTACAGATAAACTTGTCGTCCAATCCGGTGCTGTGTTCAATGTGCAGTGCATCATGGGTGGGCAGATGGTAAAGGGTTTTGAAAAGGGCAATGGCCGTTCTAATCGCTCGGATAAAGATGCTTTAAAACTGGGCTAACCTAAGTACAACAGATATGCAATCCAAGGATTCTCCCGCTGGCAATAATTCCAAACGAAAGACAAACGCTTACCTCAAGTACTCTGGTATGGCAAGTCAGTTATTAGTCTTAATTTTGGTAGCCGCATGGTTAGGCGGCAAAATCGACACTTATTTTCATCTGGAGAAAAGGTGGTTTACGGCTTTTATGGTTTTGTTTTTTTTTAGTGGTTGGTTTTATCAATTGTATAGAGATGTTACCAAGTCATAGAGCGCGATATACTTCGATTAGGTTCTTTATATTACTCCAATTGTTTGTATTGGGCCTGGTCGCTTGCGCATCTTATTATCCGGCATTAACTCATTACCAAGCATTAGGGTGGATAAGTGGATTAGTATTTGGGGGTTGGTCGTATGGGGTGTTGCGAATAGGTGCCTCTATTTTGGATAAGAACGAGAAGGACCCTTTTTTTCTCACCTTTCAAATGGCAGTGACAGCAATGAAATTCTTTTTACTTCTCGCTATTTTACTCCTATATCTCAAGGTGTTTTCACCGCCGGATCATTCGTTTGCCTGGTATCTACTTCTCACGTTTCTTCCTTTTTTTATATATGAGACCTGGGCATTTTCCGGAATGTCAAAATCAGCGCCGGACAAGAGAGCAATCAATTAACATAGTTTCTGAGTATTATCGAATATAGACATGTCGAGTAATATTAATTGTTATTCGATGACTTGTGTAATTCCCCACTCCATCCTGTAGAGAGAAGGTCTGTTGGGTGCCATTTCATATGCTTAAAAATTTCTAATAAATTAAAAATAAATGTATTACAAATTTTCTGCGCATATGGAACCGCTGCGCTCTCACATGAATTTTTTTAAACAAAACTCTGTGTGAAATTTATGTTTAATAAAATTCATGTTCGTTTCATACAAAAAAAGTACTTATTTGATATTAAGTGCATATTCCAAGACTTCTTCCATTCGGTCAATATAGATAAATTTTAGTCCTTTGATATATTCGGCTTCGATCTCTTCTACATGTTTTTGATTTTCAGAACAGAGCATGATTTCCTTCAGCCCTGCACGTTTGGCAGCTAGAATTTTGGCCTTGATTCCGCCTACGGGAAGCACCTTACCTCTGAGGGTAATTTCACCGGTCATGGCCAGCCAAGGCTTTACAGGTTTATCTAATAATAAGGAACTGATGGCGGTGAGCATGGTAATTCCGGCTGAGGGACCATCCTTGGGGATAGCGCCTTCCGGAACATGGATATGGAGGTCAATGTCCTTAAGCGAATGCTCTTCTATGCCGAGCAATTCGGTATGTGCCTTTAGGAAGCTAAGTGCAGTCATGGCAGATTCTTTCATCACTTTGCCGAGGTTACCGGTAAGGGTAAGCTTGCCGGTGCCTTTATTTTTACTTGCCTCTATGAATAAAATATCGCCGCCTACACTTGTCCAGGCCAAGCCCACCGCAACTCCGGGAACCTTTAGCCTGTCGTATTCCCGCTTGGAGTACCGTTCGGGGCCTAAGATGGTATTGATGTCGGGAAGGGTAAGAGAAATATTGTAAGGTTCTTCCATCGCTACTTTTTTAGCGGTTGTTCTCATAATTGCCGCTATTCTCCGATCCAGGGCCCTGACTCCGGATTCCCGTGTGTAGGATGCAATGACATACCGAATAGCTTTTTTGCCCAATCTGATTTGAGTGGCTTTTAGGCCATGTGCTTTGATTTGTTTGGGGATAAGATGTCTTCGAGCGATTTCGATTTTCTCCTCTGTAGAATATCCACTTAAGCTAATGATCTCCATCCGATCGAGCAATGCAGGTTGTATGGTGCTGAGGCTGTTAGCCGTAGCTATGAAAAGTACTTTAGACAGGTCGTATTCTACTTCGAGGTAGTTGTCATGGAAGGTAGAGTTTTGTTCCGGATCTAATACTTCCAATAGGGCAGAAGAAGGATCACCTCTAAAGTCTTTGCCCATTTTATCTATTTCATCTAGGATGAAAACGGGATTGGAGGCGCCGGCTTTTTTGATGGATTGAATGACACGTCCCGGCATAGCGCCGATATAGGTTTTTCTATGACCTCTAATTTCAGATTCGTCATGGAGTCCTCCTAAGGACATACGAATGAATTTGCGTTGTAGAGCACGAGCGATAGATCGACCCAATGAGGTCTTTCCGACACCCGGAGGGCCAACCAAACACAGAAT
>JALSTN010000284.1 GCA_026983735.1 Saprospiraceae bacterium | reverse complement strand
TAGAATTAAAAATGCAGATTTGGACGGTTTAAAAGAAGCTCTTTACACCCTTTTCGCTGCCATTCCCTATAGCAATTTTACCAATAACAAGTTGCTCGAATACGAAGGGTATTACGCCAGTGTGGTCTATGCCTATTTGGCGAGTTTAGGGATGCGAATTATCCCGGAAGATATCACCAACCTCGGGCGCATAGACCTCACCCTACAGTATGAGGACAAAGTCTTTATCATCGAGTTCAAACTGTCCGAAAAGGCGACCGGTAATGCCCTTAAGCAGATTAAGGAAAAGCGCTACTATGAAAAATACCAATATTGTGAAAACGTCTATCTCATAGGCATCGAATTTAGCCGGGAGCAACGCAATATTGTCGGGTACGAGTGGGAGAAGGTATAAGAAGAATGAGCCAATATGATAGTATACGTATCAAAAGACAAATAGATTGTACTATAAAGCAAAAAAGCAGTGATGGATCAATATTCCATACACTGCTCTAGTATTCAAAAAAGAGGTTTAACAAGGACTATTTCCTTTTCTTCTTGGTTACTTTCTTAGTTTTTGTGCGGGTAACCTTTGTCTTCCCACCGTGCTTATTTTTATGAGTAACAGAAGTGGATTTAGATTTTGTCTTTGTTCTA
This sequence comes from Saprospiraceae bacterium, assembly GCA_026983735.1. GTDB lineage: Bacteria > Bacteroidota > Bacteroidia > Chitinophagales > Saprospiraceae > JALSTN01. The sequence continues at coordinate 6,847 of JALSTN010000284.1, read as the reverse complement.
GTGACCTTTCCATGCTTATTAGTGGATACTTTCTTTGTCTTTGTAGTGGATTTCACTACTTTTTTATTTCCGGAAGAGGATTTTACAGTTTTAGTTGTAGAGGTTTGTTTACCTGCGATAATTTTTCCATTTTTCTTTTTAACTCCGATTGTAGTTGTTTTCGTTTTACTAGAGATAACTCCACTTTTACGACGTTTGGTTTTAACTATGGTTGTCCTTCTTGTTACAGATACTGAAGTCTTTCGACGAGGAGTGTATATTTTATGCGCGTGCACTACACGATGATGTGGCGTCACTCGGTAATGAACATGATACACCCTCACCCTAGGATGATAAACATGCCATGGATAGGGTCTCCATGGTCGCCACCAAGCCGGGTAATAAGCCCATCTCCAAGGAGATCTCCATGGCCGATAGGATGGCGCATAAATAAATCGAACAGAAGGCCAAAGCCAAACATTAACAACGATTCGATTCACGTGAAGAGAAGGAGAAGGACCATTAGTGTCTCCCATTCCTTCCTCTACATCAAAAGGTTCAACAATGGGATTTCCCTCATAGAGAGCTGAATCTCCTATGATTTGGGCAATTGCATCCTTCTTTCCTGTTTTTTCAATTTCGATGACTGCTACATCTTGAGATTCACTGGAACTTAGATCCACCCTTAAGACCAAGGCGTGGACATCCTTGCTTGTGATATCCTCTACTTTGATATAATCTACTTCCCCATCTTCATTGAGGTCTAAGTTATTAACCGGATTATCCGGATTATTGAGTTGTTTTTCGAAATCTTCGGGACTTTTTGCATGTTTAAATAAGTCCATTGCCCCTTCAAGGCTAAAATTATCACCGGGTAACCCCGTACTGTCTTGTTCGGTTGCAGCATTTATAAATGTAGCTATCATGAAAAAGAATAAAAAAATGGTGACACGTCGCATATTATGTAATTTTATTTAAAAAAACTTTTTTCAAAAGGTCAATACTAAGACCCCTTTCCCCTTCAAAAGTTTAATAGTATATAAACAACTATTGGAGTCCAAACCATGCAATAGACCAATACATTCAAGCGATCATGTATTTTAAAATACAGACAATGAATATTTTAACCCATTCTTTAGAAGAGTTTATGACTAGACAGTATCATTTTAATCTTTTCGTGTATGCCAAAATATTGCCTTTAATTAACCCTTAAGTGTTCTTCTCCCACGGATTTTTTAACCCAAACCCAAGCAATTATGTACGGTTCAGATATACTAACGATCGATTACAAGTGATAAGGATATATCCCCTGGCAGATCAATTTTATCGGCTTCACCCGGATCGGAGGTAAGTTCAAGGGAGGTCGCCAATACTTCTCTTTTTATATAATCCGCATATTGCTCAATAGCGGGTATAATAGTCGGATGTTTTTCCAACCGAATTACAATTTTATCTGTCACATCAAAATCTTTACTTTTCCTCAGATTCTGAATGCGATTTATTAATTCTCTTGCCATTCCTTCTGCTTCAAGTTCTGGAGTCAAGGTTACATCCAATGCAACCGTAATCTCCCGATCTGTAGCAACAGACCACCCGGGAATATCAGACGATGTAATCACAAAATCATCTTTCGTCAACTCATATCGATCTCCATTTATTTCAAGAAAGTAAGATTCTCCCTGTTCGATGGAAGCAATTGCTGCTTGATCGAGGTTTGATATCAATTTAGAAGCTTCTTTCATCTGTTTTCCCAAACGTCGTCCAAGCGTTTTAAAATTGGGTTTTATGACCTTTTGAATAACGTTGTTTTCTCCTGAAATAAAACGGATCTCTTTGATATTGACTTCCGCCTTGATGATGTCTTCCACACGTCTTACATCTGATTCAAAACGAGATTCCAAGACAGGAATCAGAATCTTTTGCAAGGGTTGTCTCACCCTTATTTTTGCCCTTTTTCTCAATGACAAAACCAATGAGGAAATACGTTGTGCATAATCCATTCTTCTTTCCAAATCCGGATTAATTCTCTTTTCATCCACTTTTGGATATAGACTAAGATGAACTGAAATTTCCGGTTCTTTTCCCGTCACCGTATTTAAATTGCGATAAAGCCATTCAGAAAAGAAAGGAGCCACAGGAGCAATCAATTTAGCCAACGTAACCAAATTGGTATAGAGTGTCTGGTAAGCCGAACGTTTATCATCGCTCATTTCTCCTTTCCAGAATCGCCTTCTACTCAACCTTACGTACCAATTACTCAATTGTCCATCGACAAAATCCTGTATCAATCGCGTAGCAGTTGTAGGTTCATAATCTTCATAGGCAGAGGCTGTCTTTTTTATTAGTGTATGGAGGCTAGATAAGATCCAACGGTCGAGTTCGGGTTTTTCTTCCCATTTAACTTCAGGAGCTGAATAGTCAAAACCATCGATGTTGGCATACAATACAAAAAACGAATACGTGTTGTATAATGTCCCAAAAAACTTACGTTTGACTTCATCCACCCCCTTGATATCAAACTTGAGGTTATCCCATGGTGGTGCATTGCTTATCATATACCATCGTGTAGCATCTGCACCATATTTCTCCAAGGTTTCAAACGGATCAACAGCATTGCCAAGTCGCTTAGACATCTTAAGTCCATTCTTATCTAATACGAGTCCATTCGCCATAACGTTTTTGTATGCCACAGAATCAAACACCATACCTGCAATGGCATGAAGCGTAAAGAACCACCCCCGAGTTTGATCTACTCCTTCCGCTATAAAATCAGCTGGAAAATTACGCTCGAATACTTCCTTATTTTCAAAGGGATAATGCCATTGAGCATAAGGCATAGAGCCACTGTCAAACCAAACATCAATCAGATCCAATTCCCTTTTCATCTCCCGTCCATCGCGAGATACCAAGACCACCTGGTCAATGTACGGACGGTGCAAATCATCCGGCATCGTCTGACTTAATCCCAACACTGCATTCGCCTCTTCTATTGCCTTTTTCAATTCCTCTTTTGAACCTATACATCTTGTCTCCGTAGCATCCTCTGTCCGCCATATCGGGAGAGGTATACCCCAATACCTAGACCGGGAAAGATTCCAATCCTGTAAATTCTCTAACCAATGACCAAACCTTTTTTCTCCTGTGTGGGTAGGCTTCCAATTAATAGTCTTATTCAATTCGACTAAACGCTCCTTAGCCGCTGTAGTACGCACAAACCAAGAGTCTAATGGATAATATAAAATCGGTTTGTCCGTCCGCCAACAATGTGGGTAATTATGGACATATCTCTGTACATTAAATGCTTTATTTTCTTTTTTTAGCTGTACAGCGATATCTATATTTACATCTTGGTAATCCGATCCTTCGTCCTTGTAATCCTTGACATAACGCCCGGCATAATCACTTACGACATCTACAAACTTACCTTCCTTGTCTACAAGGGTAAGTGCACCTATCCCATTTTGGGCTGCGACGCGTTTGTCATCTGCTCCAAATGATGGAGCAATATGCACGATACCTGTTCCATCTGATGTAGTAACAAAATCACCAATTATTACACGAAATGCATCTCCTTCCTCTGGTTGAGTATATGGCATTAGCTGCTCATATCGAATTCCCTCAAGCTCCTTCCCTTTAAAATGACCTAAAACCTTGTATGGTATAGGTTGCTTCGTATCGACAGGGTCTACCCATTCCAATTCACCTTGCTCGGGCTTAAACCACTTATGAAGCAATTCCTCTGCTAAAACAAGATTAACTCGTTCTAGGGTATAGGGATTGTAAGTGCCGACAAGTACATAATCGATTTTCTTGCCTACCGCTAATGCTGTATTGGAAGGCAATGTCCAAGGTGTAGTGGTCCAAGCAATGAAGTAAACTTCCCCTTTATCAATATCTTTAAACAAAGGCATTGATTTATCCTCTTTCACCACTTTGAATTGGGCGACGACAGTCGTGTCTTTTACATCCCGATAACATCCGGGCTGATTGAGTTCATGACTGCTTAAGCCCGTTCCTGCAGCAGGAGAATACGGCTGTATCGTATACCCTTTGTATAGCATATCCTTATCAAAAAGCTGCTTCAGTAGCCACCATACAGATTCTATATACGCATCTTCAAATGTGATATAAGGGTGCTCTAAATCTACCCAATATCCCATTTTTCGAGTGATGTCATCCCACTTGTCTTTATAGCGCATCACCATACTTCTGCATTGACGATTGTACTCCTCAATGCTTATTTTTGTACCTATATCGATCTTTGTAATTCCCAGCTCCTTCTCTACATTAAGTTCAATGGGAAGTCCATGGGTATCCCACCCTCCTTTTCGAAGAACACGTTTTCCTTTCATGGTATGAAATCGACAAACCAAATCTTTAATCGTTCGCGCCATGACGTGATGAATACCCGGCATACCGTTGGCTGACGGAGGCCCTTCATAAAACACAAATGTATTGTCCTCCGGACGCTCCTGTATACTTTTATCAAATATAGCTTCTTCTTCCCAAAATTTGAGAATCTCTTGGTCGATCGAAGGTAGATCCAGTGTCTTGAATGCCTTATACATGCGTCTGTGATTGTCTTGAAATTAAGCCGCAAAGATAAGATATTATTCCTATCTTACTACGAGATGAAACAAACAGGAATAAATCTCTCAACACTACAAATATAAACCTTCAACTAATTATTTAATCACTAAACCTAAGCTACAACGATACTTCTCTCTCACATCCTATTACTAGCCTGCGCTTGAAGTGGATAACCGTCAGTTTTCCAAAAACGGTATATTTCTCCCTTTTCAAAGAGGGTGGGCTCTGCTGGTAATTCCAGAAATCCCCGACTAAATACCAGTCGGGTAAAATCTCCTGAACCATGTCCTATTTGAGGATTGGCAATGCAAGTACCTTTTTCATCAACTTCAACAGCTGCTTCAACCAATCGAGTGAGTTTAGGTCTGAATTCAATCTCCTCCCCTAAAACGACAGGAAAAGAAAAATCCGGATTTAAACCTATCGCTTTGCGCAGCCAAGGCAATACATATCGGGTCGTCCCCACCATCGAAGAAACTGGATTGCCCGGAAGTGCAAAAATTGCCTTCTCCCTTAATTGACCAAACCAAAAGGGTTTGCCGGGTCGTTGTGCTACGCCGTGAAAATGTTTAACCGCACCCATCTCTTCTAAAACTTCAGGAATAAAATCAAATTTTCCCTTAGATACACCTCCCACTAAAATAATTACTTCATGATCTCTAAATGCTTTGGTTAGATTTGTGCGAATATGCTCCTTGTCATCCTTAAGATGATATAATGTAACCGTTGGGTGATAATCATACAATAGGGCTTGTATGGCATATACATTTGAAATTCGTATCTGGTGTGGCTGTGGAATTTGTGCCACCGGAACCAATTCATCCCCACTCGATACGATGCCAAAAGAAGGGGGCTTTCTAACTTCCACCGTCTCCAGTCCTTCTGATGCCAACATCGAAATATCTGTCGGTCTTATACGGTGTCCTGCAGGAATCAATATATCCCCTGCTTTGTTGTCCTTACCGCAATGATGTATATTTTGACCTTCGTGAATATCTTCTACTAAAATGTTAGCTCGACCCTCTTCTATCTTTAGATCCTCATACCTAATAACCGTATCTACTCCGGAAGGTAGTGGCGCACCTGTCATAATTTCTATAGCCACATCAGATTCTGAAACAACAGATATAGGGTCTCCGGCTGCTATAGTGCCAACTATTTCATACACCCTCTTTCCCTGAGAAAATGAGTCAAACCGGATGGCAATTCCATCCATCGCCACGCGGTCAAACGGTGGCAAATCTCTCCCGGCTACAATGGGAACAGCCAATACACGCCCTACTGATTCTTCAAATCGTATCTGTTCGGATTGGACTCTGGGGACGTGAGATAATACAATCTTGTACGCTTCTTCTAAGGAAATCATGTTTCTTTTTTGAGTGAAGGTACAAAGATAGAGAATTTCGTTATATCTTTGTGGAAATAATGCTTCTAAACATTGAAAATTAAAGCTAGAATATGGATGGAGACAGAGAAAGGATTATTGCTCGGAAAAGGGCGATATAGATTGCTGCGCGCGATACAAGAGCAGGGGTCTATCAACAAAGCTGCCCAATCCCTTCATCTCTCCTATAAAAAAGCTTGGAGGCAAATCAATGACATCAATGCCAATGCATCGGAAGAGGTAGTCAAGAGGTCTATCGGTGGAAAAGGGGGGGGAGGAACTCACCTGACTGCATTTGGAAGAGAATTATTAGAGGGGTACGAAGCGCTTGAACGGTCTTGCGATTTGTTTTTAAAGCAACAAGCGGAGCTTTTATTTAACGAAATATAAAACAATGCAAATACAAATAAAATATTTTGGATTGTTGGAAGAATTTACCGGAAAAGAAGAGGAAATAATGGAAATTCCAAAGGGGATTTTGCTCAATGAATTAATCCTAATTCTTGAAGAGCGATATCCGGGACTCAGTAACCAATACGCCCGAATCGCTGTAGATGGGGCTATAGTATCTGAAAACCTTTCTCTCCAACAAGAACATTTGCTAGCTATAATGCCGCCTTTCGCAGGAGGATAATCTTAATTTGAGATATGAAGGACGGTAGATATGACAGACAAATAATATTGCCGGAAATCGGTAGAAAGGGACAACAGAAACTTGGAAATGCACGGGTCTTAGTCGTCGGTGCCGGCGGGCTGGGTTGTCCTGCATTGATGTATTTAGCTGCCGCAGGCATTGGGAAAATTGGGATTGTCGATGGAGATAGAGTAGCTTTAAATAATTTACATCGTCAAGTGCTTTATTCCGATTCTGACATTGGTACTTTCAAGGCTTCA
>JALSTN010000283.1 GCA_026983735.1 Saprospiraceae bacterium | reverse complement strand
TCATCATCGAATTTAAACTGTCCGAAAAGGCGACCGGTAATGCCCTTAAGCAGATTAAGGAAAAGCGCTACTATGAAAAATACCAATCTTATGAAAACGTTTATCTCATAGGCATCGAATTTAGCCGAGAGCAACGCAATATTATCGGGTATGAGTGGGAGAAGGTATAGGAGCTTAGGGGGAAAAGAGATGGGATATCATACCATAGATTGGACCTTTATCATCTCTGTTTTATCAAGGAAAGTATCTACTGCATACCATTAATGCTATCTATAAATGTCACCCTTCTGCTCAGAAATTCCAATATGAACGAGTGGTTTAATCACAAGCAAGGAAGAATGGTGTTTGATTTTTGAATAGGAATGACAGAAAGATAACACTGCATTAGAGGCAACAAGAAAGAAAATGGGTATATGAACAGTACAATACCTACAAACTAGAAATGTCTCCAAAAATCGTACACCTTTCTCTACTCGATCAATGGATTACGACAAATCTCTTGGTTTGAGGAGGGCCGACCATTTCATACCGTGTAATAAAATAGATCCCTTCCGGCCAGTTTTCAACATCCAACTTAACGGGACAATGGCCAGAATAAAGAATATGACCCATGGCATTTCTAACGGTCCACATTTCAGCATTCGAATGCGAATTGCAATGGACATAAGTCATTGATCCGGTTGGATTGGGGGACAGATCGAATCCGATTTTTGAAGAATTCTGGGGTTGATTGGATAGGATAGTCTGATCAATGGTGTAGAGCTGCATATCATCGATGTAAATTCCATCGAAAGTATGCGGGTAGTAATATCCACTATAGGAAAAAAACTCAAATCCGACCTGTATCTCATCCCCGGGTTTGATATAGTCGCTTAGATCAAATTGTTCGTTGACCCATCTTTCCTGGTAACCGTAATACGAATAATCATCGGCTAATCCGAGTGGATCCTTGGTATATTTCCCGCATATACCATTTTTTCGCTCACCGTTGACATAGAGTACCGGTTGTACAAAACTTTCGGGGGAACGGGGGAAGAACCATTTTGTCTTGTACGTCCAGATCAAACCGGAGGTATTGTCCGGAATATGGAGAAGACCGGGTTTTGTTAAGATTTCTGCAAATACCGATGTGTCGAACAATTCGTAAGGGGAATCTGCCAAGGAGAATTCAGATGAAGTGTAACTCTCTTGGGTCAAGCCCCAGGTCCTGGAAGAAGAGGACTCCCAGCGATCCAGAGTAGAAAAATCTTCGTCCAACAATGGTGTAGTCTGAATAAAAATGGATTTCCATGTGTATTTTTGTTTGTAATATCCATTGTCAACGGTGATTTCTATCTCGATGTCTTCCCCATTGTGGGTACCCGGCTGCACTTCATACCGGCAGACTCCCCGCTTGGAACTCGAGGCCTCCAGATTAAAAAATTCCATTGGTGAAGTGATGGTTATATTATTAGAAATAGGTTTGAAATGGACGATAAAATTGCCTTTTTGGAGTCCTGAATTAGCTAATTCATAGTGAAAGGAAGCTTGTTGATCGCGTGTTATTTTAGAATCTTCTCCTATAAAATGAGCTAAGGGCAGAGGAGTTAGACCAGCACCAATATTTGTCCATAACATAGCTTTACAATCCGGAATCAACACGGATTTGGGTGCCCAAAATCCATTGCGACCTACTTCGGGAGTCATAGAGTAAATCTTGGGTTTAGAAGAGTCACCATACATCCAATCATCGGCTTCGCCATTGACGGTATAGATGATTCTGCTATTGCCGTGAATATAATTATTCTCCTTGGTTAGGGATTGGCCGATAAAATTAAAGGCAGTCGAATCAGGAGATAAACCGTAGGAATATCCCCAAGGATAGATTAACAGAGCGCTAAATGTATGGGCATTGAGAGCCACTTTAAAATCGTGTTTATTACAAAAAGCGATAACGGCCTGCGTCTCCGGTTCTGATGCTGGAGCACTTCCACGATAGATTCCGGAGGAAGGATCAGATGAAGATCCGGTCTCGTCCAATCCCCATTTATATGGGTAGTTTCTGTTTAAATCCACACCATATGTCCATCCATCCCTACTTCTGCGATTTTTACGCCAGTACCCACCTCCTGAGGGATTTTTGGACTGATTGTATAAAAACCCATCCGGATTGACACAAGGGATAAAATACAGTTCGACATTATCGAGCAATGTTCGTATTGCCTCGTCCTGAGGATATCGCTCCAATACGTACCACATAAAATAGATAAGTTGGAGCATACTGCCCGGTTCGCGTGCATGATGCAACGCAGTATATAGTACTTGTTTTTTCTTCTTTTTTCCACCCGGAGCAGTTATTTTGTACCAGTAGATCGGCCTACCTTCTATAGAAGTATATCCTTCTATCGTCTTAAGTTCACTTGTAAAATCAGGGTAACTACTATGCATCAATAATAACTCATCTTTCATCTCCTGATAGCTGAGGTATCCGCCCAAACTTCCGAGTTTAAACTGCTTAGGGACAAGGTGACTTAGATAAATAGGGGCCGAACTACAGGAGGCACCTCGCATCTCAAGAACATCATTCCGATGCGCTAAATACCACTTTTGCATATCCTGTATCAACACTTCATAGGACACTCCTGATGTGGATAACCGCTGCAGTTCGTCCGCCAATAACACGGTCTCAAACACAGCTCCCGATTCAATATTTCCCTCTGTTACATCTAGCCCTAAAGCGGACAATTCTTTCAGCCCTACTTCTTCGCTTAATTTAATTCTGACCTTGGAAGCGATATCTTGGGCGTGTAAGCCACTTATAACTAAACTAATACAAAGTAGGATCAATTTTATTTTTTGCATAATAATAAATTTCTAAGTCTATTTTCGGTATGAAATGGTTACGGTTCCATTACTTTTTATAAATCAGATGATATGTTGTAATTGCAGGGTGTATTTTCCCATATTATTCCTCTTAAGAGTAGGAGACCTCACCCGAGTATAAGCACTTGACCTAAAGCAATATTTCAATGGGAACGAATACGAATCCTAACCCGAAAAGGTTCGAAGTAAAGTACAAATGTACATTATTTTTATAAATTTGAAGAGGAGCCTCCTTGCTTGCTTGTATTTGGGTATGGGATGTTATTGTATCTTTGCCCATTCATTTGTATGAAAAACTGTATACGGTAAAACAACTAATCCAATAGCCATGAAAAATAAAAAAAAGGTACTTTCTGCCATCCAACCCACCGGGGACATTCACTTGGGTAATTACCTAGGTGCTGTCCAAAACTGGGTAAAACTGCAAGAAAATTATGATTGTACCTTTGGTGTCGTGGACTACCATGCGATGACGGCCCCTTATAAACCCAGTCAACTCCGTCAAAATACCTGGAAAATGGTTTTCCAATTATTAGCTTGCGGTGTAAAGCCCGAACACCTCTTTATCCAATCTCTTATCCCTGAACATACAGAACTCAACTGGATTCTCTCTTGTGTAACATCTTATGGGGAGACCTCCAGAATGACCCAATTTAAGGATAAGATGGAACAACTCAAGGATAAGAATAAGGAGGCCTTAATTTCTATGGGTCTCTTCTCCTATCCGGTACTTCAAGCTGCGGATATTTTGATTTACAAAGCAGATCTGGTACCGGTGGGTAAGGATCAAGAACAACACCTCGAGTTGACCCGCAATATAGCTGCCAGATTCAATTACCAGTTTGGAAAGGATTTTTTCCCTTTACCCGAACCCTTATTTACCGAAGTCCCAAAAGTAAAATCACTGGCGGATCCAACCAAAAAAATGAGTAAATCCCTTGGTGAAAAACATTACATCAACATGTTTGGTGACCTCGACCGAATTCGTAAACAGGTACGCTCCGCTGTAACAGATACCGGTGAAAAAACTGAATCTATGAGCCCAGGAGTAGAAAATCTCTTCACCTTATTGAAGGTATCCGGGGATAGCTCTACATACGAATCCCTGATGAATGACTACAAGCAGGGCCAGCTTAAATACAGTGAATTAAAAAATGCCGTTTCAGAGGGACTAATTGAGCTTATCACTCCTATAAAGGAGCGTTATGAAGCTATCTTGTCAGATAAAAAGCAATATAAATCAATCATTAAAGAGGCAAGTGCCCAAATCCGTAAAGGGGCACGTCAGACACTTAAGGAAGTGAAAGAATTGACCGGTTTGCTCTCTCCATAATGATAATATCTTAAGATGTTACAATATATCCTTTGCAGCAAATTCGTGTCGAAGTGTTTGAGAAGTTATGAATTACAGCAGAGAGCCTTAACTCGTTATATCTTTTCTGCTTTATTGATGGAGGAACAAGAAACAAGGAACACGGATGAAAGGTTGCTAAAGTTTCATTGTGTTTTATCCTTTTTATAAATATGGCTTACAACTCTAATATCAAATTTGGGTAAACTGTTTTTGATATTCTATTTCTCCTTAGGAAGACTAGTATTTTTAAGTTGTAACTACATAGCGGCAAGCTAATAGTATTCTGCTATATACTTTTACTTTATAGATATACCCAGAACACTTGTCCCCATGTCTTCTATTAAAACAATTACCCTTCAAATTTATCGTGTAATTCGATGGGTTTTTATCAGATGCAGATACCCGGGTTTCGCTGTTTAAACGAGGTTTTGGTCGAGAGCGCCCTTGTTTTTTTGAATGGTTTTGGAATTAGTAAAGAATGCGATGTCCCAAAATCAAATCACACTAAAACTTAAGGGGTTTGAAGTAAGTTTCAGATAAATCCGTTACTTTGCAGAGTGAAGCAAGAATAGAGAGAGATAAGCTAATTCGAAGAGAATGTATAAATGAATTTATCAGATTTAAGGCGAGAGTATAAACGTGCAGAATTGCGCCTGGAAGATGTGGCACAGGATCCGGTTGTCCAGTTTGAGCGATGGTATGAGGAAGCTACTAGAGCACAGATCCCGGAGCCCAATGCTATGTGTCTGTCAACTGCTAACAAGGAGGGAATTCCAAGTTCCCGCATGGTATTGTTGAAGTATTTTGGTCGAGATGGGTTTGTCTTTTTTACCAATTATCACAGTCGAAAAGCCCGCGAAATAGCATCCAACCCTAACGGAGCATTACTTTTTTTTTGGCAGCCATTAGAACGTCAAGTTAGAATAGAGGGCAAGATAGAGCGAATATCAAAGGCCGCTTCGTTGCGTTATTTTGTATCGAGACCGAGAGGAAGTCAAATAGGAGCGTGGGTATCGGAACAGAGTAGTGTGATATCAACGAAGGGAATTATTTTGACAAAATTTGAAGAGATGAAGCGCAAATTTGTGAATCGGGAGATCCCTTTACCGGATTTCTGGGGGGGATTTAGAGTTATACCCGGGTCTTTCGAGTTTTGGCAAGGTAGAGAAAATAGACTTCATGATCGATTGCATTATTATCAAGAGAAAAAGGATTGGAAGATCGAACGACTCGCACCTTAAATAAGATTAAATTACAATGCGTCAATCCAGAGTACATACGTTCTTATCCCGATATTTTACGGGCGATACCCTTAGCTTAAAGTTTGCAATCGCCTTATTTTTATTGGAGTTAGTATTGGGTGTTGGGGGATATATTTGGATAGAGGGATATCGTTTTATCGAGGCATTTTATATGACGATTATCACCATATCTACGGTAGGGTATGGAGAAGTAAAGTCTCTGTCCCCGGCAGGGCAACTTTTTACGACGATATTAATTATTCTCAATATTGGGATATTTGGTTACGCTGCATCGGCATTTACATATTTTATCATTCAAGGTAATATTTTTAAAAAGCTCAAACGTAGGGATATGGATAAAAGGATAAACTTGCTCCACCACCATGTTGTATTAGCGGGGTATGGTAGGTTCGGAGATGAAATTGCAAACCAGTTGCGCGAGATGGAGGTTCCGTTTGTTATTATTGAAAAAGAGGATGAGGTAATAGAACAAATAAAGAATCAAAAGGATTTACTGTATATTCACGGGGATGCGACGGAAGATCAAGTGTTACTGGATGCAGGAATAAAGAGAGCGGATGCGATTATAACTGCTGTGCATGATGACACATCCAATCTCTATACGGTCCTAAGTGCTCGCCAACTTCAACCCGGGATAAGTATTATCAGTCGTGCACAGACCGCTAAAGCCGGAGATAAACTCAAGCTCGCAGGTGCTTCCCATGTAGTATTGCCCAAAAAGATTGGTGGATTTTATATGGCGGCCTTGGTCCACAAGCCGGATGCCATTGAGTTTTTTTCCTTTCTTACCAATAAACCAAATGCCGACATCTCCTTTGAAGAATACCATTACGAGCAACTCCCGGAGTCCTTTAGAGATAAATCACTTAACCAAATAGAGTTTAGAAAAAAAACAGGGGTCAATGTTATCGCTTATAGAGATCAAGAGGGAAAGTTTGTAGTCAATCCGCCGGCTGACTTAGTGATTGCTCCAAATACCTCTATTATCGTAATAGGTACGAGAGAGCAGATATGTAAAATGCTTGAATTTTGCCCTAAAATTCAAAAGAATGGATAATTTATAACACTAAGTTCGCATATTACTGCTATCTTGTGCGTTCTTAGGATTCCGTTGGTTATTGTGCCACGTCAAGGACATGATATTTTAACGGGTAATTTTTTAATTTTTTAATATTTTAATTATGAATATTTTTGTAGCAAAACTGGGTCGTAATACGACTTCAGAGGACTTGAACGCATTGTTCAGTCAGTATGGTGAGGTGACATCCACCAAAGTAATTATGGATCATGAGACCGGGTATTCCAAGCGATACGGTTTCGTTGAGATGGCCAATGATGATGAAGGATTCAAGGCCATCGAGGACTTAAACGATTCTGAGTTTGACGGAAGCAACATTGTTGTAAAGAAATCAACCCCGAAGAGATAATATCGATTTGTTCGAATTAGAAAGCACTCCTTTGGGAGTGCTTTTTTTTTATCTAAAATGCTATAATCTGACCTCCTCAAAGTATTGGAAATACATGTTTTGGGTTTTACTTGCAATCCCATTCCCAGGAGTAAAGATGACTATTGTCTAGGTGTTTTATCGAAAAATGCCACCATTCGGTCCGTATCGGATGAAACCCATATTTCTTCATAATTCGCAGAAGCATCTGCCGATGGTTTTGAATAGGAGCAGGTAGTGCTGAATATGCCCAATGCGCTTTTTTTCCAAAAAAATCATAGGGTGTACCCATGTCTAAAGGACACCCCTCTGAGTCTACAATGGTTAGATCTACTGCTTGACCCCGATTGTGCATCGAACCCTTGGCTGGATTGGCTACATAGTGGGGGTCTGGACGAATGTTCCACATTTTGTATTGAATGGTCAAGGGTCTATAACAATCGTAAAGCAATAGTCCGTACCCTTTTTGCTGGAGAGCGTGCTGAACTTCCAACAACGCCTTGGCTACTTCCTCCCTCAGAAAACACCGGCCACAAGGATAGAGTCGGGTACTGGTGAAGTTGTCTTTAGTAGCGTATTTAATATGGAGGAGAATTTGGTGTTTATCTGTTGTTATTTCGACCCATCCTTTAGGGATTTCTATCTTCTGAGCTTTGATTGTTGTCAAAAACATCAATAGGGTTCCAAGAAAAAATAAGGAAGTGTTTTTTATATCAGCCATAAATAGATTTAATTTTGTAAAGTGGTCAACTCATAATATCACTTTCCTACCTTCAGTCTAACTCCTGACTTGTAGAACGGAGTTTCCCCGAAGAGAAATCTATAATTTACTATACCGATGAGCTGATCGTAATTTTCTCCCGGATCCCGATAATAGACGCACACCTGATAATCATTATCGGTATTAGCGGAACTTCCTTCCAATGCGATGAGGTTCTTTTGCCCGGTTTTGATGTCTACCACGACATACATATAGTCGTAATACCCCTGTTTAATCCGGGTTTGCAGGAAATAAGCAGACCTTGAGGCATCATAATGCAACTCTGTTTTGTCCCCTGTTCTCCACCCCCAATATCCTCCTGTCACATATATTTTTTTTCCTTCAAGCTCATGTGTTTGGAGGGTAAAGAGGACATCGGCATAATCCAAACGCAAGTTGGGTTGATTGCGATAGTCAAAGTTTTCAGGGAAATAGGTTCCATTTCTGTCCCGGTCATTTACATATTCTTTATAGGTTCTGGGTCGATTTTTTTCCAGGATGAGCGAGTAGGTTTCTTCTCCATTTTCGAGAGAGAAGACATCCCGTGTCCGCCACTTCAAAGAGCGCATATCCAAACTTCTAAATTCCTTCAATCCGGGAAAAACTATTTGATCCGGACCGTTAAAATAGAGAACAGATCCGATATAAGACTGGTATTTAAGGTTGGGTAGGCAAAGGTCCCATCGCATGTTTTGATATATCGATAGATGGATGTATTCCCTAGGCCGTCTTAAGGTCAAATCAGAGAGATCTAGACTTACTTGAAGGCCCTGATGTGTTCTCTGCTGGCCGGTTTTAAGGGGGAGGCTATGCTCAACCACCGGTAAAACTACAGGATCAACGACAAGCATGCGTTTGGTAAATGCAAGCACTTTTTCATCACCGGTTACATCCCATACTATGATGAGGTAGTTGCCGCTTTTGGTCCAAGGAGCATTGGAGGCATCCCAATGTACGGTATAATGCGTGTAATTAATTTTTGTATTGAAAGAATAATCAAAATTTTCTATTTCGGTCAACAAATACCCATCGCTGTATTCTGAAAAATCAATACCTGAAGGGGCAGACCAGTCGGATGTACAATGTAAAATAGAATATTCATAATATTTGTCTCCACCGTCGAGATCATCAAATTCGAGTTGCATAACACTACTCGGTTCATTCAACACCCATATCGGCCATTCGTACTGAACAAGTGGGCAAACAAGCCGAGTAGAGGCTATATTTTCCTGATAAATTTTATCGATTAAAGCGATAGAATCGGGAGTTGAACTGAGTATACGAGTGAAGGGTAGTAGTAAGATGAACGTTCCGGCAATTATTTTAATAGGATTCATTGGGTATGAAATGGTTGAATGCTTGAATAATGTAAAAGGCATTCGGTTAAATTTTCTAGTAAGAAGTATGTATAGGAGTCGAAATACAAAATATTCTTCCAATGTTCTGGGGTATATAAAGGAGAGATATTTGTACATCGACGGGTATTTGATGATTGAAATAATATATTTGATTAGTCTAAAAACACCAATCCATGTGAAATTGTTATTTTCATAATAAATTTTAGCTACATTTGCGGGCTATTTTATTAGATAGGACAATTATTTTTAACCCAATTTGTGAAGTAGATTAATCGTAAAGGGTTATCAATATCGATAATTGGTTTTGCCGGAGATAGAATAAGGATACCATTTCAATAATAATGATTTTATAGATAGATACTAAAGTTATATAACTCTATATATAATGATATTGAATAAAATTCATGTTCGTTTCATTTCATAATAAAACCTTTTTGGAAAGGGGGTTGGAAAAGTAAATATATCGGTCTAATGTATGGTGGGTATGATAATTTAGAGAGAGCAAAGGGCTTATCGAGCAGAAAGAGGGACCTCCAGAAGCAGACAATTAACAACATTTCATATAAAAACAAATAAAATGAATAAGAGCTTTCTTAGAAAACTAGGTATTAAGAAGAATAACAATGGGACATGGACCGGTAAAAAGTCTTATGGAACCGGGGAAGTATTGCCTTCGTATTCACCGATGGAAGGTGCTTTTATTGGCAATGCCACGGTTACGACTAAAACGGAGTATAACAGGGTGATACGAATGGCTGAAAAGGCCTTTGTCAAATGGCGTGCCCTACCTGCACCACAAAGAGGCGAGGTGGTCCGTCAATATGGTGAAGCTTTGCGGAAGTATAAACAACCTCTAGGAAAACTCGTCTCGTATGAAATGGGAAAAAGCCTCCAAGAAGGGCTTGGGGAGGTACAAGAAATGATTGATATGGCTGATTTTGCAGTGGGAATATCTCGTCAATTGTACGGATTGACGATACAATCCGAACGGCCGGATCACCATATGTTGGAGCGTTGGCATCCGATGGGTATAGTAGGAGTCATCTCTGCCTTTAATTTTCCCGTTGCGGTCTGGGCTTGGAACGCGATGATAGCAATGGTATGTGGAGATGTCGTCGTATGGAAGCCATCAGAAAAGGTACCTCTCTGTTCTATAGCATGTATGAATATCTTGCAAGATGTCTTGAAAGCTAATAAAGTACCTGAAGGCGTTGTCAACGTCATTAATGGTGACTATCAAGTAGGGGAGTGGATGACTCACGATGAACGTATTCCTCTTATTTCTGCGACGGGTAGTGTACGAATGGGACGTATTGTTGGTACGACTGTAGCACAGCGGTTGGGTAAATCTCTTCTTGAACTCGGAGGGAACAATGCAATTATAGTTACCCCAAGTGTGGATATGGAACTAATGCTTCGAGGTGTTGTTTTCGGCGCAGTTGGTACAGCCGGGCAACGCTGTACTTCTACCCGAAGATTGATTATACACGAAAGTATATACGATACTGTAAAGAAAAAACTTAAGAAAGCCTATAAACAAATTAAAATAGGAGATCCTCTGGATGCTAATAATCACATGGGTCCTCTCATCGATGAATTGGCGGTGGAAAATTACATGCATGCATTGAAACAGGTGAAAGCAGAGGGAGGGAGCTTCTTAGTCAAAGGGGGGATATTAAAAGGACCCGGTTATGAAAGTGGCACCTATGTTAAGCCTGTGATAGCAGAAGTAGAACCTCATTTTGAAATCGTTCAGACAGAGACTTTTGCTCCGATCTTATACTTAATGAAATACAATAACATAGAAGAAGCGATTGCGATTAATAATGGTGTACCCCAAGGACTATCCTCTGCGATCATGACCAATAATCTTAGAGAGTCTGAGCGCTTTATCTCTTATGGAGGGTCTGAATGTGGGATCGCCAATGTAAATATAGGGACGAGTGGTGCAGAAATAGGGGGAGCATTTGGCGGAGAAAAGCATACCGGTGGTGGAAGAGAGTCCGGATCTGATGCATGGAAGACCTATATGAGACGTCAGACCATCACTATTAACTATAGTGAAGATCTTCCACTGGCTCAAGGCATTAAATTTGATTTTTAGAGCAGTGAGAATTTGATGATTGGAAGGTAAATTAGAGGGAGAATGGGATTACTATTCTCCCTCTTATAGTTTTTGTGATAACTGATGGATATACCGTCAATAAATCAATGACTTTGCTAATAATCATTTGATAGGCAAAAACATTTTAATGGGCTAAATCATAGGGTATTAGGTATCTTATTCTATTCCTAAGCTGATAAATTGTATGGGGTGCTTGGGTGATTTAGTTTTCCAACACCTTAATTAGCATACCGGGCTTAGGTGGATTTTTAGTGGAAAAGTTGTTCCATTCCAATAGGTCATCTAAAGATACTTTTTTGTTATTGGCCAGATCAGATAAGGTTTCTCGTCGTTTTAGTTTGTAGTATTTGATATGTCTTTTTCTACTTCTAAAACGGGGGAGGATACCGGTTATATCAAAACCTGTCAATGGAGGCAACCCAATTGTCATATCAATCGGTCGGGTGCGTGGTAAAGGTACTATGGAATTCAATTTGCGAATGGATTTAAATTCTTCAATAGATTTGAATTTTATAAAATCCATTTTGGGAGCAGTTGTTCCTCCCCAAAGAACCTCAAGAAACTTATTCATACCCATAGCCGGAAGGACAAGATAATTGCCTTTAGAACTTTTAGGAATGTAGTTGCGCAAGTAACCGGGGTTTAAGGTATGAATGGTTGTTTGCGGTACATCTGTTAGATCGGAGAGTTCTTTGAATACTACTTTATCATAGATTTTGATGGTTGAAGTTATCCTCAACTCATCATCAAAAGTAATGGGTTCAAGATCGTGTTGAGCATAATAATTAATCACATAACTAGCCGCGATAAAAGCCGGTACATAATCTCTTGTCTCTTTAGGGAGATACCTTTTGAGTTTCCAAAAATTACGTGATCCTGACTTTCTAATAGCGCGTCGCACTCTTCCCGGGCCGCTATTATAAGCAGCTATTGCAAGGGTCCAATCGCCAAAAGTATTGTAGAGCTGCTTGAGATATTCTATTGCTGCTTCAGTAGATCTGTAAGGGTCTCTCCTGTGATCGATAGTATGATTAATGCTAAGACCAAGCATCTTACCTGTTCCTCTCATTAACTGCCATAGACCTACAGCTCCTGCTCCAGACCGCGCTTTGGGGTTGAGACCTGATTCTACAATAGCGAGATATTTTAATTCTTCAGGAAGATTCTCCTGTGTTAAAATATGATCAAAGATTGGGAAATATAAATCCCTACGAGCCAGGATGGTTTCCGTATTCTTTTTATTGCGCAGATATTGTCTAATGCGCTTTCGGACAATGGGAGTTAATTGGGCATCGATAGGGCCACTGACATTTTGCAATTTGACCTCCATGTCATTATCGAAAAGCAATCCATATCTGTCCCTTACGGGCAAAGGACGAGTACTACCTAATGGGGATGCGCTCACCGAGGTAATAGACAAAACAATCAATGTAACTACAGTATACGCTGTAATTAGTCTAAACATATTCATGGGTGTTAATTTATTCGGTTATTCACACAAATCCTATTCTACTTTTCAAAACCGGGGCGCAAAGATAGTCTTTTTTCTAAAAGCCACCGATTATAAATATTATAAATAAATATTATTTATAATTAGCGCAAATTCAGTGCCAAACTATCATATTAGCCTAAATATAGGTTCGCTCTTTATTAATTAAGAGGCAAACTCGGACATTATAAACGCCTTTTGGCGGTTAAATGGTCTCTCATTAACCGAACATTAACAAATATTAAAGATCATTAACGACCATGTGGGGGGCTGTCAAATTGTTCAGGTAAACTGTGGATCTGGTTAGGTTGTTGAATTTTACTTCTTCTTTCGGATTTTTATCTTGAAATACGCAAAGATTAAAGTCATAATGGGGCTAATTAAATTAAAAAACGCATAGGGTACATAGCTTAATGTATCTACAGTTAGCACTTTGGCATTATAAGCTCCTCCGGTATTCCAGGGAAATAGAACGGAGGTAACTGTACCTGAATCTTCTAGTGTTCTACTCAGGTTTTCGGGGGCCAATCCACGGTCGTCAAAGCTTTTCTTATACATTTTTCCAGGGACAACGATTGCGAGGTATTGATCTGATACCGTTCCATTAAAAAATATGCATGTTGTCGCAGTACTCAGGAAAACACCGAAATCTCCTTTTGCGATTTGCAAGAGCCCTTTACTGATTCTATCCAAAGCTCCGATGGCCTCCATGATTCCTCCAAACACCATTGCGGATAAGATGAGCCATATTGTTCCTAGCATTCCACTCATCCCCCCTGAGGAAAACAGATCTGTTAATTTTTCATTAGTAGTCTCTATTTGGACACCTGTTGTGATGGCATTCATCACTACTTTGTAAGAGGTATGAAAATCAAGATGGGCTACTCCGGCCAATTTTATAAGGGTCTCTCCTTGAAAAATAACGGCAAATATCCCTCCCAATAATGTTCCTATCATAAGAGCGATTAATGGTTCTGTTTTTTTGATAATTAAGAAGATGACCAATGCGGGAACCAAGAGTAACCAGGGTGTTATATAAAATGATTGGTCGATAGAGTGCAGCATCTGATCGACATTTATAGCAGACGAAGCCGTACTCCCTTGAAATATCCCAAGGACAACAAATAGGATTAGAGTGATTCCCAAAGAAGGAAGGGTCGTATACAACATGTATCGAATATGTGTAAATAAATCGATCTCTGCCATAGCGGAAGCGAGATTTGTAGTGTCGGAAAGAGGAGATATTTTATCTCCGAAGTAGGCCCCGGATATTACTGCACCAGCTACCATTCCTTCATGGATATTGAGTGCTTTTCCTATGCCAACCAAAGCTATTCCAACGGTTGCAGAGGTGCTCCACGAACTTCCGGTAGCTACGGATATTACAGCTGCGATGATGACAGAAGCGAATAGAAAAATATTGGGATTGAGAATTTGAAGTCCATAGTAAATCATCGTAGGAACGATCCCACTCAATAACCAGGTACCAGCCAGCGAACCCACAAATAACAGGATGAGTATGGCCCCGCTGGTAGATTGGATGTTTTTATCCACTGCATCCATCATTTTTTTGAAGGGAATCTTATTTTTAAAGCCTATTAATGCGGCTATTGATCCCCCGAGCAATAAGGCGAATTGATTGGATCCGGATAGGGCATCATCATGAAAGACAGCTTGAACATTGTAAGCTAACAATACGGTCAAAAACACAACAGGCAATAATGCCTCTAACAAGGAGATTTCCCATTTATTTTCCATACCCTTACTTTTTTGAAGATGTAATGATAGGGAGAATTATCGAATCAAGCAAATTCTTTTTTATTCTATCCAGGGACGTAGATTCTCAAGAGTGATTCTAATCTAGAAAATCCTTAACGTTTGATTCGAGTATTTGATAGCTGTCAAATGCCCCAAAGAAATAAGCGCGCCTTTTTCCTCTATAGATGACAGTATAGGGCAAAGCTCCGTACCATTTTGGGTTGACTTTGTCTGTCCATTTGGTGTAGTTGTCATCCGTGAGAATATATACATCAAAAGGAATCTTTTTCTTATGCAAGAAGGGAAACACATGATTTTGTACTCGTTTGGCCCCATCAATATTTATCAAGTCAATTTGAAATTTTTCGCCCTTTAACTCATCGGCTAAGCGCCCAAACCATTTCATCTCTTTTATACAAGGCGGGCAGGTAGTCGCCCAAAAATTAACTAGATATGTTGAGTCACTATCTCTGTTAAAGAGCCATTCTATAGTCTCAAACTGTGGGTGTACTGTGTATTTAGGGGAAGGTTGTTTGGCACACGAATGAAGAAGAAAAGACAGTAAGAGGATTAGTATGAAATGGTTGATTTTCATGTTTTATTTAGGATTAGAGGATTACTAATTGACAACTGAACATCATTTTAATAGGGCTAAATCCCTTTTTGTTTCAATTTCTTTGTTTATTTTGTATGCTAATTCTAACTGAATATTTATAAATCCAAATCAATGAAGGGCATACCATCCGCACAAATATTGAAAATGACCTGTCTTGCACTACTATTCCTATTTGTCAATTCATGCAGAGAGGATCAGTCATTAGAGGAAAAGCTTATCCGAGTACCGGACCGTTCGTTTAGTTTAATTCCACAACCCAATACAATACGTGTTTATAAAGGGAGGATGCCTTTATTTCCTAGAATCTGTGCAGAAGAAGTTCCGGACTCTTTACAACCAGCTTTTGATATTTTTATAAAGGATTATCGAATTCAGGTTAGTAAATGGAGAAGGGTTTACAAAAAGTTTTTTGATGATATCCCCCATCTTAAAGATACCTGCTTGGAGTTGCAGTTTGTTAGGGATACAGCTCTTGCATCAGAAGCCTATAAATTAAAACTTCGAGGAGGAGTCCAAATCCATTTTAACAGTAAAAGTGGAGCATTTTATGCTTTAAGAACATTAGATCAACTGGTATTTTTTGATATGAATGATGGCAAGGGTGGTTACTTTTATTTGCCATGGATGGACATAGAAGATGCGCCTAGATTTTCATATCGAGGAACACATCTAGATGTGGTAAGACATTTTATGGAACTAAGGGATATACGGAGATTTGTCGATGTGCTGTCTTTTTACAAGATTAATACCTTACACCTTCATCTCACGGATGATCAAGGATGGAGGATGGAGATTAAGCGTTACCCAAAGTTGCACACGATAGCTTCAAAGCGCAAAGAGACGCTGATAGGAAAGCCGAGTAAGCACGAGAGGTATGATCATAAGCCTCATGGAGGGTACTATTCTCAAGATGCTTTGAAGCAATTGGTAAAATATGCAGCCGATCGTCAGATTCAGATCATTCCTGAGATTGAAATACCTGGACATTCTCGTGCACTTTTGGCGGCGTATCCTAAACTTTCATGTACTGGAAAGCGTTTGCCGGTCGCTACAAAATGGGGAGTTTTTAACGAAGTAATGTGTCCTAAACCGGAGACATTTGAGTTTTTAAAAGGAGTTTTAGATGAGGTAATGGAGGTTTTTCCCTCAAAGTTCATTCATATTGGAGGAGATGAGTGCCCGACGATCAGTTGGGAAAATTCCACATTTTGTCAAGAGCTTATGGAGGAAAAAGGGATGAAAACAGCACGAGAGATAGAAGGATATTTCATACATGAAATAGGGAATTACCTTCAATCCAAAGGGCGCACGATAATCGGATGGGATGAAATATTGGACAGTCCGGTACCCTCCGATGCTATTGTCATGGCATGGAGGGGCGTTAATCGAGGCATCAAAGCCGCTCAAATGGGACATAGAACGATTATGACACCGGGGGCTTACTGCTATCTTGACCATTATCAATCCCTCTTAGATAAAGAACCTTTGGCTATAGGTGGTTATACTCCACTTGATAAGGTGTACAGTTTTGATCCTGCCCCCGACACCCTACCTCCTTCTATCAAATCAAAATTTATAGGATTACAAGGAAATATATGGACGGAGTACCTCAAGGATTTTGATGCTGTCAGTTATATGGCTTTCCCTAGAATTCTTGCAATAGCAGAGGTGGGTTGGACTCGCAATGAAAATAAGGATTATTCTCATTTTGTACGATCCTTAATTTCTCATTTAAGATACTTGAGATTGAAGGGTATGAAGTATTCGGAAGCCTTTAAAATTCCAAGCTATACCACCTTCAATAAGCAAGGGTATACATATGTTGAACTCCACACTCCCTTTAAAGAGGGCAGGCTAAAATACTGGGCAAATCGAGAAAATTCAGAGCGTTTGGGTGAAACCTATAAAGCACCGATTGTTTTAACGGATTCAATGTATATTCGATTTAGATATTTTGGTATGGATCGGGATGCGTCCGAAGAAACAAAATTGGATATCGTCGAACATGCTGCGACCGGAGAGCATCTTACTATGCAAACAAATCCCTTAATAGGCTATAAGCTTTCAGATCCGGATTATCTCATCAATGGTATAGTAGGAAAGCCAAGAAAATGGTCCTACAACCAAGAATGGTTAGAGATGGATACTAGCGGATTTATAGGGACGATAGATTTGCAGGATACCTTATCTCATACGATGATCCAGTGGCATTTCGGCGATGATCCCAAGTATCGGATTCTTCCTCCAAAATCAGTAAAAGTATCGATTGGAAACCATCTTGATTCTCTGAAGGAGGTACGCATAAAATACCATATAAAACACCGCAGCAAACAGGTGATTTATACTATTAATTTACCCAAAACTCCCTATAGATTTCTTAAACTGGAAGCACGCCCTCCCCGAATGCCCAATAAAAAAGCTCGTTTATTCTCCGGAGAAATAGAAGTGGGTTGGCGTTAGTGATTTAAGCTTCTCCTTTAGGTGGATTAAAATGCATGGGAGGAATAGGACCTTGCTCCGATTCTTTGATTACACCGTATTGTGCTTCATACTTTTTGATGTTTTCTATCAATGCCCGCATAAATCGCTTAGCATGCTGAGGAGGTAGGATGATACGCGATTTTACCTTTGCCTTTGGAATATTGGGCAAAAGGCGAACAAAGTCAACGACAAATTCTGCATGGGAATGAGAAATGATAGCGAGATTGGAGTACACCCCTTCTGCAACTTCCTCATTGAGTTCGATATTAATAGTCGAGGTATTGTGTTTCTTGTTTTCCATTTGATTAGAGTTTGATTAAGTTATTGACCTAAAACAAGCCGGTGGGCATTCCGTTCACTACAATTTAATTTAAAGGCATAGGCTCTAATGATGAAAATAGAGGTACGAGTGCAATCGTATCTCTTGCAAAGCCATCTTTTGTATTTAGGTCTTCGCAATGCTCTCAACGGGACATGTCTTATTCTTAAATATGATTTAAAAATAACAAAAAACTTTCGAATGTAAACATATTTTTTTTATAAAACGTATTTTTCTTTTGATAACACAATAACCAAAGAAAAAATAAGAAAAAATGAAGAACACTTGTACGTACATATATAAAAAAGTAATATATTTGCACTGTTAAAATTCTTAAAGAATTGAAGTTCAATATTATTTTATTTAAATCTTAATTCAATTACTTAAATCAATAAATATGAAAAGAATTCTATTACTCTTAACGGTAATACTGTGTGCAGGAATGTCCCTGCAGGCTCAAAATGATGATGCTGCTAGAGAAAAAGCACTCAAAGAAAAAATGAAGATGGAAGCCAAAGAAGGATGGCAAAGCATCGGGGCATTGGGTTTTGACTTGGGTCAACTTATGATTATCAATCCTTATGTAGGGCAAGGTCAAGATAGATTGGGAATAGGGGGTGCCATTGGTTATACAGCTAATTATAAGCAGGGTTTAATGTCTTGGAAGAACCAATTTAATGTCAACCTGGGTGTTCAGCGATTTGGGTCTGGTATCATAGGTGCCGGATCTACTCAGAAGCAACCGTTTGAGAAGAGTATTGATATATTGTATTTCACTTCTAACATGGGGTATAAAGTTAATGAGACTTCTAAGTGGGCTTATAGTGCGGATTTGACTTTTTTGTCCCAGTTGTTGAGTGCCTATCAGGGAACAAATGGCAAGTATTACGCGACTAATATTCCAGCATTTAGTACCATACTTAAATCTAAATTTCTATCACCTGCTGAAATAACAGCTGGTATTGGAATGAACTACGACTATTCTGATGCTTTGAAAATTTATCTCTCTCCACTGACAGCAAAGATATTCTATGTTGGAGACAATAGTATAGCCAAATTGACAACAACAGATGGAGATAATATTTGGGGCTTGGAGTCAGGTAAGAACTTACGCTATGACTTAGGTGCCAATCTTAAAGCTACCTACACGACAAAAATTCTTGATCGTGTGGCATGGACAAGCGGATTATCTTTATTTTCTAATTATTTACGGGATCCCCAGAGAGTAGATGTGATTTGGTTAAATACTCTAGGGCTTGAAATAATAAAAAATCTCAATTTGCAGGTGAAGGGCGACTTGTATTATGATTATGATAAAATCAACCAATTGAGCAATAAAGATGCCGTCGGAGGAGTAGAGGGATTTGGGCGAACTGTTAATGTTATTGAACAGATATTACTGACGTATAGCCTGACTTTTTAGCCATTAGATATAGCGTTTAAAAAAAGTCTCTGTTTGAATTTTCAGGCGGGGACTTTTTCTTTTTATGGAGCACCATAATCCTATCTCTAATGGATGGAATTGGTCTAATACAACTAGGGTTTGTATGCTCATAGCAAGGACAGGAAGGTATTCAGGTAAAATAAAAGTTGATATATTCAATTAACAGTCTGAGTGCTTCGAGTTTTAACGAGCAGAGCATGTCTTAGAATCCCCTAGAAATCTAGAATGAATACTTGTGTTGTACCTAGATGATAATTACTTTTCTGCCTTGGTAAGTACGATGGATACAGTCGAGCTATCGACATTGAGGTAATTCAATTGTACAAAGCCATACTTTTCACTGTAGTACATTTCGATTTGGGAAGTTAGATCTTGAAAGGCGCCAATACCTTTAATCACATATACGGGTATTTCACCAAGCGAAGGATGATTGGCCAGTCTTCTTCCCTTATTGTAGTAGGTGAATTTAGCATTTCTTCTTCCTTTCCAATGCATCCAATGATCGTCTCCCCATTTATCAGAGATTGTGCGTTGATAATACCATTTATTTACCGAATCCAACGGAAACTTAACATAGGGATAAGGACTTAACTCAAGGACTTTGAATAAAAAATTTCTAGGCGGAAGCATCCAAACATTCTTTTTGTTTTCGATAAGTTGCGTGAGCGCAACTTTATCAAATACTCCGTTGGGCATAAGGTATTCATAAGCTAAGACCGATCGATTAAATCTATTGTCTAAGTCAGAGAAGGGCTTTCTCCCGGGTTGGACGACTGCTCTAAATCCGGTAATTGCATTGTTTCCGGGTGAGGTAGTTGCAATTGTATCCCATTTGTCAAAATGAGTATAGTCATTTACCTTAGCCCAAAGTTCGGTTCCTTTTTTATCTTTATAAATGGCGTTGTAGTAAAAACTTCTACCGACTTTGAACACTATGTTGTCCTTGTTATAGCGCTCTTCAGAAGTATCTCCGGGAGCCGGCTTTTCAACAAACAAATGCTTAAGAGAAGGATCCCTCAAAGGTTGAATTTTAGGTGCTGGTTTTTTCTTGTGTTTATATAGGTCGTTTTGGGTTGTCTGACGGTTATTTTGACATCCGAAAATGATAAACAGTAAGATTAAACCATAGATTACTCTCATGATTAACGGGATTTATTAATTTACAATCATAGGGGATAAGTGGTTTAGAAGTATCATATTATGAAAAACGTAGGGGCAAATGTATGATTAGAAATCAGAAATGCAACTATTTCATATGCTTAAAAATTTATAATTGTAAAAGTATTACAAATTTTCTGCGCAAATGTAACCGCTGCGCTCTCACATGAATTTTTTTAAACAAAACTCTATGTGAAATTTATGTTTAATAAAATTCATGTTCGTTTCATATGCTTAAAAATTTATAATTGTAAAAGTATTACAAATTTTCTGCGCAAATGTAACCGCTGCGCTCTCACATGAATTCAGGATTATCTTTCTGTGTGAAGGTCGAATGATTGCTGTCGTTTCTTCCTCAACGTTAATGCGAATACGCATTTTGGGTTAAGATAATGAATACTCCAAGCATCTCAATGAAGATATTTACTTTTTTCCGGAGTCTATAGTCTGTTACAAGGTAGCTATTAATATAATGCGATTAAAAGACGACAAAAATCTCAAATCACTTACCTTTATGATTATTTTTGTGCTATCTTTGGAAGAATGGGCGGAGAAGGTTGCCAAATCTATAAAAAAGTAATTGATGAATAGACTCATAAGAGTTAACGCGGTAAGATTGTTATTATTCATACTTGTGCAAATATTGGTACTTAGGCATGTATCTTTGGGGCCCTATATTCATATTTTTTTATATCCGATAGGGATTTTATTACTGCCGATTGGTCTTAATACGGCCCTATTTATGTTATTCGCTTTTTTGACGGGTTTATCTGTTGATATGTTTTATCACTCTTTAGGAGTTCATGCAGGAGCAATGGTATTAATGGCATTTCTTAGACCTTTTGTACTTAAACTTATCGAACCTCATTCCGGATATGAAAAGGGAGATGCTCCGGTGGCTTCCAAGTTTGGATTAATCTGGTATTTGGAGTATTCGGGAATATTACTATTTCTATTTGTATTTACTTTTTATTCTCTGGAGGCCTTTTCGTTTATATATTGGCTTGATGTGCTGATTAAAACAATTTTAAGTTTCATTGTTTCTTATATTTTGGTATTGATACATCAGATGATTCTAAATCCTAGAAACTAAAAAAAGTACGGGCTTTTGACGATATAGACAGATACTAAATATGCAGGGAATCGCACTCTTAAAACATCGATGGTACTATATACAGACAGTGATTGTTCTCGCCTCTTCTTTACTCGTATTTAAGTTGGCTCAGTTGCAACTCATCGATGACCGGTATAAGAGTCAGGCTCTGGCGACAACGATTAGTAGAGAGGTAAAATATCCCTCACGTGGTTTACTTTTCGATAGAAAGGGAAGAATACTGGTTCATAATTCTCCACAATACGACCTGCTGGTCACTTATAGGTTACTTGATCCGGCGATGGACACAACAAAATTTTGCAATCTACTGGGGATTACTAAAGAAGACTTCAAACAGCGATTAGAGAAGGATTGGAAGGATAAACGGTTTTCCAAGCATGTTCCTTTTTCCTTTATTAAGAATATACCGGCTAAGGTGTTTCAGCGATTTGAGGAGCATTTGTATGCTTTTCCTGGTTTTACTCCACAAGTGAGATTTTTTAGAGAGTATCCACATCACAGTGCAGCGCATATTCTTGGATATATCAATGAAGTAGATGAAAATATTCTAAAGGATTCAAGTGATCAGTATGTCTTAGGGGATTATATAGGGGTTAGTGGAATTGAGAAATATTACGAAAAGATATTGCGGGGAGAAAAGGGGATATCCATTACTTTACGGGATAATAAAGGAAATAAAATAAAGACTTTGGCACAAGGTATCAATACTCCTCCCAAATCCGGTAAGGATTTGATATTGAGTATTGATCTGGAGCTTCAACAATATGCGGAGTCTCTCTTTAAGAACAAAAAAGGAGCTTTAGTGGCGATAGAGCCCAAATCAGGAGAGATACTGGCATATGTATCCTCACCGGAATACGATCCTAATATATTAACCATTAATCATAGAGATCAAACTTTGCTACAACAGCTTCAATTCGACACGCTCTATCCCTTTATGAACCGGCCCATTATGGCTAAATATCCTCCCGCCTCCATTTTTAAACCAATAGTGGCACTTATTGCGCTTCAGGAGAAAGTGATTCAGCCCAATACTGTCGGATATTGCCCCGGGTATTACAAGTATGAAAATTTTATTTATGGCTGTCATCATCATCCTAAACCATGGAATGTAAAGATGGCATTAGAATATTCCTGTAACTCGTATTTTTTTCAATCTTTCAGAAATATCATTGAGCAATTTGGGTATGATCATCATGATGAAGGATTAGACTTATTTGTGGACTATCTATATGATTTCGGGTTAGGACATCCTTTGGGGATAGATTTAGAAGGAGAAATAGGAGGATTTATCCCCACAAGTCAATTTTATGACCGCCTCTACCCCCAATACAAGTGGAAGTCTACTTATATTATGTCTATTGGTATTGGCCAAGGAGAGCTGCTTCTAACTCCTCTACAAATGGCCAATGCAGCTTGTATTATTGCCAATAGAGGAAAATATTATACTCCACATTTTATTAGAAGAATAGGTGATAATGATGATTTATTTCCTAAACGATTTAAGAAGGTGCATCAGGTACCTATAGATACGACCTATTTTGGACCTGTGATCGAGGGTATGAGATTAGCGGTACGGTCTGGTACAGCTCAAAAGGGACGAATTTTAGGAATCGAAGTGTGTGGGAAAACAGGGACTTCTCAAAATCCTCATGGAAAGGATCATTCTGTATTCTTTGCATTTGCTCCTAAGAAAGAACCCAAAATAGCGATTGCGGTTATAGTGGAAAATGCGGGATTTGGAGGAGCTGTAGCTACACCGATTGCCAGTCTTGTAATGGAAAAATATCTCCAAGGAAAAGTGAAGAGAACAAGACTAGAAGACAAAATCAAAGACATGGATTTAACACAGAACTAAACCTCATATTTGAATGGTGATTTCAGCTATTGTTGCAGCCTCGGAAAACCGAGTAATCGGAAGAAATAATGACCTCCCATGGAGACTTCCTGATGATCTAAGATACTTTAAAGATGTAACATTGGGACATCCTGTCATTTTGGGAAGAAAGAATTATGAAAGCGGTCCATTTCCTCTTCCGGGTCGAGTAAATATTGTTATAACTCGTGATCCTACCCTCTTCCTGTCGGGTTGTAAAATGGCCAAATCGTTAGAGGAAGCTATCACTATAGCAAAGCAGTATGAAAAAAAAGAGATTTTTATAATTGGAGGAGGTATGATTTATGAGTTGGCACTACCTTATCTTGATAGATTGTATTATACACAAGTTCATTCGAAAGTAGAAGGAGATGTCTTTTTTCCAACCATTAATTTCGAAGAGTGGAAATTAGAGTCTTCCGTCTATCACCCAGTGGATGAACAGCACAAACATGCATTCACCTATTTAGTATACGAAAGGATAAAAGGAAAACAGATTCTATCAGGGTAAATACGCCTGAAATTTTGCATTAAGGTATATTTTACCGTATAATCGAGTGTCATTACTGTAAGGTGAGCTTGAAGCCCACGCCGTGAATATTGACGAGTTGGATAGAGGGATCAAGAGAAAGGTATTTGCGCAATCTGGAAATGAATACATCGAGACTTCGTCCCATAAAATAGTCATTTTCGCCCCATAGCTCTTCAAGGATTTTGGTTCTTTTAAGCACTTTCCCTTTATTTTCAATTAGTAACTTGAGTAAGTCAGACTCTCTCTGGGTTAGTGTTTTTGTCTGATTGGGGTGAAATAAAGATAGGTTTTCATAATCGAAAGAATAGGCCCCAATACTGAAGATTGTGTCATCTAAAGAGGTTACAAAAACCTTACTTCTCTTGAGAAATACTTTAATTTTCAGTAAGAGTTCTTCGATACTAAAAGGCTTAGTGATATAATCATCTCCACCTATTTTAAGTCCCTCGATTCGGTCTTCTTTTAAAGCTCTCGCAGTAAGGAACAAAATAGGAATATCTTGATCTTTTCGTCTTATTTCACGTGCTAAAGTAAATCCATCCATTTCAGGGAGCATCACGTCGAGTATACAGATACTGTAATTGCCGGATTGAAAATGATCCAGAGCAGATTGACCATTGGTAAAATGATCTACTTTATAACCCTTGAGCTGGAGGTGGTCTGCCGTGATAAAAGCTAAGGTTTCATCATCTTCTACGTAAAGTATTTTATATTCCATCAGAGTATATATTCAGATTCAATGGTTGTAATAGTACGTCATTTATTTGTTGTTATGAAAACGTATTGAAAATCTGGTTCCTTCCCCTTTTGTGGAAGTAACATCCAAAGTCCAATGATGTGCTCTCACTACTTGGTCTACATAATACAATCCCAATCCAAACCCTTTAACATTGTGCAATTTTCCCGTGGGTACGCGATAAAAACGCTTAAATAAATGCTTGAGGTGCTTTTTATCGATCCCAATCCCTTTATCTTCAATAACGAGCTTGCAACCGTCTTCCACATCAACGGTTAATATGGATATAACGGGATAGTCTTTTTTATATTTTATAGCATTGTCGAGGAGTGTGTGCAATATATTGCTAACATGCAATTCATCTGCTTCTATGATTGGATATTTACTAAAAAGATTAACCAATAAACGCCCTTTTTCAGCTTCTATACGCACTTTCATTTCCGGAATAATTTGTTCGATCAAATCGTGTAGCGAAACCTGTTTTAGAGTGACTCTACTCATATTTTGTGGAAGTCGAGCCATTTCCAATACCTTTTCAACTTGTGCGTTGAGTCGTTTATTTTGAGATACGATAAGGTCTGTGTATCTTTTTAAGCGAGTATCTTTTTGGACTACCTGGCTTTCTTGAAGTGTTTGAGCAGCGAGAGAGATGGACGTTATGGGGGTTTTAAACTCATGTGTCAGATTATTGATAAAATCGCGTTGGACCTCTGAATATCTCTTTTGTTGAAGGATGACATACAGAGCATATGCCAAGAAAAGGGAAACAAGAATGATAATACCTGAAAAAAGGACAGAAAACCACATTTCTCTAAGAAAAAAACTACTGATTCCCGGAAAACGAACTACAAAATAGTAGATCAAATCCTTGGATTTCGGTTTTTTGCGTCTTTTGGAAGGAGCGATGATTTCATCGTCGTAATTGCAGCAGTTCCCATATGCCAGATCATCTGAGGCACAATCATATATTCCATACTCAAAAGGTTCGCTTATCCCTACTCGTTCAAATTCCTTAATGAGAAAGTATTCCAGAATACTCGGATCGTCTATAGGGGAATTGATATTGACCACATAGTAATTGGTAGAAGGGCGTTGAATTAGATTTTTTGTTGGAAGTTTGGTGCGATTGTACTTGGACATGGACACAGCTGCTCTACGCAGTGCTATAGTCACCGATTGGCGGAATTCAGACTGTTTTATTTTAAGCGTTTGGTAGACCCAATAGGATTGAACGGACAACAACCCTGTCACCGCAAGTGCAGATACTACTACTAACCACCGTATAGATCTATTCGTCATGACTAACCACTTAATATGCTGTACCTAAAATGGGATAAATAGTTTTTTTACCAATAGCATAGCTATTGATTCCCTCTGCAATGTTAAACAATTTAAAAGCAATACAGCCCTTAGACCTTGAAAATAAACATATAATTAACATTTTATTTGATTTCTACTGTTTTCCTGCAACAGAATCGGTTTTGATTACCTTTTACCTGATAGTTAGGGAATGATTTCCCTCTGATAAAGACCTCTTTTGATTCGGGTATTTTATCACTTTAGCCACCGGGCTGAACCCAACTATACGCCATTATTCCGAGTAAAATCCAAAATACATTTTTACTCGGAATATCTTATTTATTGTTGGCCCTAACAGAATAAGGGGGGCAAAGTAGAGGCGGACCAATCCCTTTATACAAATATTTTGGGTATTCTTAAAATAATCTGTATTTTTACATTTGTTTTTGCCATTGGCTTAATTATAATAAAATTATTAAACTACATAAACAACTCTGATGTATTTAGTACGCATTTTGATTTTTTTACTTTTCTCTAGTACGTATTTATCTGCACAAAACTTTTGGAAGGTTATCCATGCAGAAGAAATTCCATCCTCTGCTGTTATCGTAAATACGACTATTCCGCAAAAACGACAAACCTTATATTTGTCGTATAATCGGCTAAAGAAATACCTTCAATCTGCTCCGCAAGAACTCAATAATAAACACGGACTAATCCTCAATATCCCAATGCCTGAAGGTAAAATGGAGCCCTTTGAGTGTTTTTTTTCCAGTGTTTTAGAAGATCCTACACAGCATGATATATATGGGACATACACTTATAAAGCTAAGAGTGTGAATCATCCCACTTGGTCCTTACGCATGGATGTTAGCCCTTGGGGGTTTCGGGCTTCTGTCCACACGGAAAAGGGACAATTCTTTGTGGAACCCTTGACAGCAAAGGCAGGGGAGTATTACACGAGTTATTATATTGAGGATCTGGCGAAAGAGAAACCGGATTTGTTTAAGTATATTTGCGAGGTAGACCAATCTATAGTAGACCTTCGTCCTCATAAGGATCCGACCCTAGACCTTCGAGGAGAAGATTGGCCTTTAATGACCTTTCGTCTTGCTATTTCATGCACAGGTGAATGGGGTGGGAGTAGTTCTTTAGGAGGAGGAACTGTAGACCTTGCAATGGCCAAGATGATAAGTGCAGTGAACGTAATAGACGAAGTATACGAAAGAGAATTTGGTATCCGTCTGTTGCTTGTGTCGGGCAATAAGAATTTGATTTTTCTCAATCCAAAAATTGATCCTTTTTCGGATGCCAAGCTAGGGGGAGCTCTGATCGGACAAAACACTGCTGTTATCAACCGACACATTGGCAAAAACGCATATGATATAGGCCATGTATTCACTGCCACATGTACAGATGTTGGAGGAATTGCGGCCTTGAGCTCTGTGTGTTCTAGTGGAAAAGGAGCCGGTGTGACATGTTGGTACACCTCCAATCTCAATTACGTAGCAGTTCAGATATCTTGCCATGAAATGGGACATCAATTCTCTGCCCCCCATACATTTAATAATTGCAATGGAAATGAGAGTGGTTCTACTGCTTTCGAACCTGGCGGAGGAAGTACGATTATGTCATACAGTGGACTATGTGGATCACAAAGTTTTGTAAGACGTGCAGATCCTGTTTTTCATAATAACTCTCTAACCAAAGTTTATAACCACTCCAGAGTGTCGGATAATGGAAGTTGTGGAAAACCAGTTCCATCCGGCAACACACGTCCAACAGCTACTATTCCCCTCGAGGGTGGGTTTACGATTCCCTATCTCACCCCATTTGAATTGACAGGGGAAGGTATAGATAGTGAAAAGGATGCCATGACTTATTCCTGGGAACAATACACGACCGGAAGGAGCATAGATATAGGTCACCCAACGAAAGAAGATGGTTATGTTCCTCTATTTCGTTCCTTTCCACCAAGCACTTCTCCCACAAGGATTTTTCCTAGGTTATCTCTTATTTTAAATCAGAGAAATAATATCCCTGTCTCGGATCTGACAGAATTGCTTCCCCCTTATGATTTTAAATTCAAATTTGCCTTTACAGTCAGAGATAACAATCCGAATGCAGGTGCCGTCGCATGGGATTATATCTCATTTGATGCGACAGAAAGTGCTGGACCATTCCGAGTGCTCTGGCCCAATGAAAGGGAGACATTAACCGCTGGTACTTATCAGTTGATCCAATGGGATGTAGCTAAAACAGATTTGCCTCCGGTCAATTGTAAAGAAGTCAATATATACTTATTCAAAGACGGGGATTATGACCATCCCATCCCTTTGGTGGAGAATACTCCTAATGACGGTTCAGAATGGATAATATTACCCGATACCAGTATCCGTGCAGGGCGAATTAAAATAAAGGCGGCACATAGTATTTTCTTTGATGTCAGTGATCGACCTATTAAAGTTTCTAAAAGTACCAACCCAGAAGTGTCCTTAGGTATTTTCCCCAATAGTATGGTCGCTTGTGCGCCGGAATCATTTGATCTTACTATTCGCACAACTGGAGCAGGGTCCGGACAGTCTATTCAATTTGTTGATATCTCTGGACTTCCGGCTGAAGCCAGCTATTCTTTTAGTAAATTGGATATTGAAGCTGGAGATTCGACAACCTTACATTTTGACTTTACACAGGTAAAAGAGGCTGACCTTTCAGAAGCCATTGTATCCTATGTAATTGATCAAAAAGATACCCAAGCACTTGCTCCCATTCCCATTCGGGTAGTGCGTAATTACTATCAGGATCTTGCACTTTTATCTCCTGTACTTGAGCATAAATTTGCCGTCGGTCCTGTTTACTCTTGGAAGTCTGATGCAGATGCATCTTCCTACGAAATAGAGATTGCAACAAGTCCTGCATTTGATGCAAAATCAATAGTCTTTAGCGCATCTGATCTTACAAAGACAACAACTAGAGGTCCATTGCTTGATGTCAATACATTGTATTTTTGGCATGTGAGAGGAATTAATGAATGTGGGGTGGGTCCGTGGACAAAAACAACCGCTTTTAGCACTTTGGCCTCGGCTTGTTCTAATTATAAGGCCAAAATCGATAACCAAATTATCAGTAGTGGTCAGACACGTACATTTACCATTCCAGTACCCCAACAGTTTACGGTATCTGATATTAATATTGAAAATATTACCTTGTCTTCTGAATACTTAAATGGTATCAATATACAACTTGTTGCTCCTGATGACTCTACTAAAGTAGTTGTTTGGAAAAACGCTTGTGCCAATTCGGTTTATATGAACGTAGGATTTGATGATGATGCTCCCGATGTAGCGCGCTGTGGGACAATCGGTGATGGTATTGTTTCCCGATTGAGAAAAGGAAATTTGAAGCCTTTGACAGGAGTTGAAGCTAAAGGGGATTGGAAATTAATTATATCCAATAAAAGAGGAAACAGAACAGGTAAACTGGAGAACTGGAGGATGCAAATCT
This sequence comes from Saprospiraceae bacterium, assembly GCA_026983735.1. Taxonomy (GTDB): domain Bacteria; phylum Bacteroidota; class Bacteroidia; order Chitinophagales; family Saprospiraceae; genus JALSTN01. The sequence goes on along the minus strand of JALSTN010000283.1, from coordinate 3,918 downwards.
GTGGGGATATAGCATTTCAATCACCACATGTCGTACACAATGATACGTTTAAAATAAAGCCCAATCTCGAAGTTCCCATTATCGCTGATGTACTGCTTGTCGAGGATGACAATACCGGTCCATCGCGTCTGACTTACACTATTGTGCGTTTACCCGATTATGGAATTCTTCTTCTCAAGGGGCAAACTTTGAAGGTAGGAGATCATTTTACTCAACAGGATATTTGGGACAGAAAGCTGCAATATGCCAATATGAAAGATCACCCAATGGATGGGTTTGATTTTGTCGTCAAGGACCATGAAGGTGGATGGACGGGCATCCATCGATTTGTGCTAAAAATGGATGAGAGTAATCCCAATGTAGCGACAAAAGATCTTCCCATATCCAATGAGGGTTACAGGGTGTTTCCTAATCCTGTACATCATTCTCTTTGGATAATTCCGGAGAAAAACCTTCAGAATATTCCGATAGATATTACCCTTTCAACTTTGACTGGAGAAGAGGTATTTCGAGATATGCACAAAGAGGCTCGTAATGGATTACATTTGGATTTTTCAAAGTTTAGAACGGGCGTTTACTTGCTGAATATTCGATCAAGTCTAGGAAATACCACCCGGAAGATCGTCGTCCAGTAATACAGCTTAATAGAGTTGAATTTTTATGTCTCAGGTATGTCTCTCGGTTTAACTTACTAAAAGTTAGCTCTTACAAAAGGGTATTCCTCTTTTTTGTACAGATCGAATGGTAGCAATCTCGTAATGCTACTATGAGTTTATCGCTATTGAACTGCTCTTCGATTTGTTTTCTACAGGAGTTAGACATTTCTTTATATCGAAGGTCATCCATTTCATACATGCGAAGAATAGATTGTGCCAAAGCTTTTGGATTTCCTTCCGGTGAGATAAATCCCATTTGACCGTGGACAACCCGTTCGGGAATGGAACGATGGTTCGTGCTAAGTACGGGAAGTCCAGCGGCCATAGCTTCCAATATGGCAAAGGTAGCTCCTCCTTCACTATCTTTATCTGCTGTAAATCTGCTGGGGTGAATAAACACATCGTGTCGGGACATGAGGTCATAAATCTGGTGATGTGGAGTAAAGGGCAATAAGCGAACATGTTTATCTAAGTTGTACTGTTCTATATATGCTCTAATCTCGGATACATAGGATTTATCCCACCCTTCTCCGGACAAGGTAAGGTGGATATTCTCGTAATGTTGTAAGGCCAGATGAAGGGCTTTAATCGCATCTAATTGACCTTTTTTGGGTGTTAGAGTAGCGATTTGAAGTAACCGAAGCTGACCGGATTTTTTTTGTTTTGTATGAAATGGTAGACGGTCAACCGGGATACCCAGCGGGTGAATATATATCTTATCCGGTACCATTTCATACCTGGAAATCATCGTCCTCTTACTCGATGCACCTAAGACAAATATCCCGTCTGCAATTCGTCCTAGTTCGCGATAAAACTCCCGGTAGGCCGGTTTTTTATGCGGTAGTTTTTCCATGTCAAAGCCATAAAAGGAGACGACAAATGGAATATTTGTTTTTTCAATCCAGTGCATGTGTCGTACGCCTACTCCACCAAAATGAGCATGTATGATGTCCGGTGTATTCTTCTGTACGAATTTTTTCAACCACTGATTAAAAAATTGCGGTAGTACTTTGTCTAAAACTCTGTAAGAACCGGGCACGGACCATTCGTCCTTGGGCATCGGCAAACTTTTCTGGTAGGGAGCCAATACTAGTTGAACTCCTTCCTTGTATGAATTGTGAAATACAATGGGTGCTGTCACATAATGATCTACATCTTGCATGCTGACCATAAAATTATGAGCCCAATTCATGGTTGAATTGAGATATCGGTCAAATATGTGCAGTACCTTCATCCCTTTAATTATGCACTAACGCATCAAGACCATCTTGCCTATGTCATTCTTGAAATACGTATCTAAATCACTTAAGCGGCTATAGTCCTCTTTTTTGAGGCGCTCCATGCTGTCTCCCCCCTCCTTCTTTATAGAAAAACGATAGAGATAAACCCCCGCGGCCAATGGATCACCAAATTCATCTCGCCCATCCCAGGCAAAATCTGTCATATGTGTCCCAAATCGTAATGGGCCCAACTCTTCTTTGCTAACTTCTCTGACGACCTTACCTGTTACGGTCATTATCTGAAGGTGATATTCTTCGGGAAGCGTTTCCCCCGTAAGGGTATAGACAAATCGTGTCGAAGAAGTAAATGGATTGGGGTAATTGACTATATTCGAAATGGCGGATTTATTAATAACTCGGAAGGAAATCTGATAATCAGACTGTCCGGCGGTGTTCCCAACATTGTCTTTTGCTGCAACTTTCAGAAAATAGCGACCATCATCAAAATGCTTGCGTATAATCACGCTGGCTTTATTCTTGCCTTTGCTGAGGTCAGCGGGTTGAAAGGTGATGTCCGGATCAGAAAGTGATTGGCGTACAAAATGACTGGGTAAAGGGGAGTCCGATAAATAAATATCAAATAGTGAAGTGTCTTTTAAGGCAAAAAACTCGTTATTATCAACAAGTGTAATTCGTATTTCGGGTCGGCTAGAAACCAACTCTTCATCAACGATATGAAGTCTATCAAATGTAACATCGAGTAAGGGTTTTTCTTTATCCCCACGTACATAGAATTCGAATTGGGCAAAATTATTAAAATGCTTTAATTCGGGTTGGTCTTTATCAGGATTGAGTTCGACAATCAACTTGTAAGAACCGTTTAACTTTAAGGTTGGTAAGGAGAAATTCAGCGTAGCAGAAGCATTTCCCGGAAGCGGAGCGATACGTTGTAAAATGGTTTGAGATTCATTTGTTACAGACTGAATTATAAAGTATTTGACGAGAAGACTGTCCATATCTATCGGAGTCAGATTAGTAATCGGAAGATGAAGAGACACTTCCTCGCCTTGGTTTAATGTATCTTTGATAAATGAAAATCCTGAACCATTAGAGACTCCTACATCTGGTAAAGCATCATAATAGATGCGCCAATACGGCATCTTGACACAAGTATGGTTGGTATCATCTTTAGCAGAAAACTTAATTTGAAGCCTGGGATATTGATCCTTATCTATATTGGATAAGTCATAATTTCCTTTCTCTAGATTATCGAGAAGTACTTCTTGGACTCCATTGACATCATAACCTAATAAGGTACCAGTATAAGTATCATTGGGTTCGATATTGGATACATCCCACTGCATAGATTTCCAACCTTGTCCCGGACCGATCGAAGGGGTAGTTGTTTCCCCTTTATTTCGATATGGATAGATGTTGAATTCCCCTTCGATGACATCTGAGTCATTACCAATCTTTTCAATCGGTTTGAAAGTCGTTAATCCATCTTTTTTGAAGCAAAATATGTAAGGAACGGGACCGGTCGATATGAGATTTCTGATTTCTGTAGCCCCTTGTGCTTCGAGCAGCGTCATGATATTATCACCGGGGTCACTGGCCCATTGCTCAGGGTGATAATTACTACCTCTACTATGGATAGTATAAAATATGACCATGCTTCCCTTTGGAACAATATCTCTAATAAAGGTTTCTACAACATCACGTTCTTGTTCGTTTCTGACATAGAAAGGAAAAACATGGATAGTCTTAGCATCATTTCTTTGAGGGTTTACAGAACCGTATAGCCCACCGATCGGATTATCCCAAGTTTTTCCGGTTACCGGGTCAATAACTGCAAAAGCCACGGCAGAAGAAGGCATCCAATTTTCCCAACTTTGCTTTACTTCATTGCCATAATACCAACGAGGCTTAAATCTATCTGATCTTGGGAAGGTATTGTTAGAAACACGTATATTGATGGCCTTTTTTTGAAATGCAAAAAGTCCATCTTTGCTATTTACCTCCATTAAATCCATATTGTCTTT
>JALSTN010000282.1 GCA_026983735.1 Saprospiraceae bacterium | reverse complement strand
TTCTTGCAAAAGAAGAATGCAGGAATCAAAGGCCAATACTATCTGAGTTATGTTAATGAAGCTGACAATGCTTTTTTAGATGATTACTACTTGGGCAGAAATCCATGGAGTAAATTTTATAGCCATCAAATTCAAATCGCAGAAGGGGGGTTTAAAGAGCCCATACTCATCGGTGCGACTCGTTCTCTCACTGCACTGAACCTCGAAAGTGATATACCCAAAGTTCCCTTAATTGGTGTTTTTGTGGATCAGGCTTTAGCAATCAATGCAGATGCCTCCGCACCCAAGTATTTTATGAGTGCCGGATTATCTTTAAGAGCTCAACAAATCATCGGGATATACTTCCCGTTGTACCGGTATGGATTAAAAGATGCCTATAGGACTCAAAGACCCGATTCAGACAATTGGTGGAGAAGCATAAGCTTCCAAGTGAAACTGAAGTGGAATCTCAATGATTTGGCTTTTGATCAGCTATATTTCTTTTAAAAATCAGGCAGCAAATCATGTTCTATGTGCTATCCAAAATTTCCAGAGGAGTGTACTTCTCTATTGAGCAAATATCTTACGCCTGAGGTCTTTGATGTATTAAAAGATAAGCGAACCTCTACAGGATTTACCTTGAACCAGGCAATACGTTCCGGTGTAGAACATCCGGATAGCGGAATAGGGGTATATGCAGGGGATGCAGACTCGTATCCTACTTTTGCTCCCCTTATGGACCCCATCATAGAAGAATACCATGGGTTCAAACCACACTCCTGTCATAAGATTAATTTGAAATCCAACCATTTCATACCTAAAATACTAGATCCTGAAGGAAAATACATCCTATCTACGCGTATTCGTGTCGGCAGAAATCTCAAAGGATATCCCTTGGGGCCTGGAATTTCAAGGGAACAACGGCTTGAGGTGGCACAAAAGGTTCGTCAGGTATTGACAGTATTGCCGGATGATTTATCCGGGATGTTCTATCCACTCAGTGAGATGGAAGCTTCAATAAAGCGGTCCTTGATTAAGGATCATTTTTTATTCAAGGAAGGTGACCGTTTTTTAGAAGCAGCCGGGGTAAATCGACATTGGCCGGAGGGGCGCGGAATCTTTCACAACAAAGACAAGAACTTTCTAGTATGGGTTAATGAGGAAGATCAGCTACGCATCATCTCGATGGAAAAGGGAGGGGATATATCTAGCGTTTACGCTCGGCTTTTAAAAGCATTGCGGCATTTAGAGACCACTCTGGAATTTGAGTTTGATGAACGACTGGGATATATCACATCTTGTCCGACGAACCTCGGGACCGCCATGCGCGCAAGTGTCCACATAGCCTTACCCAAGTTAGGAGAGAGAAAGAAACAATTTCACCGTATTACAAAAAAACACCATTTACAGATTCGAGGAATTCATGGTGAGCATTCGACTAGCAAAGAAGGCATCTATGACATCAGCAACAAGCGTAGATTGGGGGTTACTGAGCCACAAATTTTACACGATTTGACGGAAGGCGTTTATGCATTGATTCATGCTGAAAAGCAGATATGAAATGGTAAAGTAAAGGATCTTCCTATGAACTATTGCACAATAAAGC
>JALSTN010000281.1 GCA_026983735.1 Saprospiraceae bacterium | reverse complement strand
TCCACAATCCGGGCAAGGACATGCGATAACGATTGAGACTCCCATTCAGATATCCCCTGTAGATATCAGCCCGGATATCGAGGCATATGAATGTACGGGGACACCTGTTGATTGTGTTAAAATAGCAACCAATGTACTACTAAAAGATCGCCCACCGGACTTGTGTTTATCCGGCATTAACCACGGGTCCAATGCTTCGATTAACATCCTTTATTCCGGAACTATGTCTGCAGCGATGGAAGCTTCTCTTGAGGGAATTCCATCCATTGGGTTTAGTTTATTAAACTTTTCTCATGAGGCAGATATGGGACCTTCGGAATTTATCGTTAGGAAGATTCTGCAATATGTCTTGGAGCACCGGATGACGGACACACTTCTTTGGAATGTCAACATCCCTAACTTGCCAATCGAACGGATCAATGGTGTCCGGGTAGTTCGCCAGGCCAAAGGAAATTGGGTAGAGGAATTTCAAGAGGGAGTTAACCCGAGAGGTCGTAAATACTATTGGCTGACGGGAAAATTTGTCTCTCTAGACGAAGGAGAGGATACAGATTTAGCCGCGCTGGAAGCCGGTTATGTCTCCATTGTCCCCTCCTGTCATGATTTGACGCATTACACTGCTTTAGATGCTAACAAAAAAATAGAATCCATTTCCTTGACAACTAAAATAAAATCCAATGAAGAATGACACTATTTGGATGGGCTTATTGCTAGGACTTGTGGGGCCACTTATCGGTTATTACTTAATCATCGGGATCCTCAGCATTGTCGATGTACTTCTCGACAGCAAAGACATTTTTATCCTCTTCCAGCCTAGGACGCATTACCTATTGGCTATAGCCTTTAACCTCTTAACGGTCAACTGGGCCAACAAACAGTATCGCACCCGTACAGTTAGAGGGATCGTAACTGCGACACTACTTTACGCCTTTCTCTGGCTATGGATGTTCTACAAACTTATTCTGTGATAATGCTGCCGCAGTAACTATGTTATACAGATGCTACTTTATACACACCAACACGGGGATGAGGACAAGAGTCGAACAATCTAAAGCACATGTTGTATGAAGATTATAAGCATCGACCTTTAGACGAAGAGGCTTGATCATTATTAACTTAAATCGTCTTCCTATAATACATAATTTTAAAGCCATGAAGTACTTTATCATAGCAGGAGAAGCCTCTGGGGATTTGCACGGAAGTAATCTCATCCTAGCCCTGAGACAATTAGACTCCGAAAGTACTTTTGAATTCTGGGGAGGAGATAGAATGGCTACTGCTGCCGGGAAAGCACCTTTGCGACACATTGCCGATTTGTCCTTTATGGGGGTATGGGAAGTACTTAAAAATCTTCGCACTATAAGTCGTCATTTTAAGGAGTGCAAACGTGACATATCTGTATTTGAGCCCGATGCTCTTATATTAATCGATTACCCTGGTTTTAATCTAAAGCTATCCGCTTGGGCAAAGCAAAATGGATATAATGTCCAATACTACATCTCTCCCAAGTTGTGGGCATGGAATAAAGGCCGCATAAAAGCGCTGCGCGCTCATGTCAATCATCTCTATACGATTCTGCCTTTCGAAACAGCCTTTTACAAAGATCAAAATCTCCCTACTACTTATGTCGGAAATCCTTTGGTCGAACAAATCACAGCGTTTAAAAACCGACATAACTCTCCCAGCCCAGCTCAACCTCCGATCATTGCCCTACTCCCTGGAAGCAGAAGACAAGAGGTACGACGAATATTACCGGTTATGTTGGATGTCGTGTGTCGTTTTCCGGATTACTCGTTTGTAATAGCGGGCATTCATACCATACCGGAGAAGCTTTATAGGGAGATACTCCAAACACATCCCTATGGGGAAAAAGTCCAATTGGTCTTTGATGCCACTTATGAGATCTTGTCAAAAGCCAAAATGGGTTTAATTACATCAGGCACAAGTACTTTAGAAGCCGCACTGTTTGGCTTACCTCAGGTAGTGTGTTACAAGACCTCTCCACTAACCTATGTTCTGGCGAAACTATTCGTTAAGATCAAATTCATCTCTCTCGTCAATCTCATCATGGATGCATCGGTAGTAACCGAACTTATTCAAGGGCAACTAAATGCTGACAACTTAGAGGAAGAAATGCACCGACTCCTTCACCCCGAACACATCCATAAATTAAAAACAGATTATGTGGTATTATATGAAAAACTAGGCACCCAATCCGCATCCCGGGAAGTAGCCAAAGGGGTGGTACGCTCTATTGCCCTTTCTTCCAATGAATAATTTCCTCAAAGGACGCAGGGCGCTCTGAAGTAATCCATCGGAATCCTTCCAATTTCAGTTTTGTAGCCTTAGGATCCTCAAGGGGAAGCATTTGCCCTTTTGGTTGCTTATAGAATCGAATCTTATCCACTTTTTGGTCGACGAAGCGAATCTTCATTTCGCTACATTCCGTCTTGTTCGCAGCGACATAATCACCATGGTCATCGACGATGTAATACACTACTTCCGCATTGCCTACAATATGGGATTGATAAGGCTCTTTATCGAGAAAAGTCGTAGTAATATTTCTCCCTTTGAGTTGGTTAAAGAGCACTTCGTCCTCTGTAGTTATAATGAAAGCATGTTTGCGTTGGTCGACTCTATCAACCGTCTTATTTTTCATATAAATCAAGATGGTATCGGCTACAAATTGGGAGGTATCGGACCAAAGGACCGGTTCTTGTAATAGCTTAAAAGAGGAGTCTTTCTCATACCAAATCAGGCTATCGCATATACCTTGAAAATCTTCTTTGAACATCTGAACATTATACCAAGCCTTAAGTATACGAGTCGTGTCGGTCTCGCTTATTCGAAAAGACAAAATCGTATCCGCAGCGATATAAAGGGAGTCTTCCCCTGTATGTTGAACCATCCAGGGACGGGTGCCTGTAGCTTTCAAAAAACCGGTTTCCTTATCATGAAGCACCCGATCACAATGTAGTTCAAAATGATCGGAGGTATCGATGATAACAACATGGCCTTCAGCCCTCCCCATTCCTGTCTCTTCATCATAGTCCATCTGTTGTGCTACAATTTCGCGGCTTCCATCCATCACCTTTGAATCCCCTACTGTACGAAGCTTCTTTGTTTCGGAGTTGTAGTAAATCTCTTGAGCATCAACGATTTTACCGGGTTCTGAATAATGTGCGTCTCCCCTCATTGCAATATCCTTGGTGCGCTGATTATACTGTATCCAAGCTGCTGTCGCCCGTTTGCCAGGTTCTACCACTATGGCCTCATTACGCAGTGTAATCAGCCCTTGATCGTGCAGATAAAAGATGGTATCTGCATTGGCAATTTGATCGCCCTTTCTATAATCTGCATTACCGGCAAACAAGGCATCCCGGCTATTGAAGTCAAACCATCCCCTCTCACAATAGATACTGCTGCTGTCGGTGTCTATGACTGTAGGACTGATAAAATAGGCTCGTTGTTCTCCAGTGCTGTACAAAAGGGAATCCGCGCGTAAGACAAAACTGGTATCCAACACGGTTACACTATCGTTAAAATAGACATATTCTGAGTTCACGTAGTATCTTCCGGTCTTAGACCTGAGATAGGTAGAGCCATCTGTCAGAACCGCTGAATGTTGATAAACACCTATTTTTTCCTTCAGGTCATAGTGGAGTTGGGAAGTAAAGAGTTCCCTTTCTTTATCATGTAGCACTACCTGGCCATACAGATCAGATTGATGGGTCGTCCCATCGTAAAGTAGTGTATCTGCATAAACTCTTGTAGAATCTCCTTGAATAATCGTCACATTGCCGAGTGCGTCAACTTTGCGTCCCTTCATTATCGCTGAATCACACAGTAAAAAAGTGCTATCATGCAATAGTCTAACCTGCCCGATCATGCGATGGACATAGTCCTCTCCTACCCGCTCATAGAAGAGATTATCCGCATGCAAGATTTCAATTTCCCCCGTATCCGGGACGCCTCCCCCGGTCACCTCTTGCGCATATACTGAGGCTCCGGAAACGAGCAGAACCAGTGTCGCTACAATACGAAGAAAATACTTGAAAGACATCTATGAATGATTAAAATTTGAAAGCATTTCAGCAGCTTGCTTACCCACCCAAGATCCGAGAGCCACACCCATTCCCCCCAAACGCACCGCGACTCCGATTTGGTCTGTCATCATACGTATAATTGGGGATTTATCCTTTCCTACTCCCAGAAAACCATTCCAACGATAATCAATCTGAGGAGTGCCCCCGTCTAAAATAACCTCAGATAACAGTTGCTCTAAGTATTGGGTAATTTGAGGTATTTCACCGGAACAATCCGTATTGGATCCCTCTAAGTCCAGATGCCTGGCCCCGCCAATCAACACCCTCGACCCGATGTTTCTAAAGTACACGTAGCCCTCTTTCATATGAAATGCTCCCTGAAGCTTCAACCCCTTTATGGGAGCGGTAACCAATACTTGATTGCGGACGGGATGCACATCCAGTTGGGGGATCCATTTTGAAGCGGCTCCGTTATTGGCAAACAATATTTTTCTAGTATGAAAGGGTGCCCTATCTCTAAAATGAAGCTCCACCGTGTCCTCTTGCTCCTGCAAATCGACCATTTCATACCCCCAAAAAATATTAACCCCTTTCGAATACGCCTGACGTACTAGCGCGGCCATCATTCTACCGGCATGAAGGGTGCCTTCCCAACGATTGGTAACTACATGTAAAACTCGCTTCAAACGCATCCTCGTAATCACCTCATCTTGCCTTTCAAATACTGATTTTACTCCTGTGGCATTAGCGACAAGCTCATTTAATGTCGGGAGAGCCTCCATCACTTGCTCAAATGAGGACTCATCTTCAGCGCCAAATAATTCATAAGAACGCGTTTGCTGAAATAACATTTCCGATTTATCCACTAAGGACATGAGGGTGTGCAAACCTAAATACCGCGCTCTAATCAAGGACTCAACGCCCGACACCCCCATCATCTCGAGGTCAGACAATATCTCCGTCGGGCTCCCGAAACAAGCAAAACCGGCATTTTTGATACTTGCGCCATCGGGATGTGCTCCCCGCTCTACCACTACAACTAGCCATTCCGGATGCAGCGTCTTCAGATATATGGCACTGGATAGCCCCACTATCCCTGCTCCGATAATCGTCACATCCCATCGGGGCCAGGGCGCTTCGGCTTGCCATATCGAACCGTTATCCTTCATCCTAGTGGATTAATACGTCTTCGTCATCTCTTCAGGTATCAACATAATATAATCCCCCAAGGTCTTATACTCGTCTTTAAACTCCATGGTTTCACTCTCTACCGGAGCCAATGTGACGATCTTTAACATTGGGGAATACAATCTAAGGTATACATAGATCCCACCGTAATTCTTAGAGTGAAAATCTCCTTGATAGTGTACAAAGGGGACGCCCTTTCTTTTGTTTTTGACTATAAAATAGGCCATGGTTGCATCTTTCAATGCTTGGGCTTTGGTGATGTTGAGGTTAGAGCTGTGCCCCATATCCATCTCCATCATCTCTTGATAATTAGGGGCCGTAGTATCAAAGTGCATCGGCAGAGGAGCAAAATAGCTCTTCGCTTGATCCGAAAGACCTTCAAGCGCTTCATAGCCTCCATTGGAAACAATCCCAGCGTATCTTCGCGGAACATTCGTAGCGTAAAAACCAATCTTACCCGGATACTTTTTTGCCAAATCGAAAATGGGTTTGTAGTCCGTCTTAAAATTCTTCCACCTTTTTATGGCTCCCTTGAGGTAGAAATACTTAAATCGTCCCTTCATGTATTCATCGATAGCCAATTGATCATCCGCCTCAAACATCTCCATCCCAATATCCAATGTAGAATCCTGCCCAAACAAATCCAACGCCACACGATACTCCATCCAATGCATAATCGAGTTGTTGTGAAACTCCCCGATTAAGGTGACATCTGCTTCATGCATCTCCCGGATCATCTCTTTGTAATCTGCCGGAGTTCCATCCGATTTGTACAATTGGTAGGCCTTGGGCTGGTTTTGAGCCAGGATAATACCGGAAGACCATACCATCATTAAAATTAAAATACCCTTCATCATTATTTTTATTTATTTTTTTGAAATAGAAGGCAAAAACCCTCTTCATATTAAATAGTGCACAATCCTCGCGAAACTCTTTCTTCCAAATATCGATAGATTCTTCTTCTCCGAATGCAAAGATACACAAACAGATGAGCTTATTCATGCCAATTGACATATTTGATCTGCAGATATTCTTCCATCCCATAAGCACTGCCTTCCCTACCAAAACCGGATTGTTTAATCCCACCAAAAGGAGCCCATGCAGTAGAAATCGAACCCGTATTTACACCGACCATTCCGTATTCAAGCTCTTTGGAAATACGCCAAATCCTTCCGGCATCGCGGGTATAGAAATAAGAGGCAAGACCATAAGGAGTGTTGTTGGCCATTTCAAGCACCTCTTCCTCCGCCTCAAATGGAATTAGGGTTACTACGGGCCCAAAAATCTCCTCTTTGAAGATATCCATATCCGGAGTTACCCCCTTTAGAACAGTAGGAGCATAAAACAATTGATCTGTTTTTAAACGCTTGCCCCCACAACACAGATGAGCTCCTGCCTCACATGCTCCCCGCACTAATCGATCGACCTTGTGAACAGCAGATTCATCAATAAGAGGCCCCAAATCATAATCTGTAATACTGTCCCCAACCTTTAGTGCATGGATCGCCTTTTCTAATAAAACAGCAAATGGCTTAATCACTGACGCATGGACAAATACCCGATTAACACAGATACAAGTCTGTCCGGAGTTCCTAAACTTGGATAACATTAGTCCTTTGACAGCTTCCTCTAGATCTGCATCCGAAAAAACAATAAAGGGGGCGTTTCCGCCGAGCTCCAGACTAATGCGCTTAACGGTTCCTGAAGCCCATCGCATAAGAAGTTTACCTACTTGTGTAGAGCCTGTAAAGGAAATTTTGGCAACTTTTGGATGAGTGGCCAGGCGCTTACCAATCTCCGGTGGATCTCCCGTTATCATATTAACCACTCCGGGAGGCAGACCGGCTCTTCTTCCCAGTTCCATAATCGCATAGGCGGTCAAAGGAGTTCTCTCATCCGGCTTTACAACACAGGTACATCCTGCTGCCAGAGCAGGGGCTACTTTCCGAATAAACATAGCTGCCGGAAAATTCCATGGCGTGATAATTCCCACTACCCCTACCGGCTGTTTTAAAACGAGGGTATGCGCATTCGCAAAGGGGGAAGACAAGAGATCCCCTTTAATTCGCTTAGCCTCTTCTGAATAATACTCAAGGTAAGAAGCTGCGTATTTGATCTCTCCCACCGCTTCGCGATAGGGCTTTCCCTGTTCCATATTCATCAATCGACCGAGATCCTCCTTATTTTCATGCAATAATCCACACCAACGGGACAAGACTTTAGCTCTCTGAGCTACATCGACCTTTTTCCATGCTACAAAGGCTCGATGAGCCGCACGTATAGCATCATCAATCTCTGTTTCATTTGCAAAAGCCACTTCTGCTATCTGTGTCCGATTAGCAGGATTTGAAACACTGAAACGCTTTTCTGTACTTTGCCATTTTCCATCTATAAATAAGTCGGTATGAAATAGTGACTTATCTTGTAGTTCTTCACTAACGTTATTCATTCTCACTAACTTTTTTTATTTATTAGGCACGAGCCTTAACCAATCGTGTTTACTCCTACTATTAATCTACTGCATCCTTTTCGTCTGCTTCAGAATATAAACCAGCTTCGGCACCATCCTCGAGGGTTCCATGCAATTGAACCGGCTTTGCTCGCAGACGCATATTGAGCATTTCTACCGCCAGTGAAAATGCGATGGCAAAATATAAATATCCCTTTGGGATAACACCAGGTACTGTACCCAATATTTCTAAGCTTGCCATATGTGCACCCTCGAGTATCAACATAAATCCTACCAATATCAGAAACGACAATCCCAACATTTGAATACTAGGGTGTCTATTGACAAAATCACCAACCGGTATAGCAAATAACATCATGATTACCACTGAAAAAACTACGGCAATAACCATAATAATCAAGGCCCCCTCAACTCCATTGGTCATTCCCACCGCAGTCAAAATGGAATCTAAAGAAAATAGGAGATTGATCACCCCTATTTCAATAATCGCACGATACAAGGTCAAACGAGAGGAAGTAGTTTTATGAGTCGGGGCTATGGAGGAAGCATTTCCTTCTAATTTTTCGTGCATCTCTTTCACACTCTTATACAGTAAAAATAAACCTCCTAGAAGCATGATCAAACTCTGACCGGTAAAAGAGGCCTGAAACAACTCAAACTCTATTTGAAATAAAGTCTGGTTCATCGCAATAAGTATGGAAATTCCAAAAAGAAAAATAAGGCGCATTAGCATGGCGAGAAGAAGTCCAATCTTTACGGCACTCCCTCTATCCTCCCTCCTAAGTTTGGTACCAATGATGCTTATAAATATAATATTATCAACTCCAAGAACAATCTCCAAAAAAGTCAAAGTGGTAATACTCAACCAGACGTTAAGACTCATAAAATCAGGAAACAGAATATCGTCCCACATAATAATACGATCATAAATTCAAACACGATAAGACCACTCCGGATCATTCTTCCAACAAATATAGCAAATCTAACAACATTCTAAGTATAATATAAAAAGCAGTCCTGAAATCATCAAGGCTGCTTTATTATATCTATAATGGTATCACAAGGATAGATCCGACAATTGATGGTCAAGTCTCTTCCCTTTAGACCATGATGTTAAAATTTCGAGGGACAACTTCCGGTATACCCCGGCTTATGACGTCTCATCCTTTTTCTATCCTTGCCCAAGTAATATCTCAGACTAATGAGCCCCACACCATACCAATCCTTACTATACTTTCCACCACGAACTCTACCGGTCTCCCGATTGATCTTATTTCCAAGAAGGGCGGCAATTTCACCATTATTCGCCGACAATTCTTCACGAGATACATAATTTTTGCTAACATCATCTAGATAATCTGTTGCCGTCCGTCGCCATGCCAAAGAAAACACCAAGTCTACATAGTCTCGGACAGGATACTTGTACCCCAATCCAAAATTGAAAGCTGTAGTCATCAGGGAGTATTTTGCATCGTATCCCTGCATACCTTGCCCCTCAGTACCTAAGGGTTGTAATGCAATTTTGCTTCCATTGTAATATGTCATTGGATTGAAATGCAAAACGGTCATCCCAATAAAACCATAAGGATATGAAATCCCAATGGGCAAATTAAAAAATCGACCAAAATCAGCTTCAATCTGGACACCCACTTCCATCAGACTCGTCTCAAAATTCAAATCTCTTTGCACTTGCCAATCCTCTACTCCAAATTGATCATCACCGGAAAGCTTGGAATACATCAAGTGACCACGCAAACTGTACGCATTTGAAAAGTAATACGCTGCACTTATTTGCCCGGCAGCATGCGACTGCCTAACATAGGCTTCTAATGAGGGCGAAGACAAATCTCCTGCATATACCGCCCCACCAACTCCGATACCCACATCGTAAAGTTGAGCTTGGGACAAAAAGGGTAACATCAAAAATACAAGCAACCATTTCATGGTAAAAAAATTTTTAGTTAATCGGTTGAACTGAGAAAAGAGAAAAACAAACCTACCTAATCCTCTATCTAAAATGCTAAATTGGATTCTCGCATCAACAAACGCAATAATTAATTGTTCCATCACCTCTTCCAATAAAACCCTAAATCAATATCTAATCAGGCGCAAATATATTACATATTTTTATAATATGATATACATATTGAATATTTTTTTAATATTTATTTATCACAGTAATAGTTTACTGCAGTAAATATCCAAGAAACAATGAAATGGGGAATAACTTCATTCAGAGCGTAAAAGTCTCTTATAAAGAGCAGAAATCAAAAAGGCGACCATATATTACGGAGCATAAATCCATGGCCTAATATAGGGGATTTGTGTAATAATATATTAATAAAAACGTATATATTAGAATATTATTATACGAGTTAAAATAATTCTCAATATAATATTTCAGAAACAGTTTCTGGATTAAAGGGAGACCGTGGATTCATTTAGACGTACCTAACCGCTCAACAAGCCTCTGGGCTTTGGGCATCCAAAAGCCCAGTACTCCAAAATATATCAATATACGACAGTAGAAAAGAAACTATAAAATGGGACGTAACTCTACGCAAAAGAAGCGTTAAGTAGCAAGAATTACAAGAGCATCAATGGTCATACTCTTTGTAAAAACAGTAACGCAACACATCGAACATGGTAACGAGACCTATCAACTTATGATCTTCTTCAACGATCGGAATGGCTTGAAACATATGCTCTAAAAAGAGCTCTGCTGCAGAGCCCACTTTGTCATCGGGTCCTAAGACCGCAAGATGCGTCGTCATGATATTCTTAACCGGAATGGTGGCGTAATCAGCAGGAGACATCTCCATCTTAAACAAATCCCAAGTAGTAACTAACCCTACCAGCTTATCACCTTCAACTATGGGAAGATGATGTACCCGATAAGTCCCTAGAATCTCTCGGGCTTTACCTAACGTATCATCAGGGTTAATGGTTATCAATTCGCCGTACATAATCGATTTGATCGGTTCATTCATCATAACGCAATATCATTTCTTTGTGATGGTAATTAAAACTTGGGCAAATATAGAAAAAATAATTTACCTAATCAACACGCTTATATAGGAAGTATAAAAAAAATCACAAACAGCACAGCTATAGTATTCATCTTATTTTCAAAGACCAATTGTATGTGGGGAAAGCATCCTTGATGAAGTACAGGGGTTAAAGTCAATAGTCCAATCAACCTGAGCATCTCCCTACTATTTCTAAAGGATTTTGACTATCCTTTTCAATTCAAAGTCAATTCATACACCTCCAACGTAAAAAGAAATGAACTAAAACACAACAATATCCCATCTTCATGCTTTATAGTAGAAAAACAAACAACCTATAAAGATATGGGCAAGGAAAAGTTTTCACTAGAATTTATATTTAAAGCATCTCCGGCTATGCTTTATCAATTTTTTACTACCCCTGCCGGATTAACCAGATGGTTCAGTGATAGTGTTGACATATCGGGCAATAAATTTACATTTGAATGGGATGGTGCCGAGGAGGTAGCTGAGTTAGAAGAAGATGAAGCGGATCACCGGCTCAAATTTCGTTGGGAAGACTCTGAAGAAGATGAATTCTGGGAGGTAAAATTCTCCAAATCACCTATTACGAATGAAACCATTTTAGAGGTCATCGATTTTGCGGAACCGGATGAATTGGAAGAACAGAAAGATTTTTGGAAGGAGCAAATCAACCAATTACGCGGGGTGATCGGAGGATAAGCTCACTAAAAAAGACTCCCCTGTTTGCCGGGATAAACTTCTCCGATATGATCAAATGCCTTGGGGGTTGCCTCTCTTCCTCTAGGTGTTCTTTGGATGAAGCCTTGCATAATTAAAAAGGGTTCATGTACTTCCTCGATTGTCCCGGGTTCCTCCCCTACCGCTGTAGCTATAGTTGTCAATCCCACCGGCCCTCCATGAAACTTTCGAATGATGGCATCTAGTATTCTATTGTCCATCTCATCCAATCCACAATCATCGACATTGAGCGCATTGAGTGCAAAATTAGAGATTTTTTTGTCTATCTTTCCGCTTCCTTTTATTTGAGCAAAGTCTCTGACTCTTCTTAAGAGCGCATTGGCGATTCTTGGCGTACCGCGGCTCCTGGATGCGATGACATAAGCTCCTTCATCTGTAATTTCTATATTGAGGATATGAGAAGATCGCTTGATGATTTTCTCCAGTGTAGCAATGTCGTAATAGTCCAAATGACTATTGATACCAAAACGAGCACGCATAGGTGCCGTCAGAAGTCCTTTTCTTGTAGTTGCCCCCACTAAAGTAAATGGCTGAATATTGAGTTGGATACTTCGAGCATTAGGTCCGCTATCGATCATAATATCTATCCGATAGTCCTCCATAGCAGAATACAAATACTCTTCCACTACGGTATTCAAACGATGTATTTCGTCGATAAACAGCACATCGCCTTCATCGAGATTAGTAAGTAAACCTGCCAGATCCCCTGGTTTCTCCAAGACGGGGCCAGAGGTCATTTTTATATCGGCCTCTAATTCATTGGCTATAATATAAGCAAGGGTAGTTTTACCCAGACCCGG
Organism: Saprospiraceae bacterium; assembly: GCA_026983735.1. Lineage (GTDB taxonomy): Bacteria > Bacteroidota > Bacteroidia > Chitinophagales > Saprospiraceae > JALSTN01. The sequence continues at coordinate 21,170 of JALSTN010000281.1, read as the reverse complement.
TGGGCCGTGTAAAAGAACGTGGTCTAGCGCTTCTCCCCTTAATTTGGCGGCGCCTATGAAAACCATTAGATTTGAAACCAGCTGCGGTTGCCCGGTAAATTCTTGCATTGTAGCCGGACGCAACGCACGTTCTATGGTTTGCTCCTCTGAGTCAAAAGTACTCCCACTGGCATCCAAATGGGGATTAATCATACCCTTATTGTTTTTGTGTGTAACTACAGTTTTGATAGTTAGACTTTTATTCAGTAATCTATTTTTAATAAAACCTCCTTTTCGCCCATTTGTTTGATCAACTTATCACAGGCGGTCTTATCTCCGTAATCCGTCCTACAGAGTAGCTGTCCTCTACAATCGTATAAGACCTTACCAAATTTCCCTTCAAATGAATACACTGACGCAGGGCCTTCTCGGTACATTGAGACGATAGAGGGATTATATTTTGATATAATTTGGTTCATCCAGGCCACTTGAAGAACATCCTTCGTATGAATACAATCCTGCTCCCCAAGTGTATCCAATGCCGGTATCTCCTCCACACACGTAACTTTAACTGCTGCTTCGACCTTTTCACACGATGGAAGTACATCGTCTTCGCGCACCAAAGTCACCCATACATGTCCTCCCGGAGTAAAAGAAAAATCTACATCTTCTATTTTAGTCACTTGATACTTTAAACCTGATTTTAATTTGATGAGCACGCCACAATCAGGAGAAAGTTCCAACACCCCAGGTTCACTACATTTATGGGACGCTTCTTTGTCGACTTTTGCAGGAGAGGCCATTTGAGTTTTGAGCCCACTACAAGCGCCCAATGCCCCTACCCCTACTAGGATAAATAGGGTTTGGAACAAGAATAAGAATAAATTATTTTTCATCATAAATGTCAATTTCCGCGTATCACTTAACAAATACAAACAAACGGTAGCCTTTCTTGACAAGGTATCTCCATAAATCATTCATAGGAATGATAATAATTACCTACCTTTGACGCCTCAAAAATAGGGTTATTTCCCCATAACGAAGTAACTTATTAAAGTATTTCATAATTAAATCATAAGACATGCTTAAACATCACATTAAGATTGTAGACGGGGTGCTGGATGTACCAAATGAACCGATTATCCCTTTTATTGAAGGAGACGGTATTGGACCGGATATATGGGCAGCAGCCTCTCGAGTATTGGATGCAGCTGTTGAAAAAGCTTATAATGGTACGAGAAAAATTCATTGGAAGGAAGTTTATGCCGGAGAAAAAGCATTTTTAGAATTCGGCGAATGGCTGCCCAAAGACACCTTGGATACGATCAAAGAATATCTGGTTGCAATTAAAGGACCTCTTACTACTCCAGTAGGAGGCGGGATTCGCTCCTTGAATGTCGCACTGAGACAAAAACTCGACTTATATGCCTGTGTTCGTCCTGTAAGATGGTACAAAGGGGTGCCTAGCCCGGTGAAGCATCCGGAATATGTAGACATGGTGATCTTCAGAGAAAATACGGAAGATATATACGCCGGTATAGAGTTTATGGCTGGGACCAAAGAAGCCAAAGAACTACGCGATTTTCTAATCAACAAACTTGGCGTCTCAAGCATTCGTTTCCCCGATTCTGCATCCTATGGAGTTAAGCCGGTATCCAAGGAAGGAACGGATCGTCTTGTGAGATCGGCCATTGAGTACGCCTTTGAAAAGAAAAGAGCCTCTTTGACCTTGGTTCACAAGGGGAATATTATGAAATTCACAGAAGGTAAATTTAGAGATTGGGGATATGAGTTGGCTAAAACCGAATTTGGTGCTGTCGATTATGAAGGGGGTCCATGGCAAATTATTCATAAAGACGGTCAATCCCTAATCATTAAAGACGTCATCGCCGATAACTTCCTTCAGCAAATCCTCCTTCGCCCTAAGGCATACGATGTTATAGCGACCCTCAACCTCAATGGAGATTATATCTCTGATGCACTAGCTGCAGAAGTGGGTGGAATCGGAATTGCCCCGGGTGCAAATATCAATTATCAAACCGGAGTCGGCATTTTTGAAGCTACTCATGGTACAGCTCCTAAATATGCAGGAATGGATAAAGTTAATCCGAGCTCCGTTATTCTTTCCGGTGTAATGATGCTAGATTATATGAAATGGCCGGAAGCCGGTGATCTTATTGAAACCGCTTTGGAGAAGACCATTTTGGCAAAAAGAGTCACTTATGATTTTGAGCGCCTTATGGAAGGGGCCACTCTACTAAAATGTTCTGAATTTGCATCTGAGCTAATAAAAAACATGTAGTTTTTAGTGATTATAAAACGAATTATCAAGTCCCTCATTTGTCGGAATGACAATTGGGGGATTTTAGTTTTCACAATGCCCTAACTTCTAATTAGCCTCCTGCTTTCTTGTCTATGCACCTATATCTTCCTATGATTTAATCCTATGTCCCCAGCGGCTTTAGAACTAAGTTATTCCTATTTTAAACGCCGTCTATTTTTTGTCTGATCATGCCAATAAATGGGGGGGTTATCGAGACAAGTGACTCATTCATTGGTGAAGAGTAGGCGAAAAAGAGCAGGTTTAATATGTGTGTTATTTAGTTCTTAAGACACTAGTGTCTTCTAAATGACGTACCCACAATTATTTTTGAAATAATACCTTCAGATACCGACTCTAATGTCCTTTATGTTAAATATGAATTATAGATATTTATAGATATATTATTTCATATATACATCTATTTATGGCATTTTAAACTGTAAAAGCAGAAATATATACTTACCCCTCTCACACACCCTAAGAGCATCTTAGCACTCAGGATAAAAAACATTTTTCATAGCTTTGTGCAATTTTAATTTTAAGAGTTACCTGTAAAAGTACTCTTCACCTCAGAATGTTCAATAGTTTAATTACAACCAAATTAGTATGAAACTCAGATCAATACTTTTCTTTCTACTCTTGGCTGGTCATCTACTCGCTCAAAGGGACGACTTGCCCTATTTACCCTCCAAACTCTATGATACAGGGGGATATGAGATACATCTCTTTAACAATTACTTCACCTGGAGTGATGGTGCTCCAAAAACCAACTATAAGTACGATTTTTTCACATCCAACCTTCAATTTTTATACGGAATTTCGACGAAATTGAATGTCGGTTTAGATGTAAAACTTAGATCTGTTAGCCAGACTTCCGGAACGGACATCCCTGCCTTTGAAGCTTTACAATGGAAAAACACAGGAAAGTATGATGATGGCCTCACTAAAGGTTATAGACGCTCAGGCGTTACCGCCCTAGGGCTGAGATGGAAAATAGCACCTTTTGAGAATGTTCCTAACTTCTCTATTCAACAGACTGTTTATATTCCACTGGGTAAAGAATTGGAAGGGAGTGCTACGAATGGGTTTATCGATTGGGGGGGATATAGCTTTTTTACTCAGCTCTACTACGACCACAGTGTAACCTCGAAGGTCTCTCTCTTCGTAGAATCAGACCTCATCATTGAGAATATAGGCAAGGCCATGTTTGGCCAAGAAGATGGTTATTATCAGATGAGTACGCCTGTATCCGTCATCCTAAGTTATTTTCCCAATCCTCTACATACATTCTATGGTCTAATTAATGTAGCCCCTCAATGGGGAACTACCGTCAAGGCAGATCCTCTAATGAGAACACCGGCTTATACTCCGTTCAATCAATATGGTGTCGGGTATAAATACGCCATTACACGACGAATACTAGCCGAAGTAATTTGGACTAGATTTTTTAACCCGTCAGCGCAAGCCCGGATTTACACCTACAACTTTGGTATAAGATACTTCGTTAATGGTTAATCTCACCTCAATGTAAGCCGAGGGCATACTGCAGCAAAGAGTTTATAGCCATACAAAACTAGCTTTTGCTTCCGTAAATGAGATGAGCAATTCATCTGATAAGATTGAACGAGTTTTGATCTCAAAATGAGAAAGCAGAATGCATCTAATTTATTTCGAGAATAAGGATTAGAAGAAGATATTGACGAAAAGTGTCACAATAGGATGAGCGTACAGTAAGGGATGAAGCTTCAAAGACAGTTAAACTGTGTTTTTTCTTCAATCAATACAGCCAAAAGGATAAATCATCATAGAACAGAATGCCATAAAATCCAAATTTCCTCCATACTTCACATTGATTTTTTACAGTTATGGTATATTTTTTGGGAATTGGGGGGGATATTCCTCGAATTAGATGTACCTTTATCACCCGAATTCTAATCATACAATTATAGACATGCGCAATAATTTTATACTATTTATAGGATTGATTTTAGGCCATATTTCATTTGCTCAACAATTTTATATCAAAGAAATAAAAGAACCACTCCCCAAAAGAGCTGTTCAAATCGCCGCTACAGCAGAAGGAGGATTTGTGGTATTAGACGAGCTGGTAAACGACTCTATATTTTTTCAACTCTTCAAGTATGATACTTGTGGAAATTTGGTCTGGCAAAGAATTTTTCAAGACACTAATTTGTCCGTGTTAAACCACCTCAAAATAGCGATTGACGCCTCCAACACCCTATATATTGCCGGACAAGCCATCCATCGAAAAACCGGAGAAATCGCTATAGCCCTTACGATCATCCCCCCGGACCTCAGTACGGCCAAGACACAATATTATAATAATGGTACTTTACCTCTAGAAATCGACCAATTGTACCTTACCGAAGGCGGGCAACTCTACTTGACAGGCACCTATAATAATCAATTTATATCGCTTATAAAATTCAAGAATGACGGTCAACTTGAATGGGCAAGGGGAATTCCCTCCGCCCAAAATGCCCATATAACGCAAGTAGAAAGTAACAATATTTTACTCACTTCTAACACTGTCGACTCCAACATGATAATGGGGAAGTTCCAACCTAATGGAGATCCTTCTTGGATTAAACTTTTTGAAGATAGTATTACCTATGTCTCTAACCCTTCTTATTCACTCGGTACGTATTATGTGGTAGTCCAAAAAATACACGCTAGCCTCCCCAACGACAATTACCCCTATTCAAGGCAGGTGCTCCACTTTGATATTGATGGGAAACTCCTTCATTCTGGCGAGCGGTTTACAGGGCGAGGACAAGGCTACCTCACCGGCAATGAGCAAAGTACTATTTTCATACAATACGATTCTATTATACAAGATGGACTCAATGCCTTAACTTTCTCCGTATTCAATTCAAGTGGTAGTATTGCTGCTCAATTTTACTATGACGACTTCGAAGATACGCTTACCTACAGCTACTCAGCTCCTGCTTTTACTGCAATTCCCTCAGTAGGCGCTGATAATATAACCTTTGCACTATCTAAGTTTGCCCAGGTAAACGATACGACGTATAAACACTACATCGGCAAGGCCGCCTCCCCCCAATTCAGCTTTGGTATGGGATGCATGACACAGAGCTACTTTCAAAAGGACACAGTTATACCATTTCAGGAGGGAAAAGAATACACAAATGAGTTTGATTTCCAAATCTTAGATAGATCAACTGACACACTGGAGATGTCTTCAAATCTTATCGAAGATCAAACTATTTGCATGATTAGCCCGCAAAGTGGAGAAGAACAGGAATTTCACTGTACCGGAGAATCTGTGATATTTGTTGATCGGCGACTTGGAAAGACCCTCACCATCACTCGTGACACGACCGTCATCAACGACCAATTTCAATTCTGTGGTAATACCATTACCTATTCGACAAAGTATATATTTACTAATCCTTCGCCTAACCTCCCCTTCCCTAAAGCATTTACTCCCAATGGAGATAACCTAAATGATCAATTTGGAATAGTGGTAGACACCCTACAGCAGATTTCCTTTTCTTCCTATAGCCTTTCTATATTCAATCGATGGGGAGAAAAAGTATTTGAATCTACAGATGCGCTACAACGATGGGATGGAACGACTAAAGGGAAACCAGCTCCAACAGGTGTATATTTATTCATCGCCCGGTATGAAGGAAAGATGAACGGCACTTGCGATATTAGTGGTGTCCAGCGAGGAGATGTGACTCTTATCCGTTAGTAAATATCATCTAAAGCATTCACCTCTGCCTGATGTGTTAATCATGAGGAGTTCTATAGGCTTATTTTCCTCTTCCAAGGACATGAGGCTTCTTTGGTATGATCGGCATTTGATATCATTCACATTCCATGTCGTCAACTTAAAAATCTCAGATAATTCCTCAAGAGTACCTACCTAATCCCTAATATAACCCCTTAAAGAAAAAAGGGCAATTCAAACTGTCCTATCTGTAGGATTAGACAGGTAAGTCCAGCGACCTTCGAGGAGACAGGTACTTGACCTATAAACAGCAGCAATCGCACTCTGTAGTATAACCTCATTTTCAACCTACCCTAATTTCAATATATTTGAGTGGTATAAGCATATGGGAAATCTCTATAGCCCCTTCCAACTAGAAGAATAATCTTTGAAAAAATAACCTTTTACAAAAAATAATTGAATTTTCTACCTTCCTTTTACTTTTCTGTATTATATTTGCCATATAAAGTATTTATAAGATATGTTCTATACACACATAATCATATCGCCCACCCCTTTTATGGAGAAGGTAACACGTCTCTTTAGAGGCATTGTCGCACCTTTGCCCATTAACTTTTTAAGGAACAAGGAACAAGGAACAAGGAACAAGGAACTTGTACATTTCATCTATCAGTAAAATTATATCGACTTATTCATTGGTGCTTTTGCGCTGAGGTCAACATAATACCGGACTCGTTATTTCATACAATACCGCATAAGGAGGTTATACTGTGTCTTGTCCGGTGGATGGGGAAGCCTCCGTTTTGGTGAGGGTAAATACACTTCTATTAATAATTTATTATATTTTTCACTCAGAATGGATAGTGAGAAATTATTTTTAATACACTAAATATTAATACTATGAAGTACTTGATGATTATAGTAATTGGAATATTAATATCAATTAACTTTACACATGCAGATACCCCACTAAAGCCTAGCCCACAATGGGTAATTTTGTACGATAGTGACGGTCGTATATCTATCAATGATGATGGAGATTATGATTGTATTGAAGTAATCGAGCAACATGATGATGCCACGTGGACTAGTACATTTGGAGAGGGATGTTAGTCATCGTAACAAGTTAAGGTAAGAACGCAGCGGGAATTCATCAAATATTCCCGCTGTTTTCACTATTATAAATTGTTTTGGACTATCAAAATAATAAAAACATGAAAAATTTATCGTTATTTTCCGGTTTTCTTTCTCTATTCTATGTATTATTTCCGTTCAACATCAAGGCACAAAGCACCATACAGGTGATTTACAGAGAAAAGACTATGATTGATGAAAATAAAATTAGACAAAACTTAAAAAATAAAATAGAAAACACCGCGCGCTTACAGGATTTGTTATTCCGATTAAAAGAGATGGATACCGTTTATCATTATTACACATTGACTATTTCCAAGGGGTATTCGATATGTAAATACGACTCAACCGTTGGGAGAGGAAGTAAGACGACTCCAATCATTTATAAAGACCATGTCAAAAAGATTATTATCCTAGACTATCCCCATATTAAGGGAGGACAAGGAGTGAAACCTTTTCCCACTCTGTCCTCCTGGGAAATATGCTATGATAAAACACTAAAAATCGGGGGGTATCGCAGCTTTAAAGCGACACGATTGGACAAAGCCGGACATAGAATTGAGGTGTGGTTTACGCCGGACATCCCCATTTCTGACGGACCAAATTCATCTGCGGGTTTGCCGGGATTGGTCCTTAGACGAATAACCGAGGGTTCTATTAATAAATATATTACCAACGCTATTCAAATAAATATAACCAAGAAAGACTCGATCATCACCTTGCCCAACAAAAAGCAGTTAAGTGTAGAAGAATTTACTGAGTTGGCAAGGCGTAGTTTTGGATATTAAATATAGATGAGGACCTGTTTTTGATATATTACTGCATTGAAATGAAAAAGAAAAATGTCGTTATAATATCAAGATGTTAACCATTTAGTCTAATTTTCGAAGGAGATTGTCTGAGATGTGGTTTAAACTTACTCTACTGTCCTAACCTAGTTCTAACCTCATGACTGAAATAAAAATTATAGCATGTGCCTATTTTTTACCATTTCATACCTAAAATCCATCCGCCCAATTAGAAGGGGTCTAATCTCTCTTCTGATAGTTATAGGAAGTATAGGGACCTCCACGCCACAGACGCGGATTACCTTTCGTTCGTTGGAGGACAGTGCCGCCATCTCGAATCTGGTCATTCAGATATATAAGGACGCTGCGCACCATCAAATTGCCAGCATAAAGGTCACAGATAAAGTAGGACAAATGATGATTCAAATACCCTCACAGGACAGTATTTATCTACTTACTTCCCACCTTGAGTTTGCCCCAACAACATTTGCTTGTTCCCAAAAAACCTCCGACACTGTGCTTTACCTTAGGCCTCAGATCTTCAAGATAAAAGAAGTCACCGTAAAGGCAAAAAACAATGGCATACGAGTAAAAGGTGACACTATAAGGTTTGATCTAAAAGTATTTAGAAATGCTTCTCAAAAAGATCTAAAGGATTTACTTAAAGACCTTCCCGGTATTGATATTTCAAAGAACGGCAAAATCACATATCAGGGAAAAAATATCGATAAAATACTTGTTTCCGGACGTGATGTTGTTAGAAGCCAATTTGAAGCAATCAATCGACTCATCGCTCCACCAGATCTTGCAACCATTCAAATCACTCCGGGGAAAGTTGAAAATGCTGAGGGGGATAAAGGGCAATACTTGGATTTAATCTTAAAGAAGGATACACAAATATTTCTGAATTCCGAAGTCGGATTAGCACATAACCTAAGAACTGAGCAAACCGGCACTCTACTCTCTACTGGCAAACAACCTTTCCATCATTTTGTATCCATCTCACGTAGAAGGCTGGATCAACCCGCTATAAATTCTGGGGATGCTCTCCGCGAACAAGATTTTGAACTATTGCGAATATATCTTCATAACGCTCCTCTTTCAACAGAAACTCTTCTTTCCCCTAGCACCTATAGAATGGGGCCTAATGATCGTGATATCGGAGTACAATACAATAGTAATTATTTCGATCGTCAGGATATCACTCTTTATTTAAAAGGAGTGGACAGAAAAGGACACGACTTTAGAAATAGTACAACTACTTCCGTAGTAAATGGAGAAGAAATTGAGTCCAGCCAATTAGGCGCAGAAAATAGGGTACAAGGCATTCTGGCTAGTATAAAATGGAAGTATCAAATCTCTAAAAGTCTGCGTGCTTTAAGTTTTATAAAATCTGACTACAACAATCGTAAGGAGGACGTAATGGGCTTTTCCAGTTTCTTAGGTAACAATTCCAAATACAATCAAACCACATCCATAACTAAAGCGAATCTACAAATCCTTCAATCTACTCAATACACTTTGACCAAGAATTGGGAGCTTGGATTATTTATGGAATTTTATCAAAACAAAAAATCCTCTCCATTTAAAGCCCGATCTACTCAACCCATTTTCAGTAATTTAGATACAACTCCCAATACATACATCTTTGAATACGACTTGCTTCGCAGACACCAAAGACTCCTTATTACTAGTTCTATTGACTATAATACACCTCCCCTGTCCTATGGATTAAAATACACAGCGACACAGAACAGTCTACTAGAATCCGGAAAAGCCATGCCTTTTTCAAACACACCTTTTGCAAATGTATATCTAGCACGTAAGGATTATACTCATCATACCCCGAGACTATACCTTATGCGCAAATCCGAAAGATACAAGTACAACATTGAAGCAGGAGTTTTGGTATACAGAATGGATACTGCTCACCATACCACTCTCGGAAGCGACTTCTTTCTAAAAGGGTATTTCCACTACAATATTAGCAAAACACTCAAGTTGCGCTTGGCCTATAATCAGTATAGAGCCCCTTTGCCAATAGAAAATCTTTGGGGTACTCCTACCTTTCTATCCATACGATCTTTTCAAGAGAACACACCTGTGGCAGATGTGTATACCAATATTGTTTCCGGCCTGTTCGTCTTAAAATATTTCTATCCTATTGGGGGGAAGTTCTTTCTTACCTCTGTCCGTTATAGCTACCGGGACTTATCCTTATTGGGTATTCTCTCAACAAAGGATAAATATCAGACCACAACCTATCAACCTGCCCACAACTCGACTACTTTTAATCTGAAGTCCATCTTCATCTGGTCACTTTATCATAGTTCTTTATATTTAAACTTAGACTATATCCGACGGAAAGCACAGTTGCCGCCCTTGTCTTCCCTTGGGATATACAGTTATCAAAAAATCACCCAAAGAACCAGATATACTCCTAATCTTGGGAAAAAATCCTCGTTGAGCCTAGAGGTTGAGGTTTCTAGAATACAACAATCTTATGCTTTGACTCCTCAGTCTCAAGCTTACACACTGTGGGCACCTTCACTAAATTTTAGACGACAACTTGGAGAGCAATGGCAATTCGAAAGTAAATATGAAATGATTTACCAGCTTCCATTTCCAATCCAGCATATCCTATCAGGAAGCCTAGAGTTTAGTATTATTCCAAAACACTTATCCGCTTCTATCTTTTTACATGATCTCTTGCGATTCAATGAGGCGACCAATTATACAACCCTAATACAGTCTGACTTCATTGCCTTACAGTATAATCAACGTATCGGAGGATATATTTTAGTCAAATTACAATACCGATTATAATGCCTAACCAATATCAAGAGACTGACTATAAAAAGTTTAGTTTTCATTTTCTCTGTTTCAAAAAAAAAGGGAGAATCCTTATATGGACTCTCCCTTATTAGGTGTATATAAAAAACATTTATATACTAGCTTTTATTTCCCATACCGGGTTGAGAAGTAGGGGCTGCATCTTTGGTCTTGGCTCCTTTTGTGCAGGTCTTGGCACCTTTACAACATGCCTTTTTTCCTCCTTTACAACAAGCCTTTCCACCCTTTGAACAAGTCTTGGCTCCCTTTGAACAAGTCTTACTTCCTTTAGCACAAGTCTTTCCCCCTTTACAACAGGCTTTTCCTGCTTTAGAGCAACTTTTCTTAGCGGCGTAGGTTACTTCTTTGCCATCCTTATCTAGTACCGGAACAAGGGCCTTGCGCTCTACATCGTATTGCATAACAGTAGTAGTTCCATCCGCATTCTTGCGATAGAACCCTTGTTTACCGGAATGCTGACAGGTTTTTACCGAGATATTAGGGTCTGCAGCGGCAGCTTTTTCGCCCGGCGTTAATTGATCCATCGCATTTTCCACTTTAGCTGGAGCGTCTTTAGCTACAGTTTTAGCTGCATCAACTTGAGCATTGCCCATCAAAGCAGTCAACGAAAGAATAGAAAGAATAAAGAATAATTTTTTCATAATTTAATATTTAATATAAACAACAGGATAAAATCGATACAAATATAGGAATTAATCCAACACAGAAGTAGTATTAAGCTTAATTTTAAGTATTTCTTAACACTATTCGGTTAAAATTGGGTATGAAATGGCAAAATTTCAATTTTTTGATAAAAATCAAACCAAAATATATTATTATAAAAATTCATATAAACCTTTTGCTTTGGTTAAAGAGATCTCTTTTCAGAGAGCCTATTACATCCGATCCGGCATTTGGACCCCCAGTATATTCATACCGCTTTGTAAGACGCTTGCAACCCTATTGGCTAATGACAAACGGAAAGATTTGGCTTCCTCCGTCTCGGCACTTAGTATCCTAACCTCGTGATAGAATCTATGAAATGACTTCGCCAATTGGTAAAGATAGACCGCTAACCCGGAAGGGTTGTATTCCACCGCTGACTCCTCCAAAATGGAGGGATAGTCATGAAGTAGTGTTAATAGGTGTTTTTCTTCCTTTTTAATAGAATGGTATTCTTTACTATTGCCGGGTTGAGAAGTGGCTGAATCTTTTCTTTCCAGAGATTTAATCCTAACAAATGCGTTTTGGATATAAGGTCCCGTCTGCCCTTGCAAATCAACAGACTCCTCCGGATTAAAAACCATTTTCTTTTTCGCATTTACTTTTAGGATGTAGTATTTGAGTGCTCCAAGGCCAATCATTTCATACAATGCTTTTCTCTCTTGCTCCGGAAGCAGCTGTAATTCTCCTCTATCTTTAGATTCGTTTTCTGCTAGAGAGACGACCGCATTCATCAGATCATCCGCGTCTACTACTGTCCCCTCCCTCGACTTCATTTTGCCATCCGGCAGTTCCACCATACCATAAGACAAGTGGTGCAAACCTGCTGCATAAGGCGCCTTTAGCCTTTTCAATAATTCGAACAACACTTTGAAGTGGTACTCTTGCTCATCCGCAACAACATAGACAAACCGCTGAGTGTCAAAGTCTTCATATCTCAGATGGGCCGTCCCCAAGTCTTGAGTGATATAAACAGAGGTTCCATCACTTCGCAGGACGATTTTTTTGTCCATACCTACGTCTTCAAGATTAGCCCATACCGAACCATCTTTTTCAGTGTAGAAGACTCCTTGTTCTATCCCTTGCCTAACCATAGTTTTGCCGATACTATAGACCTCTGACTCATAATAATTCTTCTCAAAAGAGGCGCCTAACCTTTGGTAGGTCTTTTCGATTCCCTCCAGCACCCAACCATTCATTGTCTGCCAAAGTGCACGCACCTTTAGGTCGCCCTTCTCCCAATTCTGTAGCATTTCCGTCGCTTCTCGTCCTAAGGGACTATAATTGTTAAAATAAGTGTTTTTATACGTCCCAAAGAAGCTATCCGAATCCTTGGCATCGCTTTGCTTATAAAGTGCCTGAGCTTGTTCTGAGGATTGCCATTGCTTATATTCCTCTTTAAAAGCCTGATCAAACAGCACATAATATTTCCCTACAAAGTGATCTCCTTTCATCGGAGGATTTGCAGTGAAAGGTGTTTCACCATCTCCCCATTTCTGCCAAGCCAGCATCGATTTGCAAATAGCAATACCGCGGTCATTTATGATCTGTGTTCGGATGACTTCATGTCCCTGACTTTGGAGTAAACGCACCATCGCACTGCCTAATAAAATATTGCGGATATGCCCCAGGTGAAGCGGTTTATTCGTGTTGGGGCTAGAATACTCTATTAGTACCTTTTTACCCGAAGGAGATTTGAATCCGAAATGAGGTTCTCTGTTCATCCATGCCAGCATGGCGTGCCAATAATTATCGGAGAAAACTAAATTAAGAAACCCTTTAACTGCATTAAAATCTTCCACAAAGTCAAGATTGGACTTTAAATAGGCTCCCAATTCATTGGCTAATTGTTCAGGGTTCTTCTTAACATATCGCACAAGTGGAAAAACAAGTAGGGTCTGTTCTCCTTCAAACTCCTTGCGAGTGGGCCCTATCTGAATGTACTCAATACCTACTTTTGCCTGGTAAAGCTCATCTAGTCCCTTTACGACCGTAGTCCTTAATATATCATGTAAAGTAAAATCTGCCATTTTCCTCGAATTATTGAAGCGCAAAAATACTACAGTTAGAAGGTTATTTTGCTTTTAGAAGGTCTTTCTTTCTGCCAATGATATATCAATACCTATAAATATCGACGAATCAAGGCTTATACCGGGCATTTAAAAAAAGAAAACACGGTATGCCCATATTTCTTGGAATGGGTAAACTCAGGGTAATGCTCCAGGTAAGTATGGGCGTCATGTTCTACGACTAATACCCCGCCTGGGGATAATAAACCATTGTCAAAAATCCATTTGGGTAAAATTGGTAATTTAGGCCATCTATAGGGCGGGTCTGCAAATATAATATCAAATGGGGTCATTTCATACTTTAAAAATTGTTCTACATCAGACTGGACAAAGTGAATATACTCCTCTACTTTAAATTTCTGGGCAGTATCCTTAATAAATCGAATACAACTGGCATGACGATCGACGACAGTAGAATCCTTACAACCTCTAGAAACCGCCTCGAAGGTGATCCCCCCCCAACCACCAAATAGATCTAAAAATCTACTGGACTTTAAGCTATATTGGTGATCAAGAATATTAAAAAGAGCTTCTCTTGCCAAATCCGTAGTTGGTCTTGTGTCAAATTTACCTTTCGGTGGAGTAAATCTCAATCCCCCCAACGACCCACTAATGATGCGCATATTCTATTCTTAACTTTCGATGTACAGATAGATGATCCCAATATTTATGATACTTCGGGAGGAGACACTCCGGAGAGCTGTAGAAATAAACATTTTTGAAGTATTTTCGCAAATTAGAGTAGATGGAGCTATCCTCTTCTATTTGACCATAGAGATAAAGCGGAATTGTCCCGGTACTTGAATTTGTCATTTCATAGGCCAACAAAGTGAAGTAAATCACCTCTTCAGAAGTCTGAAAATCAAATTGATTGCAAAATAACAATTTATTCTCTTCCACGACGACGATAAGAATCCGGGAAGCACCAAATCGAAGGTGAACACCATCAAGTCCTGATCTCATCCCCAACTCTCTGATTAAATGGGTGATATAATGTTCGGTCTTCGTAGCGTCCGGCATCAGATGAATTGCTAATTCTTCCGGTAATTGAACACGATATGCACCTCTTGCTCCAAATTGGAGTAACGCGTCCATATCAAACTGCTCCGTTCCAGCTTTACCACTGATAGGATTAATATTTTTCTCAAGAATAGAATAGTGATCCCTTTCGTCTATCAGCGTATAAATCGGGGTATTGAATAGGATCAAAACCATGTCCGCCAACTGCACATCATCATGCCATTCTTTCGATGAACTTAAACTTTGAAGATGTCCTTCCTTGACAAATGAGGGAAGATCCTCGCATTTCAAATTATCAGGAACACAACTCCATGAGATGCGAGCATCATCAAGTATTACGCAGAGACTATGCAAATTCAGATTTTTGATCCTTTAAATAAGATATTACTCCCAGTTCCCAGAAGTAGACGGTTTAGTTCGATCCCCAAATTTCAAGGGGGCATCCGGGTCAAAACTACTATTGGTCTTAGCAAAACGAGGGTCTGCATATTTCCCCATAAAGACCTTATAATAAGTCGTAACTTCTACGACAGGTACCTTGGTCTTTTGATACTCTATGGTATCGGCAAAAACTTCAAACTCCTTTCCTTTACCGTAAGGCACCAAGCGAAGGGAATCTAGATTGAGACCAAGCGCACGAATGGTATCAATAGCGCGATAATAGGAAGTATCGTAAATGATGGCTTCCGGGTCATCCGGATTATTAGGATCCTGGACCGCTTTGTAAACCGGAACGCGTCCATTCTTCAAAACCGTCTCCAAGGTATCAAAGGAGGGCGCAAATTGGCCTGTAATGTCCCGATAAATTTCTTGGGCAGTACGAACATCTTTAAGTCGCTTAATAACGGTGATTTCGCGGTTTGATTTGACATTGTTAAACATAATGGGCTCTTTTATGCTGTTGATCAACAACATCGCTAATATTATTACGCCCAGTATTAATAGTAATCCAATAATTCGCTTCATCATTGTTTCCTGAAAATTAATGTTATAAAATGATTTTCAAATAGTTTTAGGTAAAAATACACCTTAGCATCGTGCAATAATAGGTATTTTTGTGGAAATTATTAAAGAATTATGAAAATAATCCTTAGAACTTTTTTTTAAATGAGCAACAGGAGGAAAGGTAAAACCAAACTTAATAAATGAATATCAATATTTTAGCTATAGAATCTTCTTGTGACGATACATCTGCTGCCATTCTTCAAAATGGAACAATATTATCAAATGTTACCGCCAATCAAACCGTACATGAATCCTATGGGGGAGTCGTCCCCGAGTTGGCTTCAAGGGCGCATATGGCACAGATAGTACCAACTGTCGATCTGGCATTGAAGAAGGGGGGAATATCTATCGACGAATTATCAGCTATTGCCTTTACTCGAGGTCCCGGATTGTTGGGCTCTCTCATTGTTGGGGTTTCCTTTGCCAAGGGTTTGGCCTTGCGTTTGAACATACCGCTCATCGAGGTTCATCATATGCACGCTCATATACATGCATTATTTATTGGGGAAAGAAAACCTTCCTTTCCCTTACTTAGTCTAACGGTGTCCGGCGGACATACTCAGATCAGTGTGGTTCACTCCCCTTTGGAAATAGAAGTAATAGGTAAGACAAGGGATGATGCTGCCGGTGAAGCGTTTGACAAAGCGGGAAAGCTAATGGGTCTACCCTACCCCGCCGGACCGGTTATCGATGAATTGGCCAAGGCGGGAAAGCCGGTTTATTCTTTTCCTGAACCTCGGGTCCCGGGTTTAGACTTTTCCTTCAGTGGATTGAAAACATCATTTTTGCAGTTTCTCCAACGAGAAATGAAAAAAGATCACCATTTCATACAAAACAACCTTAACAACATCTGTGCCTCTATCCAAAACAGAATTGTAAGTATACTGCTCAATAAGCTTATCTCTGCTTCCGAACAAACCGGCATCAAGGAAATTGGTATTGCCGGTGGGGTCTCGGGCAACTCAGAACTTCGCAAAACCCTTGCACACATCGGTCATAAAAGAGAATGGAGTATCTATATTCCTCCAATAGAATATTGTACGGACAATGCAGCCATGATTGCAATGACGGGATACTTCAAATATCTCGAAGGACAGTTTACTGACCAACGCGTCACACCGGAGCCAAGATGGACTCAATAAACCTTTCTTACATTGGTTAAGGTCATTAAACTCAAAACAAAAAAGGGAAGAGCAGCCCACTGCATCCTTCCCTTATATCGGTAGTATACTTGTATTTCAAAAAGTTAGTATTTAAGCACAAATGATTTTATGGTCAAATACTATCGTCATGCTTTTGTATGAAATTTATGATTCATAAAATTCATGTTTATTTCATACCATCATAAACTTTCATAACAGCACGGACATGTTCAGCTGATTCCTTCAGAAGGGCACTTTCCTTTTCATCCAACTTCAAGGTGATAATCTCCAATATTCCTTCTTTACCGAGTTTTACTGGAACGCCAAGATAAATTCCATCCTGGCCGTATTCTCCTTCCAACAGAGCACAACAAGGGAAAATTCGATGCTCATCTCTAAGAATCGCCGTCACCATTTGAGAAGCTGCAGCTCCCGGAGCATACCAGGCAGAAGTTCCCATGAGTTTCACTAATTCTCCCCCCCCTTTCTTTGTTCGTTCTATTATAGCTTGCAGGACGTCTTCGTCGATCAGGTCTCGCACTGGGATTCCACTTACCGTGGTATATCGGGGCAAGGGCACCATCGTATCTCCATGCCCTCCCATCAATACCGCCTGGATATCTTTAGGCGAAACTTGAATCGCCTCTGCGATAAAAGCCCGATAACGAGCTGTATCCAAGATCCCCGCCATTCCCATAACTCGATTCTTCGGCAGGCCACTTGCTTCATGCGCTGCATAAGTCATCACATCTAAGGGATTAGACACGATAATGAGAATCGGGTTTTCGTTATACTTCATCACTTCCGCAGTGACGCTCTTTACAATTCCAGCATTGATAGAGATTAAATCGTCTCTACTCATTCCTGGTTTTCTAGGGACGCCTGCTGTAATAACAATAACATCACTTCCCTTTGTCATAGAATAGTCCTCTGTACCTGTCACTTTAGTAGAGCAATAAACAATAGGAGCTTGCTCCCACATATCCAGGGCCTTTCCCCTGGCCATATCGCCTTTGATATCGACCAGAACCACTTCGTTGACGAGGTCTTCCATAGCAAGAACATTAGCAACTGTAGCACCTACGTTTCCAGCGCCGATGATTGATACTTTACTCATAGTTTTATATTTATTTTTTATGAAATAGTAGATTGTAGACCGCAAAGATAAGCCCGGAATCGAGTGGGCGCAGCAAATTGTAAAATAAAATACATATTGGCAACAATTTCATATGAAAAAGCCATTATATAATGACAAAACTGAGATTTTTTATAACTTTGATGCTTCATACTTTAGTCAATCTCGCATTTTAAACTTTTACTTATGAAAAAATGTTTCTCATACTTCTCATTTTCAATCATTTTAAGCTTGCTTTTTGTTTCTAATTTATCGGGACAAGAGCAAACGCCTCGCTGCGGAACTACGATAGAAGACCAAGCTATTTTAGGGGAGAGGTTGCGATACAATAGAGCACACCCCTCTCCAGAACTGAGAACGGGAGGAGCAATATACATTCCAATGATCTTTCATTTGGTTGGAAAAAAAGACGGGTCGGGAAGATTCGATCGCTTAGATAAGGTTTTGGATGCGATCTGCAAGCTCAATCATGACTACGGACCTCAGGGCATGGTCTTTTATTTGGAAGGCGTAACCGAGAGTATAAAGGAGCTCAATCACACTGCTTCCTGGGATAATCCCAAGGGGCAATTCTCAGGTATCAAACTCACGAATACCGCCCACAACTCCAGCAATGGTTATGCCGTAAATATCTTTGTCGTTAATGACATTAAAGATGGTAACAATCCCGGGGAGATATTGGGCTTCTATTCTCCACAAGGAGATTATGTCGTAATGAAATCCAAAGAAATCAAGTCTCCCTCCTCTACCTTCGCTCATGAGTTGGGGCATTTCTTTTCTTTAATGCACCCGTTTTATGGTTGGGAAGGGCGATCTTATAATTACAATAGTCCGACGCCTACCTCTATATTTTATGCAGGCCGACAAATTCTAGTGGAGTATGTCAGTCGGACTAAAAAACAAGGAAATAATAAACTCTGTGAGGTCGCTGCGGATCAACTTTGTGATACAGAAGCCAATTATAAACTCGGATTTGGTTATAGCGGATGTGATTGGACGGGCAAGGCCAAAGATCCGGACAACGAGATGCTCCATCCCCAAGAACGCAATTTCATGGCCTATTTTTTGAACTGCAATAATTACAGCTTCACGGATGAACAAGGTGCCGCTATGCAAAGAGATTACAACAGTAATCAGCGTGCATTCCTTCGCCAACACACCGTTCCCAACCTCGGAGAACCAGGTGAAACAACTCCTACATTCCCTGAGAACAACCAGACTTTGGATTATTATGATGTCGTAACTTTGGACTGGACTGACGCACCTGAGGCGACCCACTATCTGGTAGAACGCGCAACTCGTTCGGCATTTAGTACAGGTTACACCAGTTTTATAGTAGATAAGAGTGAAATAACAATGACTGACCTCGCCAAGAGAAAAACATATTATTGGAAAGTAACACCGCTCAACGACACACATCTCTGTGGATCTGCTACCAAAACTCAAAAATTCAAAACAGGCTCCAAAATGTATACTGCAACCAAAGACCTCAATGGGGTCCAGGATTGGTATATCGTACAAGGGAACGACTCGGATCATCCGACTCATATAATCTTGAATACCACCCAATCCTGGAAAGGACAAGTTAAGCTCCTGTCTCCGGCAGGAATTGTCCTTTCGACACAAAATGTAGAAATTGCTCAAGGTCGACATATCCTCCCGATAAAGACAAATCTCGCTCAAGGCCTGTATCTTGTATCTTTAAAAGGGGAAAATGGGGGAATTGACACTAAAAAACTCCTTATTTCAAACTAGCTAGGGACATTGTAAAAGAATCGTTCTTCAAATCATGTACCATGGTTATGAAACACTATATTAGATATTTATCAATACTTGTGATTCTTTGTTATACGTCGCCAAGTTCCGGTTTCGGACAAACTCCGGATTTAGATCCCTGTGGGACACTTCCGACACGAGATGCATGGCGTATCCATTACCTCCGACACTCCTTAGACTACCGTGTCGTGGAAGACTCTATACTTGATGTTCCACTGAAAATACATCTCTTAGGAAGCGACGACAGTTCACATTTTTATAAACGAAGATTTTTAATGGCCGCGTTGTGTCAATTGAATGAAGATTATGCAGATGCTAATATCCGTTTTTACGTATATGGGGATGTTGATACAATTTATAATACCAAATGGAATGGAATTGGTGATATTTTAGAAGGAGCTGAACTAATGCTTGCCAATAATGACGATCAGGCCATCAATTGTTATCTCGTCTCTTTTGCCGCTAGATTTTGTGGTTTCAATCTCCCTTATGCCGGTATAATTTTGGATAAAGAATGCTTAGATAGAGGTAGTCATACTTGGGCACATGAGTTAGGGCATAATCTCAGTCTGCCGCATCCATTCCTAGGATGGGAAGGCACGACATACAATTACAACTACAACACACCGAAGATACTTAGGTACGACTATACTTTATTCAAAGACAGCCTTATTACTGATACCACTATTTATGACACTGCTATCGTCGAATTGGTAGATGGGAGCAATTGCGAAGAAGCTGCCGACCGAATTTGTGATACCCCGCCCGACTACTTATCCAAACGTTGGTCTTGCGATGAAAACGGCAGAAGCCGGACCCTACAAAAAGACTACAACGGGGTTGATTTTAGGTCAGATGGAACACTATATATGTCTTATAGTGCCAATGGATGTCAAACCCGGTTTTCTCCCGAAGAAATTAAATTGATGCGAGCTACCCTTCTTTATAAAAAGGCATTTCTCTTTGAGCCGACCCCTCCGGAAGTCCTAGAAGTAGAAGAAGTATCCCAGCATCTTCTACCTTTAGAGGGAGAAGAAGTCCCCATTAATCAAGTTTATTTGGAATGGGCCCCACCGGCAGGAGCCACCAACTATGTCGTTCAAATTAGCTTAAATAAATCCTTCAGCCGTGTCAAGTATGAAAAGGCCACCAAAGAGCCTCATATGCTCGTTACGGCACTTTCTGTACCCAGAAAATATTATTGGCGGGTATTTTCTTATGGCTTGACAGATTATTGCTCAGATAAACCACCTGTAACCAGTTTTGTGGGCAGGGAACCTGTTAAAGTTAAAGACCATACCGATAGGTCTGTAACTGCTTCCTATTTTTCCTCTCCCGGAATTCCGGCCAGGATTCGTTTAAAATCCGATCATAATGATCGTATAAGACTTCGTATTTACGATATATTGGGTCGACCTCTCACCTCAAGCTCATATGAGATTCACAAGGGGGAACAGACACTCCCATTCCATTCTAATTACAACGGTTGGGTCATCGTACAAATCAGAACGCAACAGGGAGAGATC
>JALSTN010000280.1 GCA_026983735.1 Saprospiraceae bacterium | reverse complement strand
TAAAAATATCGTACAGTATCGGAATTATATAGAATGCCAAGAAAGTAGCCGCTAGTGTTCCGCCTATAACTGCTATAGCGAGCGGCTGATTGACCTCTGTCCCTCTACCCCACCCCATGGCGGTCGGGAGCAGTCCTAGGACCGTAGTCAGCATCGTCATCAGAATCGGTCGAAAACGACTTGATGCACCGGACATAATCGCCTGAAGTTTATCTCTATTTTTCTCGAATCCGGAATGGATACGATCGATTAAGATATTGCCGTAGGATACCGAGATTCCGACGACCATGATAACTCCCATTATAGTCTGAATATTGAGATATGTCCCGGTCAACCCCATTAAAAGGGCCACACCGATCATCCCCAATGGAAAGGACAAGATGATAATAAAAGCCAATTTGAAGGACTTGAACAATGGGGTGATGACAAAGAAAGCAAGGAGAACAGCGAGCCAAAGACCAAGTGTAAGGTTACTAAAAGACTTTTTCATAACACCTACTTCCCCCTCGAAGTTGACCTCATATCCAGTAGGCAAAGAGGCACGCATCTCATCAATCCTATGAATGACCTCTTCAGAAAAAGTACCGATATCGATTCCTGATACATTGGAGTAGACATTGAATTCACGCGCGAGATCGTGATGGTTTATTTCTACAGGAGCCGTCGTCTCTCTAACGCGCGCAAAATTCTTGAAAGGGACCACCTTACCGGATATTTTACTTTTGACGACAACATTATCGATAACATTAGGTTGATCTATTTCATTTTCAGGATAGGTCACTCCGACATAGTAGTGATTGCCATTGTGCTCATCTATCCAAAATGCCTTATTGAATGTAGCGGAGGAATTGAGGGCTGACACGATATTTTTAATAGCATCCACTGGTTCTACACCCATCTGGGAAGCCTTCACCCGGTCGATATCCACTTCTTTGGTCGGTTGATCCAGACGTTGGAGGATTCGCACATCTGTGGCTTGAGGAATGGCTGCGATAGTATCCTTGATTCTCAATGCGATATCGCGGAGTACCTCGAGTTTATTCCCCTTAATTTGTACGTCGACGGGGGCGGTTTTACCTTCATTGAGTGCAGCCGTAATCAGTCCGCCTGTGTTGAAGCTCACTTGTACACCGGGTAGGGTATGAAATAGCCGGCGAAGGCGATCGACATACACCCCAGTAGGTTTTGTGTGCTCCTCTTTTAATTGGACCTTAATGAAGGCATCTTGAGGTCCGGAGTTAGGAGTATAAGCAGCCGGCAGATCATAAAAGACTCCGATATTGGATACGAGTTGTTGGAGGTCCGGCCCCGTTTCATCACGTATTATTTGTTCCATTTGTGCGATGGTTTTCTCGGTTGTCCTAAGAGGAGTTCCCGACTCCAATCGTACAAATATTTCCATTTGTCCGACATCCACATTCGGAAAAAGTTCAAATCCGGTCTGCCTCAAGAACCACATCGAAGCACCGAATGCGATCAATGCTAACATCAAGACCAAATACTTAACCCTTAGTGCCCCTCTCAGTGTCCTCAGATATCCCTCTCTTAATTGATTCAAAAAGCGTTGAAAAGCTGTTTCTTTATTTCCGTCGGATGATTGACTCGAAGGTCTAAAAAATTTGGCCGCCAACAATGGGATGACGGTCAAGGAAAAGATATAAGACCCTGCCATCGTTCCAGCGACGGTAATGGCAAGAGGCGAAAACAAATATTTGGCGATACCTTGTAAGAACATCACAGGAAAAAACACGATCACAATGACCATTGTCGAAGCCAAAACAGGCATTGCGACCTCTCCGGCAGCATCCAATGCGGCACGAACAGGGGTCTTGCCGAGTTCGATATGACGCTCTATATTTTCTATAACAACGATAGAATTATCAACCAATAATCCGAGGACCAATGCTATTCCGCCCATCGTAATGCTATTAATAGACTGACCGGTAAAATAAAGCACCAACATTCCAAAGAGGACAGACAGTGGCAAACTGATGAGTACAATAAGTGCAGACCTGAAATTTCCTAAAAATAAAAGTAAGACGATAACAATGAGGGCAACTCCACCAATTCCTGCGGAGATAAGTCCATTGATCGAGGTTTTGACGTAAGAGGACTGATCGAATATCACATTGAGTTTGACATCAGCGGGCAATCTTTCCTGAAGCTTGGGCAAGGCATTTTTAACCGCTTCTACAGCTGCTATTGTATTGGCTTTTTGTCGTTTGAAGATGGGGAGATAAACTTGTTCGCGTCCATCTATTCGAACGATATTCGTCTGAATGGCACTCGCATCCTCCACCCGACCGATGTCCTTGACATAGATTGGTACCCCCTTTTCATACTTAATAACAATATCATCAAAATCTTTTACATCCTTAATCATTCCCTGTGCGTCTATTCCCCAAGTCAACTCCCCTATCTGCGCTATCCCCGAAGGAATCATAGTCGTGTTATGCTGTAGGGCGTCTGCTATTTCCGTTTGGGAGATGTTGAGAGCTCTAAGTTTTGTAGGGTCTACGAAGATGTATATTTTTCTTTTGGAGCCACCATAGGCAGCAGGTGCGATGATCCCCTTAATTCCACTGAGCATCTGGCGAAGCGCATAATAGGCAACATCATAAAGCTCCTTCCCTGACTTAACATCGCTACTCACCGTGAGCAGCATCAGTGGTTTGGAAGCCGTCGGGTCAAATGGCTGGACCATTGGTGGCAGTGTTCCCGGAGGTTGATAATACATGTCGGACATCGCATAGGAAGAGGTATTGGCCATCGCCTCTGCCGGTTCTATATCCTCTCGGTAGTAATTAGTTACCATGCTGACCCCCATAATACTCTTGGACTCCTGCTTGAGAATCCCATTGGATTGTCCGGTCCATCGCTCCATACGAGATGTTATATCCTTCTCGACAACCATAGCGGGCATTCCCGGGTAGAGGGTTAATATCTGCATAGCAGACTTCTTAAAGGCCGGGAGAATATCTACAGGTGTCCTAGGGATTAAAACAGTAGCCAGCACTGCTACAGCTAAGGCAAATACAATCACCAGGTAGGGGTTCTTAAATGCTCCTTTTATCATTCTATCTGTATTAATTTACCTTCCGACAAATCACGAAAACACTAATTCTATTAGCACATTCACTTAATTAATTTTAACAAAGATAGACAATATCAACATATAAAACTTATATTAATATGAAATATTTTGTAATAATGGAATTTGCTTCTCTATTAAAATGTACTTCAAGATGAAATATCATCGGCAAGGACCAAAAAGAGGCATTAGCAAAAGGATTTATAGTACTGAGCATACAAGCCATTTTTTTGAATCTATTTCGATGGAAGAACAAGCAAGAACAGAAACTACGAGTGAAGGGTTTCTTGTTTTCAGAACTGCCGACTTTGTTATACATTCATGAATAGAGATGTCTATTTATACTGTAATAAAAGCTCTAAAATCAAACATCGTTAATACCATTTTGATATTCGTATGCATATATGTCCTGTGGATGTCATTTACTACAATCATACACCAATCATAAACGTTCCTCCTTCATTGGGGCGTACTAGGCCTAAAGCACCCTCAGCTCAAATCCTTCTTTATAGTGCTTAATTTTCAAAAAACAATGGTAAGGGGGAAATGGCAGGCGAAGGCAAACTACCGCTTAGGAGGAGTCATTTCATATCTTTAAAAATTTCTAATAAATTGTAAATAAAAGTACTATAAATTTTCTGCGCATAGGTAACCGCTGCGCTCTCATCTCTCTCTCGACTATCTTAATTTGAGTCGTTCTTTACCGACCGGGTAACCGTGATTGTACACTTCGATAATATAATTGCCTTTGAGAAATGCATCTCCGGGATTCCAGCGGGTACAAAGTTCTTTTTTCTTACCGTCATTCTTCCATTGAGCTTTGTAAGAATAAGGGATTTCCTCTCCGGCATCATTATCTCTAAACATACCCGAACCGCCCTCAGGGATGGTCATCACTTGACCATTGGGGTTAATAATACGTATATAATACTCCTCCAATCCCATCTCGGCATTGGGATTGGACCCGGGAGTGATACAAATATTCAGAAAGTCCGTATTCTTAGCCCAATATCGTTTAGCACTCTTGCCATTCTTTTTTAGTTCATATCCGCCCACTTTTATTTTGTGGGTGGCTATTGCTGAAGCGCGGTCGTATTTGAGGGCTAATGCCCGTTTTTCAGATTCCACTTTCTGCTTTTCCTCCGCGACTTTATTTTTTTCATCAGACAAGACGGCATTGAGACTATCTTTCATATAAACGGTACGAGTTAGTACCACGGTTTTTTGTTGTAGGGTTTTATTTTCGCTAGAAAGCTCTTGGTTTTCCTGTTTAAGCGCTTCAATCTCGGCGACGTATTCAGCCGCTTGTGCTTTGAGCTTAGCCATATCCGCCCGGGCACGTTTTAGGTTTTTGCTATCTCTGAGGAGCACTTTAATACGCTCCTTTTGCTCATTGAGTTCCTCGATTTGCAAGTCAATTTTTGCATTGAGTTCTTCATTGCTTCCCTTTAGCTCTTCCAGTTCCGATTTGGCTTCTGTAAATTCTTTTTCCAGGTCGGCATAGAGCTTTACCTTTTCAATTAGTTCTTGTTTTTGCTCATTATTGACGTCTTGCAACTTGGTATTGTTGATATACTGATAGACATTTAAACCTATCAAACCTAAGATGAGAACTACCACTCCAGCTTTTAAATACTGATTAGATGATGAACGTGCCATTTTATTATTACTTTTGATGTTGAATTATGGAAAAAAACGATCTATCGCCCGGGGAATCATGATAGAGCACAGCAGTTTCATAGGCGCAGAACTTTTCTAACAAGTCAAAAGTATTATAACATTTCTGCGTCCATGAATTTGGAAGGTGTAAAGTTATAAATAATTTAGTTATGAAACAAAATTTTTCTATAAAAAGAGTATTATTTATAGATATTGAGACCGCTCCCCAATTTCCGGATTACTCGAGTCTGCCTGAGGCCCTCCGACCGCATTGGGACAAAAAAACGGAAAAAATTCGACGTTTTAATACTGAGGACGAAGAGCAAGACCCGGCCAAACTCTATACGATGAGAGCCGGCATCTATTCGGAGTTTGCAAAAGTTATTTGCATCACCTTAGGGATTATTTCAAAAAAAAACGGCAGGCAAACCCTCCGGCTAAAATCCATCTATGGCGATAATGAGAAGGATATATTAATTGGATTTATCGAATTACTAGATCGATATTATCCCGATACGACCAACAGCTGGGTATGCGGTCACAACATCAAAGAATTTGACATCCCTTTCCTGTGCAGAAGAATGATTATCCACCGACTTCCCCTTCCACAGTTATTGCAGATTTCAGGCAGAAAACCATGGGAGCTACATTATTTGTTGGACACTTTGGACATGTGGAAATTTGGCGATTACAAGAACTATACCTCTCTCAACTTACTCGCGGCGATATTGGATATCCCTTCTCCTAAAGATGATATAGACGGCAGCCAGGTCGGTCAGGTCTACTGGGAAGAGGGTGACATTCAGCGCATCGTGAGATATTGTGAGAAAGACGTTCGCACCGTAGCACGCGTTTTCTTGCGCATTTCCGGTCTTCCGGATCTCTCATTAGAGGAAGAAGAGTAAAGGACAACAAGCTGCAATTTAGTCAAATTATTATATATCTTTGTGCGATATTAATAATGAAATAAAATCTATGGCTACCGGAGGTTCCAAACTTGTCATTTTTGCTTCCATCGCAGCAAATTTACTTATCGCTCTGCTAAAATTCATTGCATCTGTTTTTACGGGAAGTGCAGCGATGTTGTCCGAAGGTATTCACTCTATCATCGATACGGTCAATGGATTTCTTCTTCTGCTGGGGGTTCGACGCTCCAAAATAGCGCCTTCCAAACAACACCCTTTCGGCCATGGTATGGAGGTCTACTTCTGGAGTTTTATCGTTGCGATTTTAGTGTTTGCACTGGGGGGTGGAGTGGCAATATACGAAGGAGTAAAACGCATTATAGAAGGGAGTGAACACACTGGAGAGATTCAGATATGGTGGAATTACGGTGTATTATTGGGCTCCATTCTCTTCGAGGGACTTAGCTTACTCATCGCATGGAAAGCCTTTCGAAAAACACATCCCAATGGATTTGCTTCCGCACTTAGAGAGAGTAAGGATGCCACGTCCATCGCTATCATAGTAGAAAATGCAGCTGCTGTAGCGGGGCTTTTGATTGCCCTTGTAGGTGTCACTTTGAGTCATTTTCTACATAATCCTATTTACGACTCCATCGCTTCCATTGTCATCGGCCTACTCCTCACCTATGTAGCTTTTTTCATGGCCGCAGAAGTAAAACACCTTCTCATCGGGGAAACGGCTTCTTCCGATGACATACAGCTCATAAGGGACATCGTCGATGATTATAAAGAGATAGACACCTTTGGCAATATCAAAACCATGCACCTCAGCCCGGAAGAAGTCATGGTCGCTATGGAAGTCAATTTTAATGATGACATCCCCGTCACCAAGTTGGAATCCATCATCCATGACCTCAAATCCCGTATGCGCGAGAAGGCACCCCGGTTCAAACACATTTATATCGAGAGCAACTCCAAGCGTCAATATGACTTTGATGATAAGGTATGAAATATACATGAGTTAATGTATATCTTTGGTTAGTTTTAACTAAAAACAACCATGCGTTGTAATATTACACCTAACACACTAAGATATAGAGCAATTGCAGATAACTACCCAAATGCCTACAAACGATTAACGCAAATCTGTTCCTCTATTCCTTCCTTTAACTCTTGTTATACGCCGGGTACAGCTTGTTAATTTGTTTTTGATATTTTTCGAGGAGTTGTTTGCGAACCAGTTTTAGGGAGGCGGAGATATCCCCGGATGCTGCAGTCCATTCTTCGTGACATAGCACGAAGGACCTAACCCGTTTATAATTGGGTAAATCTTGGTTGATTTGATCGATTTGGGATTGAATTTTATCTACGATCTTAATATTGTGCACCATATATTGGGGCGAGGTCCAATGAATTTTGTTTCTTTTAGCCCAGCGTTTGAGCAAATGAAAATTGGGGACGACAACGGCGGTTGGGAAGGGTCGATTGGCACCGATGTAGAGGCATTGATGGATATAGGGCGAGTTGCAAAAGAGTTGCTCCATACGGGCTGGAGCGATATACTTACCGGAGGAGGTTTTAAAAATATCCTTGGCTCTATCCGTAATGGTCAAAAATCCGGCTTCATCTATCTTTCCGATATCTCCTGTCTTCAACCATCCATCCTTGGTAAAAGCATCCAGTGTTCCTTCCGGATCTTTGTAATATCCCGACATCACATTCGGCCCGCGAACTACGATTTCTCCATGTTGATCCTCCTGCTTTTTCTTCAATAGTTTAATCTGCACCCCTTCTACCGCTTTTCCAACGGATCCCGGCTTATTTCCCCTTTTGTCAAATCGATTAAAACTAATCACGGGAGAGGTCTCTGTCATCCCATATCCTTCTCTAACCTGTACTCCGGCCGCTCCAAATATCTGAGCTATTGCAGAAGGCAATGCAGCAGCGCCTACGGCTACCCAACGAACAGACCCGCCCATTCTGCGATGCCAAAAACGGTAATACAACTGGCGCGATGCCCACAATTTCATACCAAA
>JALSTN010000279.1 GCA_026983735.1 Saprospiraceae bacterium | reverse complement strand
TCCTTGAACCAAGCTTTTGGGGGATGCTCAAAGGTCCACATTTTTCCGTAATCGAACCGCTTGGGTAAGTCAATCGCCTGTTGACCGTGGATCTGTGACAAACTGACACAAAAGAGGACTAGAAGCGAAATAGTGTTTTTTAATGGTTTCATTGCAAGTATTTTTTATAGCGAATGCTTTTTTTATGTGACGTACTATTCTACGTTTATGTTTTCTAAAGGAAGAGCGAATGCCTCTATCCAACTCCATTTCTTAGTCAATTATTGTTTTTTATTCATAGATAGAGCGGCGTCAATAAGTGCTTCTTTCGTAATGCCAAAATGTGAATAAAGGGTTTCAAATGGAGCCGAAGCTCCGAAATCCTTCAATCCGATAACCTTCCCTTCTAATCCGGTGTATTTGTACCAACTCATTGGGGCGGCGGCCTCTATTGCGATTCGCTTTGTTATGTGGCGAGGTAATACCGATTCCCTATAAGCTTCATCTTGCCGGTCAAATAACTCCATACAAGGCATGGAAATCACTCTAACAGAGAGGTTAAGCTCATTTAAGGCTTGCTTCGCTTCCAAGGCGATATGCACTTCAGAACCCGAGGATAAAATAATGATCTCAGGTGCTTCATCTGTTGCTAAGATATAGCCTCCTTTCTCTAAATCATTGGCTTGCCCCATAGTGGTATCTCGCTCTATGGCAGGAAGACCCTGTCTTGTTAGAACAAGGCAAGTGGGCTCTTCTTTTCCAGTCAGAGCAACTCTCCATGCATGCAAGGTCTCGGCTCCATCCATTGGCCGAATCACCTTTATGCCGGGCATCGCACGTAGCGAACTTAGGTGCTCTATCGGCTGATGCGTAGGGCCATCTTCTCCAAGTCCGATAGAATCATGTGTCAAAACATAGACAATCCTCAGTTTCATAAGCGCGGCCATTCGAATAGTAGCCCGCATATAATCTGAAAACACAAAAAAGGTTCCGCCATATGGTTGAAGTCCACTGTGTAATCTCAAGCCATTCATGATCGCCCCCATTCCAAATTCCCGCACTCCATAATAGATATATTGACCGGAAGGATTGTCTGCAGAGAGAATGCCCATGTTGGATACAAGTGTTTTGTTGGAAGGTGTTAAATCAGCTGACCCACCAATAAGACAAGGGTATTCTGCAGCAATCTGATCCAATACCCTACCTGAGGCCGCCCTTGTAGCCAAGGGTTTTCCACTAGTAAATGGTTCAAAATTCTTAAAGATACCCGAAGGGGAATTGGCCTTGGAAGTACAGGCAATTAATGTATTGTACAGTTGGGGATAGCGCTCTTTATACTTGGTAAGAGACTTTTGCCAAGCTTCTTCTAATTCTTTTCCGAGGGTATGAAATTGTTGAGCTAAGTCATCTAATTCATCCGGCACGTAAAATGGAATCTCCGGTATACCCAATTTTTGTTTACTGAGTCGTACTTCTTCTTCCCCCAGCGGCTCCCCGTGTGCTTTGGACGTGCCGGCTCTATTCGGGCTTCCATACCCAATAATTGTTTTGAAAATAATTAGTACGGGCTTGTCCTTTGAATTTTGAGCTTTTCTCAGTGCTGATTCTATCTGAGCGTAATCATGGCCATCTGCAAGGATTACTTCCCAATGATAGGCTAGGAACCGAGATTTTACATCTTCAGTGTAAGAGAGGGTCGTATCCCCATCAATAGTTATATGATTTGAGTCATAAAGTACGATGAGTTTGTTGAGCTTTAGGTGCCCGGCGAGAGAGCACACTTCATGGGAAATCCCCTCTTCCAAGTCCCCATCTCCCACCTCCACATAGGTATGATGATCGATAATAGACAGTCCCGGTTTGTTAAATCTAGCGCTGAGATGGCGTTCAGCTATGGCCATTCCTATGGCATTGCCAAGACCTTGTCCGAGAGGCCCGGTGGTCGTTTCTATGCCAGGAGTATGTCGGTATTCCGGATGACCGGGTGTTCTACTGCCCCATTGTCTGAAACTTTTGATATCCTCCAATGTCATATCATACCCGAATAGGTGAAGTAAGGAATAGTGCAGCATACTCCCATGCCCTCCCGATAGAATAAACCTGTCACGGTTTAACCAATTCGGATTATTTGGGCTAAATCTGAGGAACTTTCCCCATAACACAGACATAACATCCGCCATACCCATAGGCATGCCCGGATGTCCGCTTTTAGCTTTTTGAACAGCGTCCATAGAGAGGCCTCGAATAGTATTTGCAATAAGTTGCAAGGGGATAGCCCGTGAAGAATTAGATGGTTGTATAGGCACGAATAGCTATATTTTTAGTGGTAAAAGAATGTTTTACAAAAAACTGCTAATAACAGGGGAGAATTACTTCACTAATGGATAGTTGTAATCATTTACCCAGTTGTTTATTCCTCCGATTAAATTAATCACATGAGTAATGTCTTCGTCCTTTAGGGCGACCATCGCTTTGACACTGTTTATCCCTTTTTGGCTGTAGACCAAATAGGCTGCATTTTTGTCCAATTTTTTGATGTTCTCTTTAAACTTTGGATCGGATATAGGGAAGGAAACAGCACCCTTTATATGCCCCTCTTTGTAGTGATTGTCCGCTCTAAGGTCAAGGATAACATACTTGTCTGATTCTACGAGTTCTTTAAACATCGTAGCATTCATGTTGTCAACTTTTGGCAATTGGCCACTGTATTGGATTCCGGTCTTCCCTTCAAAATCTATCCCAGCCATTCGGTTTGAAGTAGAGGCTTGAGGGGAGGAGGTGTTAGTAGTATCACCGGTCGTTGAGGTCTCCCCATTCCCTTTGCATGAGCTTAAGAGAAAGACGAGTATGGCTAGTAAAAAAAAGGATCCTTTATTCATTATTTTGGAAGTTGATGTGATAAATTAGATTTTTACCGGCTAAGACATGACTTAACGAAAATCACACATGATGAGTTGAATAAATCACCTTTGCCTTTGCCGCGGCAAAGATAACTCCTTTGTCGTAATTAGACCTATAAGCGTAACCAATTTATAGAAAGGCTGAGATAGGATTTTTTTAAGAGGTCTAGAAGGGAAAAGATGATTTACGGAATCTACGGTCTGTTGCCATTTCATACCAGCCCTACCTCGACCTCATCGATTAAAATACGATGAATTATGAGAATCTTGTACCAGTTTTATCTTTAGCTTATATGAAATGGTTATCTTTGCGTAATTTTTTTAAACAAATATAAAATATGGAAACCAAAACATTACCTTATAAGGTGAAAGATATTAAGCTCGCAGACTGGGGGCGGAAAGAAATAAAATTGGCCGAGGCGGAAATGCCCGGATTGATGTCCTTAAGGAATGAATACGGAGCCACCAAGCCATTGAAGGGAGCGCGAATTGCAGGGTGTCTTCACATGACAATACAGACGGCAGTCTTAATCGAAACACTTAAGGAATTGGGAGCTGAAGTTGCATGGAGTTCATGTAATATTTTTTCCACTCAGGATCACGCTGCGGCAGCAATAGCGGCATCCGGCGTGCCTGTTTTTGCGTGGAAAGGGATGACTGAAGAGGAGTATGAATGGTGCATTGAACAGACCTTTTATGCATTTGAAGGTGGAAAACCATTTAATATGATCTTGGATGATGGGGGAGATTTGACGAATATGGTGTTGGATCATCATCCGGAACTACAGGGGGAATTGCGCGGTATTACAGAGGAGACCACCACAGGGGTGATGCGGCTTTATGAACGAGTTAAAAATAGTACCTTGCCTGTCCCTGCTATTAACGTAAATGACAGTGTGACCAAGTCCAAATTTGATAACAAATACGGATGTCGCGAATCTGCGGTAGATGCAATTCGAAGAGCTACGGATATTATGTTGGCTGGTAAGGTCGTTGTAGTGGCAGGCTATGGAGATGTGGGGAAAGGTACTGCAGCAGCGTTTCAAGGTTCGCATGCCAGAGTTATTGTTACGGAGATTGATCCGATTTGTGCACTTCAGGCAGCTATGGAGGGATTTGAAGTGAAGAAAATGAAAGATGCAATTAAGGAAGCCAATATCGTTGTAACTGCAACCGGGAATAAAAATATTATCTCGGAAGAGCATTTTAGGACTATGAAGGATAAAACGATTGTTGCCAATATAGGCCATTTTGATAATGAAATCGATATGGCATGGCTCAATAAAGCTTATGGACATACCAAAGATCAAATTAAGCCCCAAGTGGATAAATACAATGTTGAAGGAAAAGATATTATCGTGTTGGCCGAAGGCAGATTAGTCAATCTGGGGTGTGCTACCGGACATCCTTCTTTTGTCATGTCCAATTCGTTTACCAATCAGACATTGGCTCAAATGGAATTGTGGAATCACTCTGAGAACTACGATAACAAGGTATATGTGCTTCCTAAACATTTGGATGAGAAGGTAGCGCGATTGCACCTTGCTAAGATCGGAGTAGAATTGGATGAACTCTCTGATGATCAAGCGGCCTATATTGGCGTCCCGGTAAATGGACCTTATAAGCCGGAACACTATCGTTACTAGTAGAGTAGAGAGAAATATATTGAAGGGAGATACTATTGAGCAGAGTACAAACAACACGATGTAGTTGATTTGCGTTATTGAGGTATAGTAACCCAACCTTTTTTAGGTATGAAATATCTGCATGATTTATGATGCTGGATATTTTTGCTTGATCTATTGAATGACTATGAATATAACAGCTGAAGAAATTGCTCAATTGGTCAATGGTGAAGTCATTGGAGATCCCCAAGTAAGTGTACACGCACCTGCCGGATTGGAGCATGCGCAAAAAGGAGACATCAGCTTTCTGTCTAACATGAAATATGAGCCTTTCGTCTATTCAACAAAAGCCTCAGTGTTGTTGGTGGATAAAGAGTACAGCCCCCAAAGGCCTATTCGTCCAACCTTGATAAAAGTGGACAATGTATATGAGTCTGTGGCTTATTTGCTCGGGCAGTTTGAAGCGACCACAGAGGAGTATACCGGCATTGCGCAATTGGCTTCTGTCTCGACATCATCCCAGATACACGACCAGGTCTCCATAGATGATTTTGCAGTGGTCAAAGAGGAGGTGATCATAGGTGAAGGAACCCATATACATAGTCATGTCTTCGTCGGTCGGGGAGTGGTCATCGGTAAACGCTGTACCATTTACCCCGGCGCCAAAATTTATCGCGATTGCCGAATTGGGGATGATGTCATCATTCATGCCAATGCAGTAATAGGTGCTGATGGATTTGGTTTTTCAAAGAGAGACGGAAATAAATACGCCAAAATCCCACAAATTGGAAATGTGATAATCGGAGATCACGTAGAAATAGGAGCCAATACGACAGTTGATAGAGCCACTATGGGAAGCACGCGGATACACTCCGGTGTAAAACTTGATAACTTAATACAAGTAGGGCATAATGTGGTTATTGGCGAAAATACTGTAATCGCAGCTCAAACTGCTATTGCGGGAAGTACCGAGATCGGTAAAAATTGTCTTATCGGAGGTCAAGTAGCAATCGTCGGACATATCAAAGTCGCTGACGGTACTCAAATTCAGGGAAAGAGTGGTGTGACAAAAGCAAGTAAAGAAGGTCAAAAATTATTTGGGGTTCCGGCTATTGACTTCAGTAACTATATGAGAGCCTATTCTGTATTTAGAAACCTCCCTGATCTAGTAAAAGAACTTAACCAACTTAAAAAACATATTAAACGAGATGATCACTACCGATAAAAATACACCGCAACAGACACTGGCCGATGTTGTTCGTATTCAAGGCACTGGATTGCACTCAGGAAAGCCAGTCACCTTAACCTTGCATCCCGCTCCGGAGAATCACGGATTTAAGTTCCAAAGGGTTGACCTGGAAGATAAACCTATTATCCTGGCAGATGTTTCTAAAGTGGTTTCTACGAATAGAAGCACAACACTACGTCAAGGAGATGTCCAGGTTATGACAGTAGAACATGTACTTTCAGCGCTCTATGGTATGGGAGTTGACAATGCGTTGATCACAGTGGACAATGTTGAAATACCTATTTTAGATGGAAGTGCGGCGCCTTATGTCCAAATGATAGAAGAAGTGGGGCTTCGAGATCAGGCTGCACCTCGTGAGTATTTTCAACCTGAAGAACCACTGTCTTACAAAGACGAGGAGAGTGGCTCGGAAATGCTATTTATTCCTTCGGATCATTTTGAAGCTACCACACTTATAGATTTTAATTCTCCGGTATTAGGTCAGCAATATGCTTATTTGGAGAACTTAGATGAGTATAAATATGCGATTGCTCCGGCACGTACCTTTGTATTCGTTCATGAATTGGAGGCCTTAATTGACCAAGGCCTTATCAAAGGAGGAGATCTTAATAATGCTATCGTCATCGCCAATAAACAGATGGATGAAGATGATCTAAAGAGAATATCCGACAAAATGGGAAGGGAAACTGTAGTCGTAGAAAAAGAAGGTATCTTAAATACGATTGACCTTCAATTTAAAAATGAACCTGCTAGACATAAATTGTTGGATCTCATAGGAGATATATCTTTAGTAGGAGTGCGGCTTAAAGGGAAAATCGTAGCGAATAAACCGGGCCATAAGGTGAATGTCGAACTCGCCAAACGCATTAAGAACAAATATGTAGAGAGTAAAAAGCTGAAGGGGAAGCCCAATTATGACCCTAATATCCCGCCAATAAAAGATACGGAAGCCATTAAGGCAATGATTCCCCATAGATACCCATTTCTTTTGGTAGATAAAATTATAGAAGTCGGAGAGAATTATATCGTAGGTATTAAGAATATATCCCACGACCAACTGTACTCTCAAGGGCATTTTCCCGGCAATCCTATATTTCCGGGAGTACTACAAGTTGAAGCATTGGCTCAAACCGGGGGAATCCTTGCCTTGACTATTATTAACGAACCGGATAGTAAATGGAATACGTATTTTGTAAAAATTGACAATACGCGCTTTAAAAATATGGTAAAGCCCGGTGATACCTTGATCTTGAAAATGGAACTCATGCAACCTATTCGAAGAGGGATGGTTACCATGTATGGTATCGCATATGTAGGGAATAAGATCGCTTGTGAGGGAGAATTTACAGCGCAAATCGTAAAAATTAAATCATGATTAGTCCACAAGCTCATATTCATCCTTCGGCACAGATAGGGGAGAATGTCCGTATCGGCCCCTTTGCTTATATCGAAGGGAATGTGACCATAGGAGATAATACCGAAATTGCGCCATTTTCCTCTGTATTGGATTATACGAGTATTGGAAAGCGGTGTAAGATATTCCAAGGGGCAGTGGTGGGGTCGGTGCCACAAGATCTGAAGTATCATGGGGAAGAATCTATAGTAGAGATAGGGGATGATGTTATCATCCGAGAGTATGTTACCATTAATAGGGGGACCGAAGCCAATTTTACTACCTCAATTGGTGATAAAACTCTTCTCATGGCCTATGTACATGTCGCTCATGATTGTGTGATTGGTGCGAATTGTATTTTGGCAAATGATGTAAACATTGCAGGGCATGTTATTATCGGTGACTATGTGATTCTAGGTGGTCTTTCAGCCGTCCAGCAGTTTGTACGCATCGGAGAGCACGCCTTTATAGGTGGGGCTTCATTGGTCCGTAAAGATGTTCCGCCTTTCGTCAAAGCGGCAAGAGAGCCTTTGTCTTATGCGGGAGTGAATTCAGTAGGACTTAAAAGACGTGGTTTTAGTGATGAACAAATCCATAATATTCAGGAGATTTATCGGATGTTGTATGTGAGGGGATATAAGATAAAAGAAGCTATCCAGCGGATTCAAATGGAATTGCCGGACACTTCAGAACAGAAAAAAGTGCTCGATTTTATTGAACAGTCTGAAAGAGGTCTGATGAGAGGATTCCAAAGTTCTTAAATCAGCCCATTTAGCTCCTGCACTCCTATTACCCTTTCTGAAGTGAACCCCTCTCCATATTTGCAATGAATCATTCTGCCGTAGTATCGGTCTTTGGCCTCGATGTAATCCCAAAAATCCTTTGTTGAAATCGGAGTGTCAGGCCCTTTGTTCCTAGAGGAATAGAATTGACTTGCATAGCATGAAATGGCCGACATCTTCTCTTCAAAATTCTTTGTAATGTCGAAGACTAAATCCGGTTGGACGAAGCGATCCTGGATATAGTGCAAGACTAGAGAGGGGCGATGTGGTTGTTGATGCATTCCTCTGTAAGAGGTCTCTATTTTGACAAGCCCAGATAAAAAAGCCGCTCTGTCGATGATCGTACTAGCTCTCCCGTGATCCGGATGTCTGTCTTGTATGGCATTGGCCAAGATAATCTTGGGACGCGCATTTCTAATTTCCTTTATTAAGTCGATAAGATGATCTTGAGTTCCCTCAAAGAATCCATCCTCCCATCTCAAGTTGTGTCGAAAAGTTGCTCCTAGTATTTTTGAGGCCATTTTTGCTTCTTCCAACCTAAGTTCAGATGTCCCTCTAGAGCCTAATTGGCCCATTGTTAAGTCTATAAGCCCGATACTATATCCGAGTGCTTTGTGTTTGAGTAAGGTGCCGGAGCAACTCAATTCGATATCGTCCGGATGGGCTCCAATGGCAAGTATATCAACAGCATATTTTATGGGCATACTAGATTATGTCTTAACAATATTGAAGGAAATTAAAAGTAAAATAGAACGGAGCCCCAGGTGAATCCGCTTCCAAATGCAGACAAACAGACCAAATCTCCTTCGGAAATTGCCTTGTTCTCAACTGCTTCTGCAAGTGCTATGGGGATAGAGGCGGCAGTGGTGTTGCCGTAACGCTGTATATTATTCCACACTCTGTCATCCTCCAACCCCATACGTTTCTGGATGAATTGACTGATACGTAGATTTGCTTGATGGGGGATAAGCATATCGATATCTTCCTTTCTTTTACCGGCATCCCTCAATGCTTCTTCAATCGTTTGGGTAAACTTAACCACTGCATTTTTGAAGACTAATTGCCCGTTCATATTGGGGAAATAAAGACCGTCTTCTACGATTTTGGGAGTAATAAAAACCGAATCAAATACGGTAGCACTTTCTGCTCCGTATTTAGCCGGGTTCTGCTCATGATATCCGGCATGGCAGCCGGGACTAATCATAGCTAGCTCCTCGGCAAAGTCCCCATTTGAATGTAGGTTTGTAGTTATGATGCCGGAACCCTCTTCGTTTGTTGCTTGAAGAACTACGGCTCCTGCTCCGTCACCAAAGATGACAGAGATATTGCGACCTTTCGTACTCATATCCATACCCATCGAGTGCATTTCAGCTCCGATAACTAAGATGTTTTTGTACATTCCGGAACGAATGAATTGATCTCCAATGCTGAGTCCATAGATAAAACCTGTACACTGTGTTCGAATATCCAATGCTCCGATTTCCTTTTTTTGTAACCCCAGCATTCTCTGTACGAGAACGGCTGCCCCCGGAAAATAATAATCCGGACTTAAAGTCGCTAATATGATAAAATCTATATCCTCAGCAGATACTCCGGCTTGCTGCATCGCTCGTTGTGCTGCCTTCGTAGCCATGGTGCTGGTGGTCTCCTTACCCTTTTGGGCATAACGTCGTTCCTTGATGCCTGTTCGTTCTTGTATCCAAGCATCTGAAGTATCCATGATCTTTTCTAAGTCAAAATTCGTTACAACGTTGTCCGGAACATAGTATCCTGTCCCTTTGATTTTTGATCTCATATATTAATGGTTTATGGCTCTCTGTTTCAATGTAAATGATCGCTCCCAAAATGCAATATTAGTAAAAAAATACGATATCTGGGCTGAATCGGGTGCAACTATTCGTATCTTTAAATTGTTTTGGTGGAAGCCATGCATCAAGAGTGTAAGGAGATTTTATATCTAAAAATTTGTCTGAGTAGAATAACAGTTGAGGGTAAAAAAAGATGGAAAACCGGTTTCCTGGGGAGAGGTAAATTTATAGCGTTCTCATTGAGAATATTTCAGAGAATTTTTATTGCAAACAGAAGATAAGTATGAAACGAACATGAATTTTATTAAACATAAATTTCACACAGAAGTATGTTTAAAAAAAATTCATGTGAGAGCGCAGCGGTTACATAGCTGCAGAAATTTTATAATACATTTATTATCAATTTATTAGAAAATTTTAAAGATATGAAAATAGGAGTTCTGTCCGATACACATGGGTATATAGGAAATGATATGTTGGAAACCCTCAGATGTTGTCAAGAGATATGGCATATAGGAGATGTTGGTAGCCTTGACGTGCTTTCTCAATTAAGGGATATCGGAGAGCTTCGAGTAGTTTACGGCAATATTGACGGTAGAGATATTCGAGGGTATGCTCCTGAATTTCTAGTTTTTGATATCGAAGGATTGAGAATTGTTATGTTGCACATTGGCGGGTATCCAGGAAGATACACCAGCCGTGCGAAAGAACTTATTCTCCAACACCAACCCAACATCTTTTTAAGTGGTCATTCTCATATTCTAAAAATCATGCCGGATCGCATTCATGACTTGCTACATATAAATCCAGGTGCGGCTGGTAAGTCCGGATTTCATACGGTTCGTACCATGGTACAGTTTGATATAATAGATTACAAAGTACTTAACATGCAAGTTGTTGAATTTGATAAGTAGCAGGATTTCTTCTGCTGAATAATTTCAACTTCGGATGTTATCTAGGAGTAAGTAGAAGTCTGAAGGGATAAATATCAAGAATCAGACGATAGCAAATTCCCGTCTTTCATCGTAATAACTCTATCACTCATCGTTGCCAAGTCACGGCTATGTGTCACTATAACGAACGTGCGATTGAAAGTAGCTCTAAGGTCAAGGATCAATTGATGAATCTCCATAGAAGTGGCAGTATCTAGATTGCCGGTAGGTTCATCAGCTAATATGATATCGGGATCATTCATTAATGCACGGGCGATAGCTACCCTTTGTTGTTCTCCTCCGGACATTTCAGAGGGTCGATGAGAAAGCCGTTCTCCAAGCCCCAGATAGTCTAATAGATATCTGGCTTTATCTCTGGATTCTTCCTTAGATTTGCCTCCTATATAACCGGGTATAGCAACATTTTCAACCGCAGAGAATTCAGGTAATAAGTGGTGAAACTGGAATACAAAGCCTATGTGTTTGTTGCGAAATTCTGCTAGTTGCTTTTGTGAATATCTAGTGACCTCTTGACCATTAATACTTACTCTTCCTTTGCTAGGAGTATCCAATGTCCCTATTATATGTAACAGCGTACTCTTCCCGGCTCCGGATTTCCCTACGATGGACACAATTTCCCCTTCTTCAATATCTAAGTTAATTCCATTGAGCACTTTCAAATCGCCGAACTGTTTGTGTATGTCACGAATTCTAATCATAATTCTATTACCTATATACTAAGTTTTGATATATGTCCGTTTAATACGGACAACTAAAGCCAACTGTATCTAATACTTCTGTTTGAGGCAGTGAAAGTACTAAAATTTGTGAATACAAGTCAGGATCCTGCCATTTCATACATGATTCAAGAGAATACAGAGAGAATTGGTATGAAGCTTGTACATTATTAGATATGTAACGCTTAAAACAATCGTCAAGTATGAAAATACTCCAGCTATGTAAGAAATTTCCCTATCCCCCAAAAGATGGCGAGTCGATTGCAATTCTTAATATAGCACATGCAATGCATAAGTTGGGATGTGAGATGCATTTGCTTGCTATGAATACTACCAAGCATTATGTGGAGGATACTCGAGCGATTGAAAATCTAGGAATCTATAGTCAAATATATACGGTTGATGTCGATAACCGTTTAAAAATTAAAGATGCAGCAATCCATCTTCTTTCCGGAGATTCCTATCATATCGCGCGATTTAGATCTGAAAAATTTGGGTTGAAACTAAAGGAGTTAGTTAATCAATTTGATTATGATGTTGTGCAAATGGAAACGATTTATCTTTCACACTATGTAGATATCGTTAAGACCAACTCAAACGCATTAGTTGCTCTTAGAGCCCATAATATCGAACATGAAATATGGGACAGAATTACCCAAAATACCCGTTTTCTTCCTAAGCGATGGTATATCCATAAACTGACTCAACAACTGAAGAATTATGAAGTAGATCACCTTAATAAATACGATTTTATTGCGGCTATTTCCAATAAAGACCTTCTGAATATAAAAAGCTTGGGATACAAGAATGGAGCGATTTTTACTCCTGTGGGTGTCGATGTTGCCGGACTAAAAATTACTCGAAGTCGAGAGGATCAATCACCCTTTAAAATAGGGTTCATAGGTTCCCTCGATTGGACTCCTAATCATCAGGGGATTCGTTGGTTCATTAGAGAGGTTTGGCCTTCTCTAAAAGAAAAATTTTCCGATGTGGAATTGCATATTGCGGGACGAAATACTCCTAAATCTTTACTCCAACAAAACGTGGACAGATTATTTGTCCATGGAGAAGTAAACGATGCCCAGGAATTTGTTCAATCTTGTCATGCTATGGTTGTCCCTCTGTTTAGCGGTAGTGGGATGAGAGTGAAAATAATAGAGTCTATGACCTTGGGATGTCCTACCGTAACGACATCCGTTGGGTTAGAGGGAATCAATGCTAAGCATAGAAAACATATAGCTATCGCCAATACAAAGGAAGAGTTTGTCAAGGAGCTTTCCGAACTTATTCAGTCCCCTGTTCATCGGAAGAGAATGGCTTCCAATGCGCACAAATTTATCCTTGAAAACTATGACAACTTGCGTTTAGTGGGAGAGCTTATTCACAAGTATGACATGCATTTGAAACTAATGCAGGACCAAGTGTGACTTGGCACGGTGTCCCTATCCTCATTTTTTAGTCAGATATATCTGCTATTTATCCCCAATTTAATTGTATCTTTGTAACATATTTTGGTACTCTATAGAGTAGATCTTCCCGAATGTAGGGAAGAGAATAGGGAAATCCGTGCAATCCGGATACTGTACCCGCAGCTGTGAATCAACCCTTGTTAAAGGGATACATGTCGCCACTGATGTACTACACATTGGGAAGGCTGTATGAAATGATGAGTCAGAAGACCTGCCAATAATATGATGTACTTCGATTTGCTTTCGGGATTAAAAGCAGGTGAAGTGAGAAATTGTTTGCCGACGGTCTCTGTATAGCAGTGAATGTCAGAGTCATCTTGATTTTTCCTTCCCTTTCTTTTCCTTCCCTTAGCAATTGAAGTCTTTTTGTATCCTTATTTAGGAAAAAGACGTAGTTATGAAACGAACATGAATTTTATTAAACATAAATTTCACACAGAAGTATGTTTAAAAAAATTCATGTGAGAGCGCAGCGGTTCCATAGCTGCAGAAAATTTATAATACATTTATTTTCAATTTATTAGAAATTTTTAAAGATATGAAATGGAAGGTGTTGCTGTATTTATCTTTATTCACTGGTCAATTATTTGGCCAAAAGACAGATACATTGGAGTATTCCCTTCCAGAAGCGCTCGTGATGGGTTCCTCCATTACGATGACCAACCCGTTTGAAATAGTCCTCCATCTCCCTCCCAGCCCAGCAATAGACCCGAATCTAAATTATATCAATCGTATGGGCATCAATTTGCTAAAATATGGAGCCGGTCAATTGTCAACACTTACCTGGCATGGTCTTCCCGGAGCTTCTACAGGGGTATATTGGAACGATATCTTAATAAATGATCCGCTAACCGGTCAAATGGATGCTTCGGGTATGTTTTTGTCTATGATGGGCAATTCCTTAACTTTTTCCACGGTTAATTCGCTCGATGGTCTTCCCGGTGGACAATTGCGTTTCAGTTCGATGCCGACATTAGACTCTTCCGGGTGGACTTCCAGGATTAATGGTTTGGGGGGGCAGTATGGATTGAGATCCGGTCAGGGATCAATCTCCTATTCCAATGGTCGTACAGCTTTCTCTGCTTTTGGCGGCGCTCTCATCCATCAAAATAATTTCCCCTATGAAGAAAATGGGCAATCAAAGCTTTTAGAGCATGGCAATCGCAGTTTTTATGGCTATGGGGCAGGCATCCAGAAATTGTTGAGAAAATTTTGGAGAATAGAGACCTCTTTTCTTTTGACAAATGATGACAAAAATATTCCGCCTAGATTATTCCAACAATTTAGTGATGCACATTTAACGAACACAAGAAGCTTATTTTCAAGTAAATTGAGCTATGAAAAGAAACATGCCCAATGCTCCTTTGGATTAAGTAGCTCAAACCTTTCGACTTTTTATGTAAGTCCATCTGCTCATATTGATTTCAAAGGTAAAACCTGGTTAGGGATTTCCAATTTTAGCTACAGATATACGTCCGGAGCAAGATATTGGATAGCAAAGGTCCAAGGGCGCACTTTTCAAGCAGAATCCACAGGTTTTAATCAGAAGATTCTAGCGAATGACCTTATTCTATCCTCTGAATTTGGCGCGACTACACACAAAATGGATCTAAAGTTTTCCTTTAGAAACCAGTTTTCTACGGAAAGGAATAGGCAATTAGTGACTTTCTTGTTCTCCTTACATCGTGCTTTATCACCACAGTTGAAGCTAATCTTTAGTACGGGAAAATACGGGAGAATTCCTTCTTTTAATGACTTGTATTGGGCACCTGGAGGTCGACCTGATCTATTGCCAGAAAAAGGATGGGGTGCCGATATGCGATGGAAATGGACTCCATTTGGAACCAATACCGTTCAATGGTCACTCTTTCATAGGAGAATGTTGGACTATATACAGTGGATTCCTCAAAACGGTATTTTCTCTGTAGTGAATATTCCATCCGTATGGAGTCGGGGGATCGATCTGGATTGGAAGTATGAAATGGTAGAACAGTTGGTTTGGACTATTCACTATGGATTTGCGAAGACAACATATACCTCCAATAGACTTCCCAATGATAATGTCTTGGGAAAACAGTTGATATATGTCCCACTTCATCAAGGTACAAGTCGTGTAGACTGGCTGATGAGCCCCAAATGGAAATTGGACTTAGAACATCATTGGTCCGGGAAGAGTTTTGTGACAGCAGATAATGAGATTTGGTTGCCGAATTATCACTTATTCAATATAGGACTATCCTATACTGTTTATAGGCCCAAGGTCAATGCAGTGATAGGTGTCGCTGTTGATAATTTGACCGATCAGAGCTATCAAATTATTCGTGGATGGTTGCTTCCCGGAAGGGTATTTAAAATGAACATCGATATCAATTTAAACTAAATAATTACATTCATTAATTTACAAAATTAGTTGCATTATGATTAACAAAATTACTTTATACCTATTTGTATTGCTTCTTGGTATAACCAGTGCATCTGTATATGCCCAAGATACTACCCAAATTGATTTTGAGGAAATCTCACTTCCTTTGGATACATTTTGGAATGGTTCTGATAGTTCGGGAGGATTTTCTTCCAAAGGTGTCTTATTTCCCAATACCTTTGACTTTACCTATAATTTTTGGAGTAAGGGGTGGGCGCTATCTTCCATGCGCAATGATACGACGGCGGGTTATACTAATCTATACAGTGCCATCACAGGTTCAGGGGCCAATAGCTCGACGATCTATGCAATAGGCCAACAAAATGCTCAGATTAAAAACATCCCTAAAAACTGGACAAGTGCCAATGGACGCCTGAGTATTGAGATTACCAATACTACATACGCTGCACTAAGCATGGCAAAGGGGGACCAATTTGCGAAGAAATTTGGGGGCATTAATGGACAAGATCCGGACTATTTTTTATTGAAGATCTATGCCTTCAGAGATGGAGCCATGGACACCTCGGCATATGTGTCTTTTTTCTTGGCAGATTATCGGGATGAGGATAGTACCAAGGACTAT
This sequence comes from Saprospiraceae bacterium, assembly GCA_026983735.1. Classification (GTDB taxonomy): domain Bacteria; phylum Bacteroidota; class Bacteroidia; order Chitinophagales; family Saprospiraceae; genus JALSTN01. The sequence continues at coordinate 18,325 of JALSTN010000279.1, read as the reverse complement.
ATAATTTGGGATTGGACAAAGGTCGACCTGAGCCCATTAGCAACTTCCCCTATAGATAGCCTCCAGTTCGTATTGGAATCAAGTGATACTTCCCAATACGGCTATAATACCCCTTTGTTTTTTGCGATTGATAATTTGTCCTATGAACCAATCACTGAGGTAAAAGACTATACGTCCGGCGCCGTGTCCATCTTCCCAAATCCGGCAAAGGAGACCTTGTCCGTCTTTTCACCCTATGATGCTGCTCAATGTCGGATGTACACGACAAGTGGTCTGCTCCTTAAGCAGTTTTCATTGGATAAAGGAGTTAATCGAATTTCGGTTAATAACCTGAAGTCGGGATTGTATATCATCCATATTAGAGACAAGAATAATTTCTACCAATACACTAAAAGTTGGATAAAGCAGTAAGTGTTGTAGCTTTCAGGACACCACGATGGTGTCCTGATTTTTATATCTTTACACAAGCATTAAAACAATGCTTTCCTATGAAATCCAATAATTTGACTATGAAGCCTTATTTTTTACCTCTCTTGTTATTGTATAGCGCGATACTAGGCGGGCAGTTTCCTCCTGGTGTCGGTCAATTAGGAAGTAGAGCTATTTTTAAGGATAGTTCCATAATAAGAGGTTGGGCCAAAGAGGCGATTGTGACAAGGGGATGGACGAATATTGCATCAAAGGATAAAAAGGCGGCATACGGAATTCCGGAAAATGCTTTAGGGAGAGCCGATGGAGTTGTTGTTTCTTTAGGGGATAGTGGGATGGCAGTTTTGATGTTTGATCCTCCTATAGTAGATGGCCCCGGGCCTGATTTGGCGGTATTCGAAAATGGATTTGACAATTCATTCCTTGAGTTGGCCCATGTGGAAGTGAGCTCTGATGGAATTCATTATTATCGTTTTCCCTCGATATCTTTAACAGATACAAGTGCCCAGATTGGGACATTTGAATCACTTGATCCAACTAAGTTGTACAATTTAGCAGGTAAATATCGTGTTTTGTATGGTACGCCTTTTGATTTGTCTGAGATGGAGCCTCAAGAGTATTTGGATAAAAACTCCATTAGATATGTGCGCATAATTGATGTAGTAGGTGCGATTCATGGGAAAGGCGTTACCAGGGATAGTAGAGGATATCCGATTAACGATCCCTATCCGACACCTTTTGTTACTGGAGGATTTGATCTAGATGCAGTAGGGGCGTTGAATATTTTGACAGGTCTTCGTAAGATAGGTAATATTAAAGCTGAGCTCAAATTATGGCCGAATCCGGTGAAGAATATTCCCCGGATTCATTTTAAAGCCCCAGTTACTGGAGCGTTTATTATGCTTATTTATGATATAGAAGGAAGATGTATTTTGAAGAAAATATTCAAGTCGTCCGTGAATGATTCAAAAGAGATGGATGTCTCGACTTTCGTACCCGGCGTTTATATTGTATCAATCACAGAGGAGATTAGCGGACGGAAATTTTCCAATAGATTGGTTGTCGAGTAAAATTTATACAATCGGTAAAAGATAGATAAAGTAGTTGTATTTTAGAAATTGTAATACAGCCTCAAAAAATAATAATTAATAGATGCATAGGAATCTCCTTAGGTTAAATGACATTAGTAAACTTGAAGTATTCTTGCAAAAAGTACTTCGTCTGCTATTCCTTTACTCTGTTTTTATTCTTTTCGCTTTTGTGATACATTCTTGTAAAGATAAAGAAAGACCTCCCTCTTCAAAACCGGATAATGCTTCCGGGGTTTTAATTTCCAATGAGGGCACATTTAACTTTAATACTGCTTCATTAGGGTGGTTTGATTTAGAAAAGGAGCAATACATGGGAAATATATTTTCTAAAATTAATCAAAAGCCTCTAGGAGATGTGCTCCAAAGTGTTCTTGTTACAACCGATCAATTATGGTTAGTGTTGAATAATAGCAACAAGGTTGTGGTGCTTTCAAGAAAAGATTTCAAGCAAAAGGGAGAGATAAAGGGATTGCAGTCCCCGAGGTATTTGCTTCCTGTTGACGATGATTTTATTTGGGTATCCGATTTAAAGTCCGGTGAAATATCTGTCCTCAATCGTCACACATTGTCCTTGGATCACACATTTGACTTTAAGCCGGGATGGTCGGAGCAAATGATTAAAGACGACGAAGGGGTAGTTTGGGTGACCCATCCCGCATGGTATAATGGAGAAAGTACAAGATACATATATGCGATAGATATACAGCTCGAAAGGATTATCGATAGCATAGAGGTGATGGATGGACCTACTTTAATTCTGCCAGGTCCTTCACATACAGCATGGGTTTATTGTCAAGGGCACGAGCAAACCAAAGCAGCAGGAGGCATCGTCCGAGTGTCGCTTGCCGATCGAAGGATATTGGGGCGTTTGAATTTTCCAGGGAATGAGTATCCATTAGGTGCCGCAATGAGTTATGATTCTATACACCAAAAGTTGTATTTTTTGCATAAGGATGTTTACACGGTTTCAGCCGATCAAATATCCAATCCTCCTGAACGTATCATTGAGAGTAAAGGGAAAAGCTATTATAGTTTACAATATATTGAAGCTAGTAACGAATTGTATGTAGGGGATGCGGTTGATTTTGTACAAACGGGGGTAGTCGAACGATATACGGTCAGCGGTACACTCATCAGCACGTTTAGGTCGGGAGTCATCCCCAATGGATTTTACTATCTTCCTAATTAGTGTCGCTAATGGGCTCAATTAGTTGAATTAGTAGCTTTTAAAGTCTAAAATTGTACGATGGTGACTCCTTCCCCTCCTTGCTCAGGGGCAGGGTGAAAAACCTTAGAAACATCAGAATATTCTTTTAATTTTTGCTGTACAGCAAGTTTTAATATGCCATTTCCTTTTCCATGCAGAATAGTGATTTCAAAGGCATTGGCAATTAAAGCTTCGTCAACAAAGGTTTGTAGTACATCCAAAGCATCGGAGCGGCTCATTCCTCGCAAGTCCAGTTTGTTATTGAAAGCACTTTTTCTAGATTCAAGTGATATTCTAGTCGATTTGGTCGTTGTGGATTGAAGAGGTTTTTCGATTTGAATGAGGTCTTTCAATTCGGCCTGAAGAGAAAACATCTCACAATCTATGGAGGCCTTACGATTTTTAATAGAGGTTATAACACCCTTCATTCCCCCGATTTTCAATTGTACGTGGTCTCCCACTCTAAGTTGGGCAGCTGCGCCTCCTTTTTTATAATAGACCTCTTCAATGCTTTGGTGAAGTGCGTCCGTTGCTGTTTTTTGAAGTTGTTCTGCCTTTTTGATTTCATTTTGTGTTTGCTCGTGGTTTGCTTTTTCGTCGAGATTTTTAAGGAGTTTTTTTAACGCAGCTTTTTTAGAGGTTAGGAATTCGAGTTGGAGTTGTTGCTCTTGAATATTGAGTTTCTTTTTTTTGATAAACAAATCATGTTTGAGTAGGTCGTATTGTTGGATTAGCCTATCGAGGTGTTGTCCTTTAGAAGCGTAGGATTGTATTTGTTCTTGGAGTGCAGCAGCTTCATTTCTTAGTTGGAGCAGAAGGTCTTCAACTTCTGTTTGAGAATGACCTACTTTTTTTCGTGCTGCGCGGATGACTCGTTCCGGAAGTCCTGATTTTCGGGCGATTTCAAATGCGAAGGAGCTTCCGGGGTTACCGGATTTGAATTGGTACGTCGGCGTCAGTTTGCGTTTATCGAACATCATTGCTCCATTGGTTATCCCCTTGTTCTTAGAAGCGAATATCTTGAGATTGGAATAATGAGTAGTAATTATTCCAAAACATCGACACTTGATAAAGTTATAGAGAATGGATTCAGCTAACGCTCCACCAAAGACAGGGTCAGTGCCGGAACCAAACTCGTCCAGCAACAACAAAGTATTGTGCCGGGCATACTGGATCATCTTGGCCATGTTCTGGAGGTGAGAGCTGTAAGTACTCAAATCTTCTTCGATAGATTGTTGGTCTCCTATGTCGACCATGATATTTTGGAAGAGGCAAAGTTCAGAAGAAGGGTCTAATGGTGGAAGGATGCCGGACTGCGTCATAACTTGAGCCAATCCTGCCGCTTTCATCATAATCGATTTGCCTCCAGCATTTGGGCCACTGATGAGAAGGATTCGGCTATTGATGTCAAGTGTTAGATTAAAGGGAATCGTATTTTTATTGCTTTCGATATTTTTAATAAGGAGAACGGGATGAACACAATGGATCAATCGCATCATTCTTTTTGTAGTGAGTTTAGGGGTATGTCCATTAATCCTGACTGCGTAACGTGCCTTTGCTTGTAGGATATCCAGATGTATTATGGTGGGATAATATAACTTTATTTCATTAACGTGGTACCTTAACTCCTCTGATATAAAACGCAGTATCTTATAGACTTCTTGCTGATATTTAGATTCAAGATGCTGAAGTTCATTGTGCTGTTCAATAAAATTTTGAGGAGCGATATAAAACGTTTGTCCGGAGGTGGATTCATCTAATAAAAGTCCGGGGATTTGCCGTTTAAACTCTGGTTTGACGGCCAAAACTCGAAATCCGTTTTTGATGCTTTCCCGCGTATCTTTAAGCCATCCTTTAGAGGAATAGTACTGTAGTTCTTGTTCAAACGCTCGATTGAGATGCTTTTGTGCCTCTTCAATCTGTCGGGCTACAATCAGAAGCTCGGGACTAGCATCCGGTCGAATATTGTAGTTTTGATCCAATATCCTGTCCACTTGAGTCGCATAGTCGAAGACATTCAACAAAGGAGAAAAACTATCGCCTAATGCTCCTTCTTTCAGAACATGATCATGGGCAAAACGGGCGAGTTCTACTGCACCTCTCAATACTTTTGCAACGGATGTGAGCTGCTCTAAATCAAGAATATACCCCGGTTTTGAAAGCCCATCGAGAATAGAAGTGATATCGTCCAATTGTGCGATACTTATCCTCTTACCTTCTTGTAATAGTCTTTTTAGAGCGGTAGTTTCTGTGAGGTTCTTATGGATGATGGTCACATCATAGGACGGAGTTATCTGTTCAATACAAGTCTTAGCCTCAAGATTAATCGCATACTGTTTAATGTGATGCAAGACCATGTCCATTTCCAAGTCTTTGAAAAGCGTGGAGGGATATAAATGGACTGAAGACTTATCGGTAGAAGGTTCTGACATAGATTAAGCATAATTTGGGGCAAAGATATTGCAATTTTTTATCAACCGGTCGTTGTCTGTAGAGGCATCCACTCTGCAACCATTTCATAATTAATAAAATTCATGTTCGTTTCATATAAAAAAATAAACTAAAATAAGCCTAATTGTAGTTTTGAAGAAAATACTAGTATTAACCCATAACATTTTGAGTTTTAAATGGGTTATTATTGTATCTGATAAGCAAAACTATGAGTTATGAAATGGCAAGGAGCACAATTTTTATGGGAGAATGAAACTCCTGATCAAATTTTCATACCGGAAGATCACAATGAGGATCAGGGAATGATTATAGATATGGTCAGAGAGTTTGTTCAACAAAATCGAGACCTATCAAATGAATTAGCCCACCAAAGACCTCTGATGGAAGCTGCGGCTGAGCTCGGATTGTTAGGGGCTCATTTGTCTGAAGAGTACGGGGGATTGGAATTGGATACGCATACCAATACCTTTATCGCTGATGAACTAGGAACGATGAGTGGTTCATTCGATACTACTTTTGCTGCTCATATCGGAATAGGGGTGTTGCCGATCTATTATTACGGCAATGAAGAGCAAAAGAAGCTGTATTTGCCACCATCTATAACTGCCGAACATATTCATTCGTACTGTTTAACAGAGCCGACTTCCGGATCTGATGCTATGGCTTTGAAGACGCAGGCTTCGTTGTCAGAAGATGGCAAACACTACATCATAAATGGTCAAAAGATGTGGATAACCAATGCGGGTTTTGCAGATGTTTTTGTGGTGTTTGCTAAAGTAGATGGGGAGCAGGTGACTGCTTTTATAGTAGATGCGAAGTCTCCGGGAATTACCTTAGGCGAAGAGGAAAAGAAAATGGGGATCAAAGGCTCTTCTACCCGTCAAATATTCTTCGAAAACCTTAAAGTGCCTGTGGAAAATGTATTGGGCAAGGTGGGTAAAGGATACCGCGTAGCGTTTAATGTATTGAATATCGGTAGATTAAAGTTGGGTACGATGTCCCTTGGCGCGTGCAAAAAGATACTGGACTACGCCACAGGTTATGCCAATGAACGGGTACAATTTAAATATCCGATAAGTAGATACGGGGCGATAAGGGAGAAGTTGGCGAAAATGGCATACCGATCCTTTGAAGTAGAAAGTGCGGTGTATAGAGTTTCCGATTGGTTGGAGGATCGAAAACAAGCTTTCAAGGCAGAGGGAGAATCTGTAGAAAAATCAGGGTTATATGCAGCTATGGAATTTGCGCTTGAATGTGCGGTTATTAAGATTGCCGGCTCTGAAACTTTGGATTATTCTGTAGATGAGAACATTCAAATCCATGGAGGAATAGGGTTTTCAGAAGAAATGCCTTACGCTCGAATGTTTAGGGATGCACGAATTAATAGGATCTATGAAGGGACAAACGAAATCAATAGATTAGTCATTATCAAACAGCTTTTAAAGGATGCTGAAAAAGGAGAAAATACCCTTGTTATTAATAGTCTTCAATGGTTGCAAGGGCGGAAGCCTAAGGTGCTAGGAAAGACCAAAGAGGCCCAGACCGTTTATTCTATGAAAGAGGCTTTCCAGTATGTTTTGTCTGTGCTTATCCAAGCACAAATGAGTGGAAGGATGGATTTGAGAAAGGACCAATATGTCGCGATGGCGCTTGCAGACATGGCGATATCCATCTTACTGGTAGAGTCTGCCTTATTGCGGGTAGAAAAGCTTCGCGATCGTCAATTATATGAAGAAGAATTATTGGAAAATACACTTGCAGCCTCTGTCCATTCCAACGCTTCACAGTTTAGAGAATTAGTCAATAGAGTACTGATTCATGTCGCAAAGGATGAGTCCCATAAAGAACAAATCCTAAAGCAGTTTAATGAAATCTACCAATCCTATGATATTGATATATATCGCGCATGGGAATCCATTGCCGGATTTGTAGTAGATAAGAACGGTTACCCATTTAGGGGATAACTTTGATTAGGGCAATTGAAGTAGAGTGCGCTTTACTCTTTGTGAAAGCGGGGCTTTCTCTTCTCAAGAAATGCGGATATGCCTTCCTTTCCCTCTTCAGAGGCCATAAGGTGTCCAAAATGGCTAATTTCCATTTCGGTTCCATCTTCGATGGGGTTATAATTGGCATTGACGCATCGAATAGTATATTTGATAGATAAGGGGCCTTTGTGTATTATTTTTTGAAGCATTTTCTCCGCGGTAGATACCTCTTGACCAGGCTCTACCACTTGATTGACTAACCCAATTCTATGGGCTTCCTGAGCATCTATCATATCTCCGGTCATTAATAATTCTAAGGCTTTTGCCTTGCCTACTAATTGGGGAAGACGCTGAGTGCCGTCGAAGCCCGGAATAAGCCCTAAATTGACTTCAGGTTGTCCAAATTTGGCATGCTCCGATGCGATACGGATATGACATGCCATAGCCAACTCACATCCTCCTCCCAGTGCAAATCCATTGACTGCTGCGATAACGGGTAGGTGTGCATTCTCTATTAGTTGGAAGGTCTCATGCCCCCGTCGAGATAACTCTGATGCTTCTTGAGGACTAAGACCAACAAATTCCCGAATGTCAGCTCCAGCTGCAAATGCTTTATCTCCGGAGCCCGTTATCAAAATGCCTCGGGTCCCCGGCCAAACTCGATGATAATTCTCCATCACTTCCTTCAATTCACTCATCATAAGAGAATTGATCGCATTTAGTGCTTTTGGACGATGTAGTGTGATGTGTAAGATATGTTCTTTGAACTCTGTAGTTAATGTGACAAGTTTCATCTGGCGTTGAGTTTTTGATTAATCAATATGGGTAGGAATAACTTTAATTCCTTTTGTATGGGATAAATCGATAATTCACCTTGTAAAGAAGTCTAATGCGGATTTGGATTAGATCATTGAGCTGTATATGCCTATGCATATACTGCCCCCTATTAATAGCCCTCAAAGTTACACTCAATTTTTGATTACAAACCGTAGAATAAGGAAAATATTCGGGATATAAAATGTAAATCTAAACATATAGGAAAATTCTTTATATATTTGCATCGGAAATTAATGAACTTATGTATATCAATAAAATAGATAGTGTTATTCCTCCATTTATTATTAGGGATATCAGGCAAGCATTGGAGGATTCATCAATTTTGGAGATGCATTTCACCTCTGATCTTTTGGCTTCCGAAGCTTTGTTGAACCTGATTGGGGAATGCCTCTCTAGGGAGCTATCTATAGAAATTGTTTTCGATGATGAGACAATACTCGAAAGGACAACAATTCGTTTAAATCAACTAGGGTGGGGAAGTGGAACCTTCTATGATGCCGATATTGAACAGAGTTTTCAGAATTTGAACCTTTTGGGGAATACGACCCAGTTGGATACAGGTTCGAAGGAGAATGCCCATATTATTAAACTTCGATTTGAGTATAAGGAGGCACTACACCGCATCACCCAACTCTTCTCAACTATCCATAAAAGAGTTTTAAGTGAGAAAACTACAATGGATATATTGGCTAGATATTCGCAGATTCAAAAATATCTTTCTCCTCCCCATCATCTAAATATCATCCCTGCCAATGGAGAGATTCCGCTTGACGAAGAAACGTTTTGGCGTCGATTCCATCTAATTAAGCAGGGTATGTCTGTCGAGGTAAAACAGGATATTATCGATCGTTTTGAATGTATTCATCCGGTTTTATTTGATATGTTTTCCGAACCCGAAGCTTCCGATCACTTTTTTGAGGAGTTGGCCAAAGGCATTCAGATCCTGCAAGAATTGAGGTTGGAGTTAAGTAGTTGGTTGCAGAGTTATGAGGAACAGTTATACAGTCACATTTTCGGTAGGTGGAGAGAGATTATTGGCTTGTGGCAAAAATTGCAGCTCCAGATGGAATTGTATGAGCACCGGAAACCGACATCCAAAAAGGGACTTTTAAAAGTTTTTACCCGTCGTACGCTCGACGAAGATCGACATATTGAGGAACTCTATCAGTTGCTTTTAGATAAATGTCACTCTTTTCCTGTCAACGGAGTATTCTCCTTGCCCCCTTTTATTGATGTCCAGCAGGTGTTAGAATTACGGCCTGTTCTAAGTGATATGATTAACCGGACAACTATTAAAAATGAAATACGAAACTTTGTCGTTAAGCGGATGCGACGACTTACGTTGTTTAATGCAGAGGATAAGATATGTTCCAAAGAGCAATTGCAGTCTATATTAGAAGGCTTCAGTAATTTGATGGAGGGGATGAACAAACGTCAAATTTTCAAAGATGTACTGGAAGATAACCACATGTACTTATATCAAAAGATGGCATTTTTTGATCGTCTTTTTAACCAATGGCAGTCTCTTTTGGATACTAAAAGTGAGTTTAAAGCCTATTATAAGTTTAGACAATTTTACGAACAAATTAATGAAGATGAATTGAATCTTTTGAAGGCGTTGGAATGCTTTCCTAAAGAGGAGAGATTAATGAGGTATGAATTGTGGTATTATCGATATCTACTCAATGAGTTATTGGTGGAAGTGGAAACTGGGGGCGCACAATCTGTACTTGATACACTTTACAATAAGCACAATTTATGGAAGCGGACGGAAATGGGCATCCGTTGGGATCGCCGAATCTCAGATATATTCCAAAATATACAAGCATTGGCTAATCAACAAAAGGAGGTCAAGCACTGGCTTAAAACCGGAGATGCATTCCTGCTATCTAATGAAGTAAAATCTACATTAATAGATTTATTTCCTATTCGTTTGCTCTCTGAAACGAGTGACTTCTCTTCATCTGCCACAAATTGTCGTGTTAAGGTCTCCCGTCAAGGTGAAAGTGATGGTAATATTTTGTTGTCATTTCATACCTTATCTGAAAAGAAAGATGCTACTCGAAAGTCTGTCCACTATGATTGTCCGCCGATTCGAGCCCTCGAAAAAGGAATTGTTTTATCTACGCATTCCGATAGGTGGAAATCACTTAATTTTTTAGCCAGCTACATCCGATACTATTTGCCTCATGGGGCTATATTTGAGAATCCGGATAAGAACATCATTTTCTCGTATATTTCAAATCATACTATAGAAACACTTGTTCTTGAGCAGAGGGGAAGCGATTGGACGAGGTATCCTATAGACACTCTTTCGGAGGCTGAGATTGTAGAACGGTTACTAGATGAGGAAGCGGAATTATCTGTGATGTGTATGGAAGGATTTTTAATCGCCCCCAAAGATGATTTGGATTTTATATGGGATGTTCTCTTGTATAAGATGTTAGAGCACACAGGATGGAGGATGGATGTTGTCCAGCTTTCTTCCTTTGGGGATGTCCGAATAAAAGTGGGACATTCAGCTGATATGAAATTGTTGGATAGCGTCAATAAATGAAGGGTAGAAGAGTGGGCTGGGCGAAGGCCAAGTAAGGACTATTGCCAGTATTAACATGCCAAATATTAATGGGTACATATTAGTTAAAATAGTATAAAATATTAAATTATATTAAAGTTGTAATTTATATTAAGTCTCTAAGGCGAAAATCTACTTTGATATTTTGATGATTACGGAGGAGTTTTAATTTGATTTTCTTGCCGGGTTTTTTAGAGAATAATTCATAAAGTCCATCCAGGCCGTACCATCCGACAGGGTGCCAACCGACCTTAATTATTTGATCTCCGGGGAGTATCCCTGCCAGATCTGCCGGTGAGCCGGGGACAACACTTGCTACTATAAATTTATTGAGCTTGGGGCCCATGGAATACAACTGAATTCCACTTCTATCTAATTTGTATTTTGGTTGTTTTTTAGAATATGGATGCAAGTAGAGTCTTTGGTGGCTTTCATCTAGAATGATAGAGTAGTTCTCAAGAAATCTATTGCCTATTAGACCATTGGCTTTAGAAATGTTCGGTCGAATGGAGTCCAAGGTCTGAAAGTATACCGGAGGTTGTACATATTTGATCTCCCCCAAAGACACTTCTCGTATCCGTGACAAATAGCCTTTTACCGGTCCTCCTAAGCTAGAACCAATAAATCCTGGAATATGCTTAGAAGGGAGAGCTATATCCGGATGTGAATTATTGAGCAGCATCATACTTATTCCCGCTCCGGTGTCTATTAATAGTTTTGCCAATATAGGGTTCCTCTTTGATTTGTTTAAGTACAAAGGAATCTTAATGTATGGTTTGCCCTGTCTGAAATACAATTTATAATCCGAATAAGAATTTGTAATTTTAGGTAGGTGTGTAGGGCGAAAAATGCTTATTCTATGATGTTTGTAATTGATTTCAATTGCTAAAGTCTTTATTAGGTCCATTCCCAAAATGCCATGCACTTCTACTCCCAGTAACCTGCGCAGTTGGAAATAATCTTCTTCAAGTACCAATATATCTCTTGTGGCTCTGATACCCTCTCCAAATTGGAGGGGGACATTTCTTGCGACATAGGTTCTCAATATTCTACTTTGATCGGCACCGGCTATTTGAACCGTATCAGAATAAGGAATACCTAAATAATCAGTTACTTCTTTATTGAAAAGTATGGTGTGCGCAGACCCTGTATCAAAAATGAAATTTAGCGGAATTCTATTTTTGATTTTTAAAGAGACTAAGATGAGGTGGCCATGTGACTCAAAATCGAGATGAACCTTATTGCGCTTGCCTAAAATATCTCTAAATACAGCTTGACTATGCGCGATTTGTAGTGTAAAAATAAGAAGCAAGACTTCTAGGAGAAGAATAGGTTTTCTATTGCAATTGTACCAAAGAAATAGAGAACGAAGCGTATGTTTTAAGGGGAGGAAAAAGATAGAAACAATTATGCAAAGGGAAGAGGGATCGTATTTAATAGGTTCGAGATTCATTTAGTTCTAATTCCATAAAATGAACTATTGTCGACATTTCTTGTTTTGTTGAAATGATAGCACCCATGTGGTGGCGTAATTAGAATCAAAAGTAATCAATAAAACTCAATTAGCATATGTATCCACCGGAATTAGTTAAACCCATGGAGCAAGAGCTCACCAATCACGGAATTCAAGCTGTTAAAGACCCTAATGAGGTTGAGGCTATATTAAGTGAGCCCGGGACTGCTTTAGTAGTTGTAAATTCGGTATGTGGGTGTGCTGCTGCCAATGCTCGACCTGCTGTCATCTTATCCATGGAGAGCGAGGTAAAGCCAGACAAGGCAATAACTGTGTTTGCAGGAGTAGATAGAGAAGCTACCGCCAAAGCACGAGAACTCATGCTTCCATTTCCTCCCTCTTCTCCTTCGATTGCGCTATTTAAAGATGGACAGCTAGCATTTATGTTGGAAAGGCATCACATAGAAGGAGCGAGTGCACAGCATATCGCCGAGCACTTGACAAAAGCCTACAAGGAATTGGCGGAGTTATAAAGTAGATGACCGTATGGGATGAAGTTTAACGAATCTGTTGTCCAGTGGTTTCGTTTTCTATGGCTATTGTTTTTATTGGCCTTGCCCGTTTATTTTTGGTTGATTCCCATGAATTATTTTGATGGAGGAGCTATTGGACTTTGCCCTTCCAAATGGATGTTTGGAACAGAGTGCTACGGCTGTGGAACCACTCGAGCCATGTTGCATATCCATCATGGCGATTGGGGGAGAGCATGGAGTTTGAATCGTGCGAGTTTCTTAACTTATTCGTTCTTCTTATTTGTATGGTTCGCTTACTTGCTGGGCGTTCTTCTTAGATTAGGCCTTCTTCCTGAGTATATGTTTAAAACACGCTGGGGACGAAAGTTAAAAGGGTACATCCCTAATTGGCCTTAACGTTGGGAAGTGAGCAATAGGTCAAGATTGGTATATCTCAAATCAAACTGACGGCTTAAGTTTTCGTTGGTCAAGCATCCATTGTAGCAATAGACCCCATTTCTCAAGCCTCTGTTATGGAAGAGTAGCCTTTCAAGGTCATGTTGTAGACCCATATCTAATAGGATAGGCGTGATGATATTGCTCAATGCTAAAGAGGCAGTACGGGGATATTTAGAGGCCATATTGGGAACGCAGTAATGGACAACACCATGTTTGACAAAGGTAGGGTGGGCTAAGGTAGTTACTTCAGAGGTTTCACAACATCCCCCTTGATCGATAGATACATCTATGATAACAGCTCCTTGCTTCATTTGCATAACCATATCTTCACTTATAATCATGGGCGTTCTACCGGATTTTGAATGTATAGCGCCGATGACTACATCTGCAGTCTTGAGTTGGTGTTTGAGGTAAGCAGGGTGTATTGCAGAGGTGTGTAACACACTCCCCATGCGATTTTGTAAGCGCATGAGCTTATGGATGTTATTGTCTAGAATGCGGATCGTAGCGCCCAGACCCAAGGCAGCACGTATGGCAAACTCAGCCACTACTCCGGCGCCGAGAATTACTACTTTTGCCGGAGGAACTCCGGTTATACCCCCAAGCAATACCCCTCTCCCTTCATTTGTTTTTGCAAGTAATTCCGAAGCGGTAATAACTGCGTTCATGCCAGCTAGTTCACTGAGGATTCTGACAAAGGGGAAGGAGCCATCTCGCGCCTGAATATATTCCATGGCAAGAGCGGTAACTTGTTTCTCTTTGAGTTTGAGTAGAAATTCTTTTGATATGATAGGAAGTTGAAGCGGCGAAATGAGTATTTGCCCTGCATTAAATAGATCGAGTTCTTCGACGGTAGGAGGCTCAACCTTAAGAACGATATTGGCTTGAAATGCTTCTTCCTTGTTAAAAACAATCTCTGCACCTGCTTCAGAAAATTCTATGTCTTGATAGTTGGCCCGAAGGCCTGAGCCGGACTCCACCAAGACACGATGCCCCGCATCTACTAGAATCTTGACAGAACTAGGAACAAGGGAAAGTCTATTTTCATTCATCCTCGTCTCCTTAGGCATACCTATTAACAGCGTTTTTTCTTTTGGTGCCACTGCAAGCATTTCCGCCTTGGGACGGTAAATGAATTCTCCCAGATTGATATTGACTTTTGATTGACCTTGCTCTTCCATATTTGACGCTTCTACCAACAAAAATACAATAATTATTCCGATATGAAATGGTAAAGTCTCACATTCCTATTTAGGTGCATTTTGCCATATTGAATCTCTATTAATAGCGCCTCTTGGATGAGAGGTAGAGCAATATCCGGCCATTCAATAATCGTTAGTGCTTCCCCAGAATACAAGTAATCCTCAATGCCAATGTCCAAGGCTTCTTCCAAGGAGTTTAGACGGTATAAGTCAAGGTGATAGATCGATTGTATCCGAGTATGGGCTCTATTCAAGGGGTATTCATTGACCAAGGAAAAGGTAGGGCTGGAGATTGAGGAATGATATCCCATTTCCTTGGCTAGAGCTCGTACCAAACTCGTTTTTCCTGCACCCAAGTTGCCTTGGAGTAGAATCACATGGCTTCTAGGTAGCATCTTTAAGATGTCTTTCACGACAAGATTCCAATCCTCCTCTCCTATATCCTCCCATTTTTCTAATAATGACCGCATCTGCTCTTTTGCGAAATTTGATTATTGCGTAAAATTCAAAAATCTATGGAATAGATCAAATAGGTGTGAATTCCGTAGTGTGATATAGACTAATACAATATTATAGCGACCTGTATTTCGAATTAATTCGAGTTTTGTGCCAATACTCCTTGATGGTCTTTGATGAAATGAATATCATTCAACATTTGAACAATGGGTTTAGAAGTACAAAGGAAGTCTTCCTTTTCTGCAGGTGGCAATGGCTTTGAAGCGGGGAAATGCAACTTTAAATGGTTGACTTGTCTTCCGTTTTTCCAAAATCTAAAACAGACATGTGGCCCTGTACTCAGACCGGAGCTACCGATATAACCGATAACTTGTCCTTGTCGAACATGTGCACCTCGTTTGATGCCCTTGGCAAACCGGCTCATGTGAAGATATTGGGTTTGGTATGTTTTGTCATGTTTGATTTTAACGTATCTCCCGTTTCCTCCTCTGCGGGTTGCAATGGTCACTATTCCGTCACCCACAGCAAGGATTGGTGTCCCGTATGGTGCGGCATAATCCGTCCCCAAATGCGGCCTACGCCTTTTGAGAATTGGGTGAAAACGATGCCGGTTGTATCGTGAAGAAATGCGAGCAAATTTTACAGGGGATTTTAAAAATCGACTTCTGGCTGCATGACCGGTTAAGTCGTAATAACCCTTGTATTTTTCATTTTCATACCAGAGAGAATAGGTATCTTCTTGCCCTTTTGATTTATAGTACGCACCTAAAAGTCTGCCGATTCCGGCTTTTTTGCCATCTACATACTTTTGTTCGTATATGAGTTTGTATTTATCCCCCTCATTAATATGATAAAAATCAACAGCCCAGCCCAAGGCTTCTTCCATTAGGCTGATAAGTTCCCAACTATTGCCCCCTGCTTCCATGCTTTGCCATAAGGAGCCTCTCACAATTCCACTGGTGGATTCAACCCGGGTTTTTAAAGGCCGCGTAATTTTCTGAACCGTATTATCCTTAAAATCAAACTTAATGTAGTCGTAAATGGAGGGTTTGTACACCATTGCAATAGGGGCTTTACATATATCCTCGTAAATTAAATCATATCGTTTACCCGCTCTAAAAGTTCTTAGGTCAAATACACGCTTTGTTTTTTGAATAATATCGAATACTTTCTGTTTACTAAGTCCCGTATTCTCTAGCAAGGTCGAAAGAAACTCATTTGGTTTTACCTTTTGCTCGAAAAAAGTATATCTAGAAGTCGGGAAACCGTATTCGTATTGGACAGAGATGCCAGTATCATTATTTGAGGTAGGAGCAGGTGCAGCGACAGGAGTTTCTAATTGACGTTCGAATAGGTTAAATAACTTTCCAGCATAATAGATATTAACCAAAAGAAGCCCCACGATAAGGGTCCCCTGAAATGTGCGTAAGAGTGTGACTCTTAGTTTATTTTGTCCTGCCATAATTGATAATTGAGTAAATCGGTGGATGCAAAAGTAAGCAATATTTAGATAATGGTACCATCTGTCGTAATTTCAATGAAAAAACCAAAGCTAATAACTCCATTTTTAAGTAAGAATAATTCGATTGTTTTCCTTGTAATTATCCTCCAAACGCATCATTGGAATTTCCACAAAGAAAATAGTTCCTTCTTGTGCTTTGGATTCAAAATGTATGCGTCCATTGAATCCTTCAATCATACTTCTACACATGGCTAACCCAAGTCCTGTGCCGGATGATTTTGTCGTAAAGTTGGGTTCAAATATCTTTGATTTCATATCTTCCGGTATGCCGATGCCGTTGTCTTGAATTGAAATAATGGCTTGTCCCTTTCGTTTTTGCAATTTTATTATAATTTCACCATGGCGCTTTATAGGTATGGATTGAATCGCATTCTTAAGAAGGTTATTTAACACCCTGAGTAATTGTTCTTTATCTGCAAATACATATATATCATCGATGGGTAGATAACATTGGATGTTGATATCCTCCCTTTTCCTAAAGAGATTGTGCACAGATATCACTACATCATTCAGAATTAGTTTGTCGTTCTTTGCATTAGGCATTTTAGCAAAATTAGAAAATTCTGTTGCGATACTGGATAGATTGTCGATTTGTTCAATCATAGTTTTAGATACCCGCTCAACCATTTCAGATAAGGATTCAGGGTTTGAGTGGGCCGTCTGTTTGAGATATTGGATACTCAACTTCATAGGAGTTAGTGGATTTTTTATCTCATGTGCGACTTGCTTTGCCATTTCTCTCCAGGCATTATCACGCTCCGTTTTTGCCAAAATCTCTGCACTTTCATGTAGTTTAGTAAGCATCTCATTGTAGTTGTTAATCAACTGCCCAATTTCATCATTGTCAGGCCAGTCCAACTTTTCATTTTTCTTATTTAGACGGATAGATTTGAGTCTGTCCCCTAATACCTTCAAGGGCCAACTAATAGAATTAGACATGGCAATAACTACAGAATAAGCAATGAGGAATAGAAAAACATATACATTGATTAGGTTTGTAAGTATCGTAGGAGTAACGGAATAATATCTGGAATTCCTTCTTTCAATAAAGTAGAATTTTGCCTTATTTGGTGAATTGGATAGAGCGGCTAAAAGGGTATCCCCACTTTTATCATATATGGGATATAGGCCGGATGTATGGTTTTGCAACCATTTCATACCGGATGAATATTTTTCAGTGGCCTCTTCAGTAGTAATTTCTTTAAAGGAATATCCCAAGGGTAGAATAAAAGTATCGTGCCATTTTTTATTAGTTGTTTGATGCGGAAACTTTTGCAAGAGGTGACGGATGTATTGCATCTCATGAAGAATCGCACTGTTATTTGTATTCAACGCACGCTGTTTGAAAAAATAAATGGACGCATACCCGATAATTATGAATGTAAGGATAATCGTCGAAATGATGATGATTTGTATCCGTTCTTGCAAGGAAGATTTGAAATGGAATCGCAAGGGGACTGGATCCGGTAAAAAATGAAAAATACTGTTAACTATGGCTATAAATACTAATATTAAAAGTGAAAATATAAAAAAAACAGAAAACAAAGAGATCCCATTCGTAATACTTGGAGAGGGATAAGCCCAAATTAAAATTTGTCTTTTGTTCTGTATTCGTCGCAAAGTGTATTTACCGTATATTGAGTTATTCCGGACGGAAGATATTTTTGATTTTGACCAATTTTGAAGCCACCCCTTTGATTCTTTGACCATAGCGCCTTCAATTAGGGAAAAATGATGCATTTTTTGTTGGATAACTTCAATTGCTCTACCTTCTTTCGATAGATGGCTATGGATATCATTAAGTGAAAATAATAATCCGGCGGATGCTGTACTGCTAAAGTAGAGCAACCATATGATGAACCAGACATAGCCATTACCGGGTTTTTCTACATATAAATCCATTAAAAGGATAAGCATAAATACCGCTAAGTATACAATGGAGAGTTGGAACCCGGAGTGCATATACCATCCGAAAGGTAGCCAAATCATAGTTGCAAAAAGCAGATATGTTATCCTTTGCCGGATATTTGGTAAAGCGGATTGGAGTAAATCGGTTACTTTATGTCCTATTATGAAAAGGGGCGCTAAGCCCATTAGTATTTGAGCCAAAAAGACGATCTGACCAGTAGAATAGCTACTAATGTCA
>JALSTN010000278.1 GCA_026983735.1 Saprospiraceae bacterium | reverse complement strand
GAGGGAAACTTCTCCATCACTTACAAATTGGGATTTAAAGTAGGTTTTGTAGAAGAGTTTATCCGTTGCATTGCCTTTTTTGTCTAGATCCCATCCTATTTCCGATCCCGTGATAAATAACTTACCCCCATTTTTTAGATATGCAGCAACTTGTTGTTGTTCTTGTGGACTGAAGGTTTCATCTTTGGTGGATTCATCTCCTAGCAGCCATAGGACCATTTCATACCGAGAAAGAGAGAGCTTACTTTGATAGATCGCCTCATTGGATACGGAGGAGATATTGATCTGGTGGGTGAGTGCGGTTATTCCTCCGCTGTATACGGTATTGAAGGAGTGGGTCGCCTGTCCATAGGACGCTCGCCGATCGAAGCCATCGACGATAAGTATCTCTTTACTATCCCTCAACCCGGATCGAAATATCGAATAAATATCTCCTGCACCACTTTCGGCCCCACTTCGATTTACAGCGACCAATCTGGCAAGATATAGTGTATTAGGAGAAATTCCATCAGCGGAAATCCATCCTTGGCGACTACCACCTATCAATTGGTTTTCATCTGCATAGATTCGGTAGTCATCGGTGGATCCCGCGGGTTTTAATTCCAACCTGTAACCATAGGCAGGGACACCGGATCCGGGTTTCCATGACACCTGTAAGGAGTCGTGTGTGGCATTCCAAAGGAGCGCAATAAGAGTAGGAGCAGCAGGTACCTCCGTGATTATATCCAGAGATTTAGTTAGAGAAGAAGTAAGCCCATTGTCATCTTTGACCGTAAGGGTGATAAGATAATGGCCATCTTGCGCATAAGCATGTCGAACGATTCGTCCGGTATCGGAACTTCCATCTCCCAAGTCCCAGATGTACCCTACAATCTGGCCATCATCTGCCGAAGCGGAAGCGTCGAAGGTCAAGGAGTCCAATGCGCCTGCCGGTAGTCCTTTGATCTTGAAATCTGCAAAGGGCCGGCCATTGTCATCAGGAATCATGGAGATGTCCATGTCCGTGTATTGATTAGTGTGTAGAGTGACCTTTCGTTCCAGATCTAGGTAGCCAGATCGTTCAAATAGGAGAGTTTGAGGTCCTTCCTGAAGACCTCCCAAGGCATAAAAACCGTTAAACCCCTCGTCACCGGTGTATATCTTTCCGGAAGGAGAAACGGTGACTTTTACATTGTTTATCGGTGTACCAGTGGCCCTATCGGTTGCAATTCCTCCGATACGGGCGGTCTCAAAACACGATGCATTAAAATACCGACAAAAAGATTGGACGATAGCCCAGGCATAGTTTTCGAGATAAGCATTGTTTTTCAATCGCAGCCCTTCTGCAGGAATGTCGTGAAATGCCCCTTCAGAAAGGGTTGCAGGCATATCGGTATTGCGCAGAACGCCGAGATTAAATCCCAGAAAAGATTTGTCGCCTCGGTTGTAATGCCCAGTAGTTTTGAGAAGATGTTCGAGGCGTGGTGCCATCAGATCTCCCATAGATTTGGCATCGGACCAAGCCGGGCTTCCGCCGCTTTCTTTGTAGAGCACCAGCGAGTAATTTCCCCCTCCGGCATTGGTATGAATCGAATGAAAATAATCCGCGCCAAATGCATTGGCAATAGCACTTCTCGAAGACAAACTTATATCATCACTATCTTCATTGCGATTGCGTGTCAACCGCACCGTAGCCCCGAGCTCTTCCAAAAGACGCTGGACATGCAGCGCCGTCGTTAAGTTTCCCTCCGACTCCCAATACACTTGTCCATGTGGTAGAGGAACCCGCCGATCATTGCTCGGATCATGGCCCCCATGTCCCGGGTCAATACATATTCGAACCCCTTTCAGCGGCTGAGCTATTAATGATGCTCCGCCTATAATTGATATAGCGAGAAGTAGGATAATATGATGTATTTTTTGGTATGAAATGGTAGGCATCCGGCGACGTATTTTAATCTTTAGTAATCGGGGGAACAGGCATTAGATACATCCACCCTTCCGGACTACTAAAAGCGATGCGCGTGCCGTCCGGAGAAAGTCTAGGATACAAAGCGATAACGCTTGAGTGTTCGGTGAGGTTGGTCCTTTGTCTACCGGCTTTGGAAACCCGGATAATATCTGATGCAGTATAAGCCATTCCATTGTCGTAATCATCCATCCCGATGAGCCATTGGCCATCGGGTGTCCATTGGGTAGCGTGTAGGCGTCCGAGGTCAGCGAGGAGTTTTCCGGAAGCGTCACAAACATGTGTCCCCAATCCCGCTCTGTTAAAAACAAGTAGCGGTTCAGCTGGTGACATAGAAGCCCAGATGTATTTACCTTTTTCAAGTGGGTCGATGATGTGTGCCTCCTTTTCGGAATACCATACCAAGTGCAAATCACTATCGGAATAACCTAACGTAATATCGGGATGCATTTCGTCCTGTCCACTCTCCAAGTCATAAGCGTGAAGGGTATTATCTGCAAGATAATACAGTTTCCCTTTGGCGAACTGGAGTACTTTACAAGGTGGACGACCCTTGTAAATTGTCTTTTTGTTGCCGTCTAAATCCAAGAGGTGAATAGCGTGCATGCGTCGTCGTTGAGTCAACTCCGATCCTTGATAGGCGAGGTGTTGCCCATCGTCACTGATGGCGATGTTATTGCCCGCTTTTCTATCTTTGGTAAGTGTTCGCGTAGATTCATTTTGGATGTCTATGAGGTAAAGTCCCCTATTCTCCACCCCAGTGACAAGCAGGTGCTTCCCATCCGGCATCCACTGAGGATGAAAATACCCGGGAGCAATATTTTTTATCAGTTGGATAGGTGGCGCTTTGGTCGTCCGATGAGCAGTGTTGGTACTGCAAGCGATTTGTATCGAAAATGCGAGGAAGATCAATAACCATTTATAGTTCATACCAAAAGATTTTTCTTCAAAAAAAGAACATAAGTCCAGTCACTTTGCTCAATTCACTGACGCAAGATAAAGCATTTGGGGAGATTGACGGTGTCTTTGCTGTAAAAGTATAAATTCCATACCTGATTATTCATCAACAGCAGTACTACCTCTTCTTATCTTCGATTGGTAAATGCTCAAGAAGAATAATTGTAAATCGATTGACTTATATTTTCAAATCATCTAAGAGAAGGTGCTTTTGCATACATTTTCTCTGTATTTACAATACCAAGAGAAAAGGAATTCAAACTATTAAATTATGACCAAGTTGCACAGCTTTGGCTAAATTTGTTCCTTGATTTAGATTATGAAAATACGGGGGGATGGAGTTGGAAGATTTTAATTATTTAAAAAAAGTTGCATTTGTCACTTAAATTCAGGATTAATAAAATTCATGTTCTTTTCATAATTGCAAAATTATAGTCTTATTTCTTTAACCTTGTCTAACTTATTCGGGGGCTAAAACATTAATGTATTTTTTCATCCCTTCAATTATTACATCTACATCTTCATACCAATCATCAATGCTTATATCATTATTCATGGAATAAGGAATTTTGACTCCATTTTTATGAATTTCTTTAACAATGGTATTATACTTTTCTTGTAATTCATCGTTATCCCAAATCCATTTAGAATCAAATCTTAATGCTCCATATGTCCAGACTGAGAAAGTTGATCTTTTACAAAGGTGTTTGAAAACAACACCCATTGAACCATTTTTACTTCCACGTCCCCACTTTATTTTATCACTATAATTTTTAGAAAATTCGAATAATTTTTTGAAAGCTTTAAATTGTAGTTGATTTACATTACTTTTAAATGCTTCTAGGAATGAATCTTCAGTCCATATTTTTCTGTAATAGCTAGAAGTTTTCTTTGTTACCTCAGAACTAGATGTTTTTCCAACTATTCTTGGAACAATTGTTTTCAAAGTATTACTTTTAAATTGCTTCAATTCGAGTCCCAATACTTCTGTATAACTCATTTGTTCATTTAAGTATTCTATAATGGTCTTTAATTCGTTAGGGATTAGGTCTGCTACAAATAAAAGTCTTATCCTCCCAATTCTCAGGTTTGTTTCTACAGATTCCCAAAACGTATTAACTTCTAATTCGGCATCAAGGAAGTTTGCAATAATATCTTCTGAATTTTCTTCAGTCCTGTTATTATTTTTCTCAAAAATCGTTTTTATTTTTTCAACATTCCAGAATTTTACTGCATTTGCTGCATAATCGAGCATTTGTCCAACAACTTCTCTTCTAAGCCTAGTGTCAGTCTTTCGTTTTACTTCAACTAATGTTGGAATTGCATCTTGGTCGATAAATAAATGATCTAATGACCATCTATCGGATTTGTCATTTGTGTCGGGTACTCCCATTTCTCTGCTTATCATTAACCATCTTCTGGGATTTGTTTTATTGATCTGACTTCCTGCAAGTAGAGCAGGGTAGTTTTCTAATAATTTTTGGAAGACATCTTCTGAAATGAAATTAGCCTCATTCATTTCTATTAACTTGCCATTATCATTGATTATAAATATTTGTTCTTGCATATATTTTGTTGATTTTTTTAGACCAAAATTCAAGTAGTCTACTACCCCTTTTCCTACAATTTAAATACTATTTGATGCACCTTTACTTTACTTTGCCTTGCACCTTTACATGACAAATATACGGAAAAGAATCGTTCCCTGAAAGTTGGAGCAAGGATTTCTATTGATTTGTAGGACTTCATAATGAATTGTTACCTGACAACAGGACAAAAAGAGGTATTGGCTTATAAATGTTGCGATAAGGAGGGGCATTCTGTTAATGATGTGAATGTATTTGGCTTTTTTAATTGAAGAATAAGGAGTACTATGAACAATTGACAAAGTTTCATTGCGTTTTAAAACTTCCTTTCATCACAATTCAAAGAGGATTCATCCTTTTTTTATATTCTGTGGAAGTGTCCTGTGTGTCCTAACTTCTGAATATGCGGATAGGACCATTCGAATATTTACTAAGCTTCGAGGTGTTCATTGGGTAAGTTATTTTCCGACTTTGTTAATTGCCCCAATACTGCATTGCTGCAATAAGATCAATCTGCTTTATCAAATGGGTTTAGAGAGACGGCAGAAGACGAATTGGTGTCACACCAAAAGCAAAGGGGGAACCTCACGTCGAAGTTCCCCCTCTTGCAATGCGATGATAATAAGCATTTCGGGTGTAAATACCTTTTGCCGTTTATAGCTTAAATGTATGAAGCTAGCTCTTCAGATATTACACTATCTAGTTGGCCTTTTGGCGTTAGGACGTCGCGGAGGTCTATTGCGAAGTCGACTGAGTAATCGACGTTTAAAACGTGCTTCCGCAGCAACCAATTTTGCTACTTTTTTTGCAGGCAACACCTCCATGGATTTTTTCAAGAAATCCTCTTTGATATCCAGCATTTGCTTTTCTCGTTGAATCCAAGCATTTACAGCTGCACTTGCTTCACTATCTGACAGGTTGTCGATATCCGGGAGCTTCATACTTTGCTGTAGGGATTTTTGTTCCTTGCGATAAGCATTGTAAATCGGCCAAAATTTTTGCGCTTCCATCTCTGTCAATTGGAGCTCATCAGTGATAAAAGCTATTTTCATGGCTTCTATTCTTTTGCTCTTGGGTGGTTTTTGGCCAAAGAGACCCGCTGCCATCATTATTACCATCGCCAGGCTTAATAATTGCACTTTCATAGTCTTAATTTTAAATAGATTAATAAATTCGATATCCCCGGTTCACTTTTGTTGGGGAAGAGTTTGTTTGCTTATAATTTGTAGAGACAGAGTCCAATCAATTCAGCAATTGCTCGAGATCTGTATCCTCTAAATTCTCTATCCAATCCTCCAATTCCTCCTCCGGAATTTCCATATCAATTGCATCTTCATCCAAAGGGAGCATGGCGAGTTCTTCATCGGAAAGCGTCCCTGCATCCTCGATAAAATACTGTAGGATTTCTTCCTCTGAAGCCATGGCTTCAGAGGTAGGTTGGATCGCATCCTTCTGAAGAAAGTATGCACTGCCCATGAGAAGGAGTGTCACAGCAGCAGCCCACTTCAATTTTGACGTAGCATGCCATAATGAACGTATAGACTTTCTGCTTTTACTCTGCTTCTTCCCGATCTCCAGCTCTCCTTTTAATTTATCCACGAGGATATCCGGAAGTGTCTCAAAGTAGCCTTCCGGGACACTAAAGCCCGGATTGCCCTTTACTTTGTCGTGGAAATAAGGCATTTCGTCATTTTCAAGATTCGCCTTCATGGTTTTTATATTTTCTAATTATCAGATATCAAATAGGTTATAAATTAGCTGTACTTATCCGACCGATTTGCTCCCTCTTGCCAGAATACAAATTCTCATTTACAAACCCGAGCGATGTCGTACATATTCCTCTATTTTGTTTTTGGCATGATGATAGGAAGCTTTTAGCGCCCCTACCGACGTTTGAAGTATCTGTGAAATATCTTCATATTTCATATTGTCAAAATAACGCATGTTGAAAACCATTTTTTGTTTATCCGGCAAAGTAGCGATGGCCAATTGCAAGGTTCTCTGAATATGATCTCCTTCATAATACGCCTCGGACTTTAATTGGCGGTCCAGCGTATTAGCTGCATCGTCAATATTGACCGTTTTGCGTCGTTTTAGTTTCTCCAAAAACGTCAGAGATTCATTGGTTGCGATTCGATAGAGCCAAGTATAAAGTGCAGCATTCCCTTTATATTTTTCTATCCCTCGAAACGTTTTCAAGAATGTATTCTGCAATACATCATTAGCATCTTCATGCTCTATGACCATCTTGCGAATATGCCAGTACAATCGTTCGCTGTACTTGCTCACCAAGGCCCGAAATCCCTTCTCTTGTTGTCCGGGAGTCTTCAGCCAGAGCAATATGTCATCATCGCTTATCTCCATGCATTTTTTAATTTCATCTATTGGACGGCAAGGGGGGATTAAAGTTTAATTCTGTTACAAACTTATTTGTTGTCTTTAGCAACCAATCTTGTGAGTTTAATTAATAAGATGGAGAGGAGTAAGTAGGAGGCGGTATGAAATGGTTGAGTTCGTATCCCCATCCAACCACTGATCAGAGCTGTGCACAACAGGACGACTAGACTTAACGAGATATAGTGGCGCAAATGTCGAAATATAGAAATTCGGGTTGCTATCAAGAGGAGAAAGAGCGGGTTCAACCATAAAATATTCCAGTTGTTTTTGGTAATATGATGATCGGTCCCCCACCAGAGAAACATGATAAAAAGCGACATCCCCCCGATGATAGCAAAGAGTATCCAGTCATAAATAACCAGCCATTTTGGTGTCTTTTTCTTCCTGTAGAGTAAGATTAACCCAATCTCCAAAATAAGGAGAAACCCGAGAACAAAGACAGGTTTCAAGTATCTGGGGAAAGGACGTTTCTCCGGTGCATTATACAATTCTTGAGAGGCCGGAACGGCCGGACCTCCTTCTAATGTGCTCTGCTCTAAAATGCGCATTAAATACATGGGCAAAAAACACTGTGCACGTGCATGAACAAGGGTGTCTACTTCCGAACCGATAATCAGATCAATCCCATAATCTATCCATGGCAATCTGCTTTGGAATTCACTCAATAGTTGACGCAAGGTCTTTTGGGGCATGTCCGGATAATGCAACCTTCCTCGCCACACGCGTTCCAACAAATCCCTGGGGCGTGTCGAACAATTGTCATACAAGAAATCATAGTAATACTGCCGGTTCTCTTCTTTGTAATTATCGTGCAATAGATTATAAAGCTCCATGGATTG
>JALSTN010000277.1 GCA_026983735.1 Saprospiraceae bacterium | reverse complement strand
ATCTCCAGGGGAAAGAAGTATTTATGAGCAAGTTCACAAGTGAGAAAAGGCTAAAAGTTCCCGTAAGCGGCCTCCCCCCCGGGATGTATATAGTCCAAATCGAACGGGCGACCGGCGGGGTAGAGACTAAGAAGTTGGTGGTTGAGTAGAAGGGAGCGATCGGAGGGGGGAGAGATTCTCCATCAATACAGGTAAATTCGGTTCTAAAAAAGGATTAATATAAACTATTTCCGGAGTTTATTATCTGGGGTGAATTGAAGGGGAAGAAAGGATTATATCCCTAAATTCAGAAAGAATCATTGCTGTTGCTCCCCAGATGATATGATTTAGATATAAAAAATGGGGTACCCCGACAAGTTGAGTTCCGTTCGGCAAAGTGACAGTTCCATGTTTTTGGATTGCAGACGGATCGAGTAACTGTGCAAGAGGAAGCAATATGAGCGCTTGTACTTCATCCTTTTGAAGGGTAAATTCAGAGTAAGTTGTCCACCCGACAACCGGGGTAATGATGTAACGACTCACTTGTACTTTTACCGGCGACAAACAGCCCAAAACGCTGATTTTACTGCGGTGTACACCGATTTCTTCTTCTGTCTCACGCAATGCGGCATGAATGACATCCGGGTCAGATTTTTCCATCTTGCCCCCTGGAAAACTAATCTGCCCCGCGTGTTTATCCTTTGGTCCATCCGATCTTCGCATGAGTACGATATAATCGGTTTTTGTATCTTTTAAGATCAGAAGAAGCACGCCTGCTTTTCTTAAATTCCGATGCTGCTCTAAAGCATGTATCCTTAGTGGATCGATTAATTTGCAATGAGCGTTGGTACCGGGAAGAGGTCTTTTAAGGTTTTGTGCGAAAGAATGAGGATCAAATAATGTATTGTTATTCATAAATAAAAAAACATTCCAAAATCTCAATAATTATCCGCTTGATTAGCTCTAACGTCCATACTTTAAAGACCTATGTTGTTGTAGCATTCAACAATACTTGTACCGCTTATAAAACAAAATAGGTCTTTTCCCTTAGATCGAAGATGGGAACTAATTATTTATTGGATATTTTTAAGTAGTTTTCAAGGGCAGAGGTCATGGAAGGAACATCCGGAGCAGGAGCTTTTATATTGATGTAAAGGCCATGTTCTTCTGCTGCCTGAGCAGTTTGCTCACCAAAAACAGCGATACGCGTTTCCCCCTGCACAAAATCAGGGAAATTTATGAAGAGAGATTTGATCCCTAAAGGACTAAAAAATACCAAAACATCGTATTTGACGTCACTCAGATCTGATAAATCACTTGCAACGGTACGATACATTTCAGCTTCTGTGTAATTGACCTTTTTGTTGTCCAGATAAGCTTTGACTCGTTTAGAACCCAGATTAGAACAAGGAAGCAAAAATTTCTCTGCTTTAAACTTGGTAAAATATCGATCAATTTCTTTCAACTCTCGATGGCCGAAAAACACCTTTCGCTTGCGATAGTCTATAAATTTTTGGAGGTAATTGGCAATGGCCTCTGAGGTACAGAAGTACCGTGTGGACATAGGCATCGTATGGCGCATATCTTCACATAATCTAAAGAAGTGATCTACAGCATTCTTACTTGTAAATATGATAGCAGTAAAGTCAGCAGGGTACACACGTTGCTTTCTAAACTCCCTTTCTGTCAATCCCTCGACATGAATAAACGGTCTCCAGTCAATCTTCAATCCATATTTCTTTTCTAAGTTGAAATAAGGTGATTTCTCAGGTTTAGGCTGGGAAACGAGAATGGTTTTTATTGCTTTGTACTTCTCCTCGTATTGCTTTGCTGTTGTCGCCATCCAAACAGAAATTTTAGTCTCATTAAGAAATCCTAAAATGATGCATCCATTGATACAAGATCAAAAAGGGTGCAATTTCGAAGGCGCAAAGGTACAAAATAAAATGAAAAGTATTTGAAAGGATAAATCTATAGCTCAAAAATAGGCCTCTTGCAATTCGCATAAGATAGAAGAGTAACACAAGTACTATTCCCACTTTTATCAGTATCAGGGATATCCCCGGGGAAGAAAAACCGATGATAAAATTGAGTAGGAGTAGAATAAATCCCAATGAGGACTCAAACATCCTAATATTAAAAAGATACAGGGTCATTTCTTTATCTACCGGATATATCCACTTGAAGAGTACCAAAGCTCCTAAATATACGGCATAGACGGCGATTACAATGGCTATACTCTTGAACAACCAGCTCATTCCTTCCCATTCCATCCAGGTTCTCCCGATTAAATAAATGAAAATGCCCATGTTTATCAGATAGAAGAAATAATACATGTTCATTACAATTCGCATTTGTGGATTGGAGGTGAGGGCAAGATTGTTTAAAAAGCTCTCATTGGATACGGCGCGATAGATTATCCCCGGAACAGAGCGATTGATATTGATTAAAATGGAAAGCAACAAAAGCAGAAAAGTTAGAATCCAAAACAAATAGTCTACGGAATCTGATTTAGCTGTAATTGGGGAGGGATAAGTGGGTTTAGAGGAGATTGTTCGATTAAAGGTTGACCCTGTCTGTTTTATAGGTGTAGTGGAATGGGTGAAATGTTCTTTTTCAAAGGGGTTGCCCGATTCAGAAGTGGGTGAAAGCTGTTTTTCCTCTGTTTTTTCTATTTTTTTATTGACTCGCTTTGTTGAAGATGCTACCTCAGGAGAGTGATCTTCATTGGCTCCAGTCAAATGGCGTTTGACCCGTATTTCGAAAGGGTTAGACTGTTGCCCCCATAAGGGAAGAACCCAAAGTAGCATTAAAAAAAGTATCCATATTCTATTCATATTCACCTTACCTCGTTTCACTGCAAAGATAAACGAAGTATGTCTCTTCTGTTCGTTTTGTTTACTTTTTTTGATAGGAAGGAGGTATTTGATACAAAACAGATAGAGTTCTTGAGCAACATTTTTCAACATGGCTTGTTTGAACCCTATTGAGTCAAAACAATAGCTACAGCATGATATCCATTATCGTAGGAACCAATCGCAAGGAAAGTAAAAGCACTATAGTTGCACACAAAATCTCTGAACTACTTCGATCTGCAGGACAAAAAAGTCAAATTTTGGAACTAAAAGATCTCCCTTCTGAAATGCTTCACGAATCGATGTATACTTCTGATAACCAGCATACGATTATATCCCAATATCAAGATAAATACATCGCTACTGTTCAAAAATTTATATTTGTAGTACCGGAGTACAATGGTAGTTTTCCGGGAGTCCTTAAGTTATTTATTGATGCGGTATCTGTACGTCATTATAAGACAAATTTCTCCGGCAAAACCGCGTTTTTGGTGGGCATAGCTTCCGGAAGACTAGGTAATGCTATCGGGCTGGATCATTTGGCCTATGTATTGAATTATGTAGGTGCATCTACCTTTCCACAAAGACTGTACATCCCCGCAATAGATGCGAAGGTCAAAGATACTGAATTTCAACATGAGGGAGACATCGGAGTTCTAACACAGATGTTGAATGAGTTTGTAAATTACTAAGTCCTCTATCTCGTTATGCCTGCGCTTTACCATTTCATACAAGACCTTCCCAAAGCGGATTTACATGTTCATCTAGAGGGGACCATCGAACCGGAGATGCTCTTCCTTCTTGCTGAGCGCAATAAGGTCAAAATCCCCTATGGAAATGAAGAGGAACTTAGAAAAGCCTATCATTTTGAGCATTTAGTCGACTTCCTGACCGTGTATTATCAGGGTACCCGAGTGATCCAACAATCGGAAGATTTTTATGACATTACTCGTGCTTATTTGCGGAAAGCTGCGGAGGAAAATACGATTCACGCGGATATTTTTATCGATCCTCAGACGCATTTGGATAAGGGCATCACCCTAGAAATGATCTTGGAAGGTGTTCTTCCCGCTGCTGCAGAAGCGCAAGCCCAATACGGCATCACAACGGGACTAATCCTTTGTTTTTTGCGTCATCGTCCCCTTTCCGAATCCTTGACTATCCTTTCTGAAATAGGACCCCTGAAGGCTCATTTTGCAGCAGTGGGTTTGGCGGCGAAGGAATTGGGATATCCCCCTAAAAACTTTGTAAAGCTGTATGAAATGGCTGACAAAATGGGGCTAAAAAAGACAGCCCATGCAGGGGAGGAGGGCCCCGCTTTTTATATTCAGGAAGCGATTGAATTTTTGCACGTGGATCGCATCGATCATGGCAACAGTATTCTCGATGATCCTCAATTAGTGGAAACAGTTAAAAATACGCAAATCCCATTGACGATGTG
This sequence comes from Saprospiraceae bacterium, assembly GCA_026983735.1. GTDB lineage: Bacteria > Bacteroidota > Bacteroidia > Chitinophagales > Saprospiraceae > JALSTN01. The sequence continues at coordinate 3,484 of JALSTN010000277.1, read as the reverse complement.
TCCATTGTCCAATCTTCATCTCAATGTTATTCAAAATGTGACGGAACATCCGATCGATCGATTACTCAAACGGGGTCTAAAAGTGACCATAAATTCCGATGATCCATCGTATTTTGGAGGATATATGAATGCGAACCTGAAGGTTGTAGCAGAGACCTTCAATTGGGGAGAAAAAGAGCTGCTAACCGTGACCCAGAATGCTTTTGATGTGGCATATGTAAACCCGGACCGCCGTATCCGGATGAATGAAATACTTCGGAATTTTAGCCAGAGCCGTACTTAAATTACAAGGGCTTATCTTATTCCCAACCAGCCTTGAAACTCCCTTGCTCGCACCGTCCAACGACCGTCCTCATGAATCATCGGAAGATCGACCCGAGAAGGATTGCCCGGTCCCGGATTCTGTTGTATAATCTGAATATGATCATTAAACACTCCGGAAATGATCGCCATGTGACCGAACTGGGTATAGTTCGGCCCGATAAAGACGACAACATCCCCCTTTCTGGGCTTATACGAACTTCCATTGCGAAATTGATAAAGGCCGCGATCCGCATTGTAGGCTCCATCCGCTAAAGACGGATTGTAATAATCTGCGGCATTGCCTCCGGGATTAGGCATTTTGTGACCAAAATGCTGGTAATAATAGCGTTTTACAAATTCGACACATTGGTATTTTAACCCCAGATTGTAGCCATCCGGAGTTTTATTACGTCCGAGTACATTGCGCACTCGACCATTGTAATATACCTTCACACCATCGAGTTGATCCACTACAGCACCTACTGCATTATTCGAGGTACTTCTCCTTTTAGAACGGGAAGAACGGGCGCCTCTCCCTTTCTTTTTTGACGGTTTTTCGACCATAGGTTTTTCTGTTTTATGGTTCAAGTATGAAATGGCAGACAATCTGTTCCAGATGGACGTCGGTCCCACCATATAAACCCCTAATCCTACTATAATCATAAAGGTAATCCCCGCCGCTATTATTTTTTCCTTCTTCATAATAATGTACTGCTTGCTTATTAAAATTTAAAATCACCAGCTCCCACCGGCTCCACCGCCACTAAAACCCCCTCCGCCAAAGCCACCGAATCCGCCCCCGCCAAAGCCACCGCCCGAAGAGTGTCCACCACCAAATCCACCACCAATAATCCATCCCCCACCATGACCGGTGCGATAGGTGCCTCCTCGGTAATAACCCCCTCCATCTCCTTCGCCGCATTTGCCTGTTTTTTGGCAATATCGGATGATTATGGTAATTAAAATGATAATCATTAGAAGGACTACGAGCAAGACAACAAAATCCACAGGGGGCGCACCCGTCTGATCTGTGGGCATAAACTCACCGGACAAAAGCTGTCTTATGATCTTAGTAGCTCGAGATAAGCCTTGATAGTACTTCCCTCTTCGAAAAGCCGGGACAAGGGTGTTTTCGATAATCCGCTTGACAATGGCATCCGGCAATGCGCCTTCTACATTGGATCCGGTCTGAATAAAAATTTTATGGTCTTGGATGGCGACATAAATCAACACACCATTGTCTTTCCCTCGACGACCGATGCCCCAAGCTTCTGCGATCCGATAAGAATAATCAAAGGGGTCATCTCCTTCTAAGGAGCGATCTAGAACGATGGCTATTTGGGTAGAAGTGGAGTCATTATATCGCTCCAAGTCTCGCTCTAATATCTGTTCTTGTGAAGGGGACAGTACGCCGGCATAATCATTGACCAATCGTCTGGGTTTGGGCGGCACCTGTTTAGCCCATCCATATGTGGATACACTAATAAGTAGTAGTAATCCGATGTATTTAAGCATACGTGATGTCATCGCTCAGTTCGTTTGTATCATCTTCTTCCACAGGAAAGTATTCCGCAAGTTTTTCACCTATTACTGCTATAGCCTTGCACAAACCCTCTGCCCATTCTCTCTTCTTAAAGTATCGCTCCAGTATTAAGGCTGCATCATCCCAGAAACAATCCGGGACAACCTTGTTAATCCCCTCATCCCCCAGAATGGCAAATTCCTTCATCTCCGGAGCTACAAATATCAAAACTCCATTGCGATGTTTTGTTTGAGGCATCCCGAGTTCAAAAAAGGTCGTCTCGGCTTTTGCGCGTACGATCCCTTTTTTCATCCGTTGAAAATGAACTTTTATTTCTCCTGATGTAAGGGCCTCTGCTCTTCGAATGCATTCGATGACCTTTCGATCGTCTTCATCATCGAGTAGTTTATGTGGGTAAAACATCTAAAAATTCACTTTGGGTGCCTCTTCACTTCCCTTCGCACTTTGAAAGAAAGTTTTGGAGTGAAATCCAAAAATTCCGGCAAATATATTATTGGGAAAACTCTTTACCCGGGTGTTGTATTGCTTCACGGCAGTATTAAATTTATCCCTGGCTACCTTGATTCTATTTTCAGTACCTTCCAATTGGGCCTGCAACTCAAGAAAGTTCTTATTGGCTTTGAGTTCCGGATAACGCTCCACGCTGACCAGTAATCTACCCAAGGATTGACTTAAACCGGATTGGGCTTGTTGGAATTTTTGAAGTTGTTCGGGTGTAATATTTGACGGGTCAACCGTTACGCTCGTGGCTTTCGCGCGGGCATTGATAACTGCAGTCAAAGTGGACTTTTCAAAATCTGCTGCTCCTTTTACTGTCTCTACAAGATTGGGAATCAGGTCTGCTCTACGTTGGTAGGCACTCTGAACTTTTGCCCAAGTTTCTTGTACACTTTGATCTTCTTTGACAAATCCATTGTATGCACCACATCCTTGAAATAATCCTAGTAAAATAAACAAACTGAGGATTATGATGATAATTTTCTTTGGTTCCATGTCTAAAATTTTTAAATGAAAAGATTCCGAAAGATAATAATAATTAAACAAATGAATCGTAAAAAGTTCTTATGCGTGTTTTGGGAAACGTATCTCAACCTTGACAGCAATTCAGATTGAACCCAAACCCTGCATTAGATCTTTTATTGAATCATGTAGATATAACTGATAATGTATATTTTAACCCATTGTTTACCAATTTAAAATTGAGTAAGCTTTTCTTTTAAATAGTGTTATTTTGACTTCTGCTTAATTTTTAAATTATTACTTTCATGTAACTCGAGGACCTTCTTCTACTGCGGAGCATTATAACTTCAAAATCAAGGCTTTCACCTCGTAGTCGTCCTCCGCTATCCCCCCACGGCGAAGAACCTGCTTTTATTGCCCCCCAAGCCCCTCGCTATGAATTCTGACGTAGGGTTTGGGTGAAAATTTGTTACTTGACGCCTCCTGTTTTTTAATCCATTAAAACATATAAACATCACGGGTAATATGTTAAAATAAAAAAATAAACCACTGAAAATTTGGATTTGTCAATAAAATGATTATAACTTTACATCATCTTTAACTCATTAAAGAAATGTAATGCACCCTACGCGCTACATATACCCCCGAGCAGAGACCTATAAAGGGAAGGGTGATGGT
>JALSTN010000276.1 GCA_026983735.1 Saprospiraceae bacterium | reverse complement strand
AGCTACAATATATCATTATAAAAAGCAAGTTTTAGGACTATTTTTTTTGATTTTTTCCCTTTATCTTCCTGCACAGGTGGATTATACCTTTGAACCGAGATATGAATTTGGACAAGATACCTTTATCGAAATTCAACAAGTCATCCGGGATAGCAACGGTGGTTACTACGCCCAAGGTTTCATCTCCAGTATTAATCAAAGACTTGATAACACTCAAATCGCTACTATCGTCCTGCGCCTAAGTTGCGACGGACACCCCATCTGGTGTAGAACCATCAGTGATACTTTTGATGGACAAAATACTCCTTTTATAAATCGCTCTCACCTTTGGTCTATAAATATTACTACTTCCAAGAAAGGTAACTTAGTACTTGTCGACAATTATCATACTGTCTCTGTCTCTACCTTTAATCCAACGGGACACCTTCTTCACTCTAAAAAATTACTATTGGGCCCTGTTACAAGGAATATATTATTCGAAATCCGAGATTTAGACAGTGGAGGATTTGTTCTTTTGGGAATGGGTACAGACTATAAACGATCCGTACCGGAATACTCGTTTTTAATGCGACTGGACGAAAATCTCAATAGCATCTGGAGTTATCGAATAGAAGAATACAGTATGGCTGTTATCGAATCAAAAACAACACATCAATTAATGGTGAACAACGATACCATTTATACGATTTTTAATCCGAGGACCAAACATGTCGGACTCCTGAGTATGGACATAAACGGCAATATCTTATTTGCCAAAGAATACCCCGAATCTTTTTATTCACACAAAGGAGCTTTATTTTATTCCGGCAAGGATATTCTTCTTATCAATTCCCTTTTAAATCAAGAATACTACGACCTACAGATGAGGTTAATAGACCCAGTGACAGGCGCCGTAAAGATCGATAAGGCCATCAAACATACTGTTATTCGAAGTACAAGGCCTTTTCTGTATATTTCAGGATTTATACATCCACCGACTTGTCTTTACGATCAAAATAATAAAAAATGGATTTGTTTTGGTTCAGAGACATTTGTTAATACTACATATCCATATGGACATCCTTTTTATTTGGAGCTGGATGACAGCCTCTGTGTTACAGCCGCATTAAAGGTCGGAGAGGATATCCCTGTACAAGATATGCCTTTTGATTCTATCATCTACAATGGATTTGCCAGTTTATACCACAATGAACTAGTTTTTCCCTTGGTTCGTAATCCTACATTTTATCCATTTTTTGCCAATTTAAACAAACCCGGTATTCTAATGACAGATAAGGCCTTTCAGGATTTATCCTGTATAAAGCCAAGAGACATCTTGGACTCTATCGCATATATCCCTACTCCTCAAGGACCTGTTTTGGAATATAAAAAAGGACTAAGCAGGGGACCGTCCATAGCAGACCACCGTATATCCGGGGGGTTTATTTATCCCCGCATGAGTTATAATTGTTATGATAGGAGAGAATTAACACCTGTCTTTCTCCCTCATATGGCCCGGATTTGCCAGGGAGATACCTTGCAGCTTAACAGCATTGCCAATTACGGCGTAAAAGCATGGTCTTGGTATCGGGACCAGACATTGCTAGGGGTTGATTCCGTGATTCACCTCTCCTTTGACTCTATTGGCAAGTATCCGGTAGAGTTAGTTATCAGTGATGGCTGTTATGAATATTCTACCGTTGATACCATTATTGTCGCCGGTCCGGATACCGTTTTTTTGGATTACTTGATTTGCCGGGGAGATACCTTGAGAGTAGACTCTCTCTCCATATCATCTGAGGGCTCCTATGAGATACATGGCATATCATCTATCGGATGTGATAGCACTACTATCTTGGAGGTTAAGGTAGAACAGGCCGCCACAAGTGTAGATACCACTTTGTGCGAAGGAGAAACCTTTATAAAGGATGGATATGAAATAGCAACCGACACGCTCTTGATAGACACCTTGCAAACTGTACACTTCTGTGATAGTATTGTGACCTACTCGATTCACTTCAAAGCAGATTGTGATAAATGCAAATTGAGATTTCCTCTAGCCTTCACTCCTAATAGAGACCAGCTCAATGATGATTTGGGCCTAATCAATCCTTGCAATATCCGCTTTGAATCTTTTGAATTGTCTATTTATTCTCGATGGGGACAAAAAGTATTCATGACACATAATCCCCAAGAACGATGGGACGGCTCCTATAAATCCAAACCCATGAATTCTGAAGTTTATCTCGTCCGATTACAAGGTATTACCTCTAGAGGGGAGCCCATACGAATAACAACCGATATCACCTTAGTGCGATAGCAGGATGGGAACTTACTCTTCAAACCATACCGGTTGACAAGGTGAGAATCTTTGGCTACCTTTGTGATTCATATATACGCAGGAAGCTAAATGAATTATTTAACTATAGAGCATGCCACCAAGACCTTTGGGGATAAAACCTTGTTTGAGGATATTACCATTCATATCAACAAAGGAGATAAAGTGGCTTTAATTGCCAAAAACGGAACAGGTAAGACGACACTTTTGCATGTAATCAGCGGCATAGAAGACGTAGAAGGAGAACAAGCCAAAGTCTTTATTCACCCTAATGTTCGCATCGGATATCTTCCTCAAACGCCGGACTTAGACCCGGATCATTCCATTATGGAGTCCGTTTTTGAAGTGGATGACCCCGCTGTACAATTGATTAAGTCTTATGAAATCGCCATGCTCAATGAAGATGATAAAGAACAGCAGAAACTGATGATGCAGATGGATGAACTCAAAGCTTGGGATACCGAAGCACGCATTCATGAGATTTTATCCGCGTTGAAAATTACCGAATCCAGCAAGAAGATTGGTCTATTGTCCGGTGGTGAAAAAAAGAGAGTAGCTCTGGCAAAAATCCTTATTAGAAACCCGGAGTTTTTTATCTTGGATGAACCCACCAATCATTTGGATCTTGTGATGATAGAATGGTTGGAAAAGTATCTCTCAGGATCTAATATCACTGTATTTATGGTGACCCATGACCGGTATTTTCTGGAAAATGTTTGCAATACCATACTCGAACTGGACAAAGGCCACATCTACAAATACAAAGGGAGTTATGCTTACTATTTAGAGAAAAAATCAGAACGGACCACACTCGATAACACCGTCCATGACAAAGCAAAGAAACTAATGCGAAAAGAATTGGAGTGGGTCCGAAGAATGCCTAAGGCCCGTGGGACTAAAGCCAAATCGAGAATCAAAAAATTTGAGGATATACGCAATGAGGTGTATGGGTATGAAAAAGAGGAGCAAATGAGCATTCCCCTAAAGACCACCCGACTGGGTAGTAAAATAATAGAAATACATAATCTCGGGAAGTCCTATGGCGATAAAGTACTGTTCAAGGGCTTGTATTATAAATTCAAACGAGGGGATAGGATTGGGATAGCCGGCATTAACGGATCGGGAAAAACCACTCTTATCCGTTTGCTGACGGGAGCATTAAAACCGGATGAAGGCAAAGTTGTCATAGGAGACACGGTGGTATTCGGGCACTACAAACAGGAAGAACTACAGCTAAAACAAGACAAACGAGTAATTGACGTAGTTAGAGAAATAGCAGAGTACTTACCCTTGGAGAAAGGAAAAAAACTAAGCGCAGAGCAATTATTAGAGAAATTTCTTTTCTCCCGACCCCAACAACAAGTGTACGTATCCAAACTGAGTGGCGGGGAGAAACGAAGGCTTCATCTACTTACCGTATTGATGAAAAATCCCAATGTACTTATACTAGACGAACCTACGAATGACCTGGATATCTTGACACTAAATATTCTGGAAGATTATTTGATGAGTTTTGATGGTTGTCTGATTATCGTCTCCCACGACCGGTACTTTATGGATAAGCTCATCGATCATTTGTTTGTTATAGAAGAGGGGGGAGCAATAAGGGATTTTCCAGGGACTTACACAGAATACAGAAAGGGAGACTGGAAAAAAAAGGAACCTACACTTGGCATTCCTTCCCAAAAAGAAGAATTAAAAATTAAGGGAAAATCTAAAAACGCCAGACCCGGCAAAGAACTTAATAAACTCGATAAAGCCATCCAAAAACTGTATAAAAAACGCGATGAAATCCACACCTTATTCGAAGACGATAACCTGTCCATAGAGCGCATCCAATCCCTATCCGAAGAATTACAACAAATCAATAGTCAAATCGAGGATAAAGAGAATCAATGGTTGGAATTATCGATTGAGATGGAATGAGTCGACCATTTCATACCCGACCCAAGTCAAATATTATAAAATAATACGAAGGACAATAACGTTGATTGATGAAAAGATAGAAGTGATATCCTAAAAAATCACATACTAAACCAATTTTACTTACTTTTGCGCCAATTTAGCTAGCAAATGAATCCACCAAAGAATCTTATTGATGTCATCGGTCTGCTTTACAAGTGGAAAAGACCGATTCTGACCGTCACCATAACAGCAGGTATCCTCAGTGCTCTTATTGCCCTGACGATGCCGAACTACTATAAAGCGACGACGACATTTTACGCTGCGAGTCCCGATTTGTCCAAACCGAGTAGGGTTTTCGGATATTCTTCCTATGACTTAAACTATTACGGGACCGGAACCGATATTGATCGACTACTTACGATAGGATTTTCAACGGAATTAGCTGATTTTTTGATAGATTCCTTCAATTTGTACAAACATTATGATTTGGACACTTCGGATCCCAAATCAGAATTTCATATCAAAGAAATGATCTCCGATCACTACAATCTGAAGAAAACAGAATATGACGCTATAGATCTAAGCATAGAGGATAAGGACAAATACATGGCCGCAGAGATGGCAAATGCAGCTAGAGACCGAATAAATTATCTCGCACAAGATCTCGTAAAGACAAGTCAAAAGAATGTGTTAGAGACGTTTAAAAAGAGTATTGATCAGAAGCAAGAATACTTAAACAAGCTGGATGATTCTCTTCGGATAGTCCGGATAAAATACGGGATATTCGACACAAAAAATCAAGGAGAACTTCTCTCCCAAATGGTAACTGAGACAGAATCAAAATTAGTCGAATACCAATCAAAACTCGATTTACTGAAGCACTCAAGAGGGGTAAGACGAGATTCTATTCTCTTTTTAAAGGCCAAATTAAGTGGCCTTCAACAAAAATATACGGAACTCACCTCCCCGGATTCCAAAAGCAATTATAACTTAGCTAAATTCAACAGAGGAAAGGGAATTGTGGATTACTTGGAAAATCAATACGAGGTAAACTCCAAGCAGCTCGGGTATGACAAAATTCGGTATGAACAATTTAAGACCGTGTATAATAACCCATTCTATGCTATACACTTGGTTGAAAATGCTTCTGTCCCCACGATTAAATCCCGTCCAAAACGACTGATCATTGTATTATTAAGTATGGCTATTGCACTTATTTTTAGTATTGTTGTCGTACTGTTAATTGAATCTTATCGACATGTTAACTGGAAGGAGGTCTTCCGTGCTTAGCGCTATTCGAACGAAGTATTTGACCGGACCTGAATCATCGATATTTTATATATTGAGCTTGTCCCTAATGTTGGCTATTATTGGATATATCGTGTCCAACGAATGGCTTGTTTTGCTCTTCCCGTTTTTATTGGTTTTAGGTGGTGTTTTTTTATTGGACATCAAAGCTATTTATTATTTATTATGGGCTTCGATACCGATATCCATTCAGTTTTATTTCCCCAACGGATTAAGTACAGATTTGCCCTCTGAACCGTTGATGGTTTTGTTGATGCTCGGGGTATTGGCCATTGGAATATCTAAGATAAAACAGGTTCCTGCCACGTATATATTGCATCCGATTACAATATTGTTATTTCTTCATTTTGCCTGGATTTGCTTAACCATTTTTAACGCACATGACAAAGTCATTGCATTTAAATTTGCAGTAGCCAAGTTTTGGTACATAATTCCATTTTATGTCGGAAGTTTATTTTTTCTTAGAACGCTGAAGGATTACAAGAGATTAATTTTATCCATTCTGATACCTTTGGCCAGTTTGGTTTTAATAATTATCATCAAACATGCCATAGAAGGCTTTACCTTTGTAGCAGCCAATAAGGTCATACATCCGTTTTTTAGAAATCATGTGAATTACGCTTCTATTCTCGTCGTATTTCTACCCTTTGTGTGGTTTTATCATAGAGTTCAAACTAAGCATATCTTTTATATCCGTTTGCTTCTTTTATCCATAGGAGTGATGTTCTTAGCCGGTATTTTTTTATCCTATACTCGAGCGGCATTTGTATCCTTAGGACTGATTGTGTTCTCCTATTACATCATCCGGCATAGACTAATTAAATACGCAATTGTTCTTAGCCTTTTATTGAGCTCCTGGTGGATTTACAGTTTGGTGAACAACAATAAGTATTTGCGCTATGCACCCAATTATGAACAAACGATAGCCCATAAAGATTTTGAATCCCTCTTATCGGCTACTTATAAATTGAAGGACATCTCTACGATGGAAAGAGTATACAGGTGGGTCGCAGGTTTTCGAATGGTTCACAGGCATCCTTGGATGGGCTTCGGTCCAAATAATTTTTATTCCAATTACAAATCTTACACCATACGAGCATTTGAGACGTATGTCAGCGATAATCCTGAAAAATCAGGAATTCACAGTTATTATCTAATGACCGCAGTAGACCAAGGCCTTCCCGGTCTCTTCCTCTTCTGCGTCTTGAGTTTTTTGAGTTTGATATACGGTGAGTATTTATATCACAGGATAAAGAATAAAGAGCTTAAATTACTGCTCATGGCTGCATTACTATCTCAGATAGCTATTCTCTCCATACTTATCATCAACGATATGCTCGAAACAGTAAAGGTTGGACCTTTTTTCTTCTTGAATCTAGCCATAATTGTTGGAATTGATCTACATACACGCAAACTTAGCCAAACTTCAGATCCTAAAAACATCCAAAATACACATTAGGAAGCTCCAAGGGGAGACTTTACTCTAATGGTAGCGAGCACAGGATGGCTTAAGAACGTTTAATTCATGGGTAGCAACGTTTTGAAGAGAGTTAAAGGTTCTAATTCAATTGACCGTGCATAGATCATTGGGTAAAGCGAGTATGAAACGAACATCCATTTTATTAATTATAAATTCACACACTAAGAGGTCGATAGCATCTGTCCATAAAATCATTTATGCTGAAAGCCAAGCGGTTCCATATGTGCAGGAAATTTATAATACATTTACTATTATAAATTTTTAGGCATGTCAAAAGTGATGAATTACCGAATTGTATAAAAACCTTCCTTTGTGAATTCCGTTATAGGGATTCAGTTATATTGTCAGTCCTATCGCAAATAAAGAAAAAACATATTGTTATCATTGTGGGGATGATTGTGGAAGTACTCCGATCGTCCATGATGGGCATCCCTTTTGTTGCAATGGGTGCAGGTCCGTATATGAAATATTAAAGACCAATAACCTCGGAGGATACTATTCTTACAATGATCGTCCCGGCATTCGCCCAGAAAACCCAAACGCAGCTAAATATCAGTTTTTGGATAGTGAGGAGGTCGCTCAAGAGTTGTATGAATTTCAGGAAGGAGATATTAGACGCGTACGACTGTTCTTACCTGAAATACACTGTAGCTCTTGCATTTGGTTATTGGAGAACCTGTACAAGATTCACGAAGGTGTATTAAACTCAGAGGTGCATTTTGTGAAGAAGGAATGCTACATTACTTTTAATATAAAAAAAATCTCTTTCCGGGAATTAGCTGTTTTATTGGACAAAATTGGATATCCACCAAAATTTGGAAAACAGGATGTCTCTACTCCGGGAATTAAAAAACGGTTTTATCTACAACTAGCTATTGCCGGGTTTGCATTTGGCAATATCATGTTGATGAGTTTTCCTGAGTACGTTAGTGTAGACGACTCTTTTGCAAAAGAATTCAGGATATTATTTTCATATATAATCCTTGTATTATCTATTCCGGTACTTGTCTTTTCTCTTCGGGATTATTTATTGTCCGGTTTTAAAGCTTTGAGGGCGAAAACCGTCAACTTGGATGTCCCGATTTCTATTGGTATTATCAGTCTTTATCTGCGTAGTCTTTATGATATCATTTCCGGAGCTGGTCCGGGTTATATGGACTCTTTTGCCGGATTTGCTTTTTTTCTTTTGATCGGCAAATGGTTTCAAAACCGCACCTATCAGGCTTTGTCTTTCGAAAGGGATTACAAGTCGTATTTTCCTATGGCTATAACAAGAATCGTTGAAAAGAGAGAGGAGATCGTACCCATCGAACAGATCCGTGAAGGAGATATTTTACGTATTCGAAACGAAGAGATAATTCCTACAGATGGAGAGGTGCTAGAAGGTAATCCTAAAATCGACTACAGCTTTGTAACAGGTGAATCAAAACCGGTTATAAAATCAATAGGAGATGATGTCTTTGCCGGCGGAAAACAATACGGGGAAGCCATTGTGATACGAGCAAAAAAAGCTGTTGAACAAAGTTATCTCACCCGTCTGTGGAATCAAAAGGTTTTTCATAAAGAGGTGAAGAACACATTAGAAGATTGGACAGACCGCCTGAGTACCTTTTTTATTATTGGGGTTTTGATCGTGGCAACATTGTCTGGAATTGTCTGGTCTTTCCTTGATTCGTCACAGATTATAAACGTCCTCACTTCCGTTCTCATAGTAGCTTGTCCATGTGCTTTAGCTTTGGCGATCCCCTTTGCTTTTGGCAACGCAATGAGAGTAGCTGGACGCCAAAAGATGTACATTAAAAATACCGCGGTCATAGAACAGCTTTCAAAAGTGACAGATATAGTTTTTGACAAGACCGGGACAATCACTTATCCCCACAAAGCTAAGGTTATATTTGAAGGACAATTACTTTCTCCGAAAGAGCAAAATGCTATATACTCTATTGTTCGCAATTCTATGCATCCCTTAAGTGAGGGGATTCAACAATATTTGAAAGAAAATGGCGCGATTGATTTACCCGTTGAACAATATCAAGAAAAAGCGGGATTGGGAATATCTGCTATGATAAATAATACCTTTTATAAGGTTGGTTCCGCCCGGTGGTTAGGCCAAAAACAAGAGGATCCTTCCGGCACCAGAGTGTATATAGAGAAAAAAGGAAAAGTCTTGGGGTTTTTCAATATTCAAAATGTATACAGACCTGGGTTCAAAGAAGCACAATCCGGATTGGTCAAATCTTTTGGATTGCATTTATTATCCGGAGATAATGACAGTGAACGCAGTTCACTTACCCCGTATTTCCCCAATATAGAGCAAGTGCATTTTAACCAAAAACCCTTGGACAAATTGGAGTATATTCAAAAGCTAAAAGATCGAGGATTGGTCGTAATGATGTTGGGGGATGGATTGAACGATGCAGGCGCTCTAAAGGCAAGTGATGTTGGCGTCGTAGTGACAGACAATATTTATAATTTCTCGCCGGCATCAGACATTATACTAAATGCCAATGCTTTCTCGAAATTACCTGACCTGCTTTCCCTTGGTAAATTTAGTGTGAAAATACTAAAGTACAGTTACTTATTTTCCTTGACTTATAACACCCTTGGATTGTATTTTGCGGTTACCAATCAACTGACCCCACTCATCGCCGCTATTCTTATGCCCTTAAGTTCTATTTCCGTAGTATTATTTACTACGCTATCATTATTATACTATGAGAAAAAAAGATGGAAAAAATAAATGCTCAATAAACAGAAGATTTTACTCTTTTTTTGATTTTCTCAATAAAATTCACCCTAAGATTGACCGGAACTATCCTTTGGGTTATTTATAACCTAGGACCGGAAAGTTTTTTAAACACTTCAAATTATCAAATTCGATCGTGATATTCATCACAAAAGTGTGTATATAACAACTAAAAACTGACATTTGTCAGTGTTTTATATGGTCAATATCATACTTCTTAGTCTTTTTTGTTTGGTACTTTTGCGTTATAAAACAACTTGAGGGAAATGTCAGTCATCTATCTCACATTAAGTGTGAGTTTTATATTAGCCGTAGGGTTTTTAATTGGCTTTATATGGGCAGCCAAGAATAATCAGTATGATGATTATGATACTCCATCCATTCGGATGTTATTTGATGATGAATTTCCCACTGATGTAGAGCAAAACAATACAACAAAATCAAAATAAATGGAATTACAAAAATTTAAGTACGACAATGTAAGTGTACGCAACTTTGCTTACGCTACGATTCTATGGGGAGTAGTGGGTATGTTGGTAGGATTGACCGTCGCTTTACAACTCGCTTTTCCCGATTGGTTCAATGAATACTTAGGGTTTAAAATTCTCGTCTTTGGAAGATTAAGACCCCTACACACCAATGCTATCATTTTTGCATTTGTAGGAAATGGAATTTTTACCGGAGTATACTATTCACTCCAACGGTTATTAAAAACAAGAATGTGGAGCGACAAGTTGAGTGCCATCCATTTTTGGGGGTGGCAATTCATCATTGTTTGTGCCGCATTAACGCTACCGTTGGGATACACACAAGGTAAAGAATATGCAGAATTAGTGTGGTGGATAGATATATTAATAGCAATTATTTGGGTGGTATTTGGATGGAATATGTTTGCCACCATTCTAGTGAGAAGGGTACGACATATTTATGTAGCCATATGGTTTTATATCGCAACTTTCGTAACGGTCGCCATGCTTCATATATTCAATTCACTGGCGATTCCGACGTCCTGGATGCATAGTTATCCGATATATGCAGGTGTTCAAGATGCTTTGGTTCAATGGTGGTATGGGCATAATGCCGTTGCCTTTTTCCTAACGACTCCTTATTTAGGACTGATGTATTACTTTGTGCCTAAAGCTGCTAACCGACCGGTGTATTCTTATAAATTATCTATTGTTCACTTCTGGGCATTAATCTTTCTCTACATATGGGCGGGTCCACACCATTTACTATATACTGCCCTTCCGGACTGGGCACAATCTTTGGGTGTTGTCTTTTCCGTGATGTTGATCGCTCCTTCTTGGGGTGGGATGCTCAATGGGCTGTTGACCCTAAGAGGAGCTTGGGACAGAGTGAGAGATGATGTAACGCTAAAATTCATGGTAGTAGCTATTACCGCTTACGGAATGTCCACATTTGAAGGACCGATGCTTTCCATTAAATCCTTTAATGTAATTGCACATTTTACCGATTGGATTGTAGCACATGTTCATGTCGGTGGATTGGGTTGGAATGGGATGCTTACTTTTGGAATGCTGTATTGGCTATTCCCCAAGTTGTATCGCACCAAGCTGTACTCCTCAAAGATGGCCAACATACATTTTTGGATCGCTACAGTCGGAATCTTGTTGTGGACTATACCGATGTATTGGGCTGGATGGGTTCAAGGATTAATGTGGCAGCAGTTTGAACCTACCGGTGAATTGACACACAAGTTTATTGATACCGTCACTTACTTAAAGCCCTTATATATGCTTAGATCCTTAGGAGGATTAGTGTATCTCACTGGAGCTTTGATGATGGCATACAACTTGTTGATGACAGCTAAGAAGGGTTCATTTGTTTCTGAAGAAGAAGTAGAGGCGCCTCCTCTGCCTAAGACCTATCATGCTCCTAAGGGAGAATATTGGCATCATCAGCTGGAAAGACGCCCGGTACAGTTTCTGATATTATCTTTAGTAGTGGTAGCGATAGGGGGATTAGTAGAATTAGTTCCTTTGGCCATGGTAAAATCCAATGTCCCAACCATATCTAGTGTCAAACCCCTCACTCCTTTAGAATTGGAAGGTAGAGACATATATATACGGGAAGGCTGTTATCTCTGTCACTCCCAGATGGTACGCCCCTTGAGGTTTGAGACCGCTCGCTATGGAGAGTACTCCAAACCCGGGGAATTTGTCTATGATCATCCTTTCCAATGGGGATCCAAACGTACCGGCCCGGATCTGGCACGAGAGGGAACAAAGAAGAGAAAGAAGAGTAATTACTGGCATTTCAATCACTTGAATCTACCCAAGGTTACCTCTCAAGGCTCCGTAATGCCCGCTTATCCTTGGTTGTTGCAAGATGATTTGAGTACGGACAATCTAAGCTCTAAAATCTCTACTTTAAGAACATTGGGTGTGCCTTACGCTAAAGGTTATGAAGAGAAAGCACAAGATGATCTAAAAGCGCAAGCTGCAGAGATCGCCAAAGACATTTTGGAAGAAAATTCCAAAATTAATAATAAAGGGTACACACAAGATAAAGTTCAATCCTTAAGTAAAAAGGAAATTATAGCAGTAATCGCTTACCTACAGAGGTTGGGAACTGATGTTGAAAACAAATAAAAATTAATCCTTATGATGCGGTATATTAATGGTGTTATGACAAGTATTGACGGTATAGAGATATATCCGATATTCTCATTACTCGTGTTTGTGATCTTCTTCATAGCACTATTCTGGTGGGTTATCCGAATGGATAATTCCACTATTGATGAAATAAAAAACATACCATTGAACGACAAATAATATAAATTATGCATTTCATAACAAAAAACCATACGTATTTAATCCTCTGTCTTTTTTTCTTGTTTGCTCTACAGGGGAATAGCCAAGATGGCAAAGCACTTTTTAAATCTAGATGCGCCGCTTGTCATAATATGAAACAAAAACTCGTCGGCCCCGCACTGAAAGGGGTTGTAAAAAAATGGGAAGATGCAGGGGAAGGAGCCTTGATAAAAGAGTGGATTAAAGATCCTACAGCTCTTAAAGAAAGTGGGAAGTCCAAAATGGCTGATGCCATATGGGACTTTTCTCCTGCTTCCATGACGCCCAACCCGGACCTTAAAGATGGAGAAATTGATGCTATCATTGCGTATTTGAAAAATTGGACTCCTCCTACTCCTAAAAAGAAAGTACAAAGCACTGCAGCTACTCCTGTACAAGTAGTAAAAGATAACCCTACAACGAATAAAATAGTGATGTCTCTACTCTTGCTTCTATTAGCTGTTATCCTATTAGCTATGATTGTAGTGGTAAAAGCCATTGGTAATCTGATGATCAAAAGCCGTCATATAAATAAGGCTGCCACGCTTTTACTTTTTATCGGAATAGGAGTCCTCTATCCGTCCACAGGACATGCTCAAGGAACTTCTTTCTTGTCCTTTTTGGATGCAGTGAGCAAGACAGATATTTATATTATTTCCGGTGTAGTCGTTTTATTACTTGGAGTCTTGGTATATCTAAAGCAATTACTCGATAGAATGACCCATGAAGTTTATTCTACGGCTACCGGTTCCAAAAAACCCGAATCCATATTGCATTCTCTTACCGAATCAGTATCCATTGAAGAGGAAGAATCCATTTTGATGGATCACGATTATGATGGAATTATGGAGTTGGATAATGTGCTTCCTCCATGGTGGCTTTGGTTGTTTTACATTACCATTCTCTTTGGAGTCGTCTATATCGCTAACTACCACATCTTTAAAACCGGAGACCTCCAAATAGAGGAATACAATAAAGATATG
Organism: Saprospiraceae bacterium; assembly: GCA_026983735.1. Classification (GTDB taxonomy): domain Bacteria; phylum Bacteroidota; class Bacteroidia; order Chitinophagales; family Saprospiraceae; genus JALSTN01. The sequence goes on along the minus strand of JALSTN010000276.1, from coordinate 21,159 downwards.
GCTGTTGCTGAAGCTAAAGTAGCCGCTTATGTTAAAGAACATGTCCCTCAGATAGACATGGATAAATTATCAGCATTAACAGATGAAAAGTCACTTGCAGCAGGTAAAAATATTTTTGAATCCAAAGGAAACTGTTTTACTTGTCATAAAAAAGATGGAGGAGGTCTCATCGGTCCTAACTTGACAGACGATAGCTGGATATATGGCAATGGTATTAAGGATTTGTTTCATACAATCAAAAATGGAACAGACAAAGGAATGCCACCTATGGGGGGAGCTAGCCTTTCTCCTGTGGAAATTCAACAAGTTGCGTCCTATGTACTATCGCTAAAACCGGCTGAAGGAGGAAAAGCGCCGGAAGGAACTAAAATGTAATCTAAATCACATTTTAAATCCTAGAGTACTTAAACTATTCATTTTGCCCATCGTTTAATTTGTGAATTATAATTACAAGCAAAATTAATAACTAATGGAAGGGGTAAGGGTCATTTTATAAAGGCCACTTACCCTTTTCTTTTTCATAAAAAAATAAAAAAGCAATGTCACAGAATTCTGATTCATTCCGAGATTCTATTGCCACTGTTAGTAAAGAGGGAAAAAGAATATGGGTATATCCTAAAAAACCTTCCGGACGATTTTATAACTGGAGAAAAATCGTCGCTTATACCCTTTTAGCTTTTCTCTTTATCGCCCCACATATCAAATTCAGAGGAGAACCTCTTCTTCTCTTTAATTTTATTGAACGTAAATTTATTATTTTTGGGAATATCTTTTGGCCTCAGGATTTCTTTATTTTTGCCATAGCCATGATCACCGCTATTATCTTTATTGTGGTGTTTACCATTATTTACGGAAGGATTTTTTGTGGTTGGGTGTGCCCTCAAACCATCTTTATGGAAATGGTTTTTCGGAAGATAGAATACTGGATTGAAGGGGATTGGACCAAACAAAAAAAACTCAATAAACAACCCTGGAATCGAGAAAAAATATTCAAAAAAACCCTTAAGCACGTTATCTTCTTTGCTATAGCCTTTATCGTGGCCAATACGTTCTTAGCTTACATCGTAGGAGCAGATGAACTTTGGAAAATTCAATTGGATAACCCGATGAACCACCTTAAGGGATTGGTGGGGATTACTTTTTTTTCCTTGTTATTTTATGGGGTATTTGCCTTTTTGAGAGAGCAGGTATGTACTACAATTTGTCCTTATGGTCGCCTTCAAGGTGTACTTCTAGATGAACAATCCATCGTCGTGGCCTACGATTTTTTACGTGGAGAAGGAGAAAAGGGTAGAGCTCCTTTTAGAAAAAATCAAGACCGTAAACTAACCGGATATGGGGATTGTATCGACTGCAAACAGTGTGTACATGTCTGTCCTACTGGGATTGATATACGTAATGGAACCCAGTTGGAATGTATTAACTGTACTGCATGTATAGATGCCTGTGACTCTATGATGGATAAGGTAGGCTTCGATCGGGGCCTCATCCGTTATGACTCTATCAAAGGAATTAAAACCGGAAAGAGTTTTCGCTTTACCTCCAGAGATGCGTTTTATTCGACGGTCCTTGTTTTACTTCTTGGAGCACTTGGGTTTTTACTGGTGAGTAGAAGTGACTTTGATGTTACGATTACCCGCTCATCGGGAACCACCCAGCGCGCTATGGATGATGACAAGACGGCCAACTTCTACGATATAGCTATCGTTAATAAAACTAGAGAAAATTATGATGTAGATATTAAACTGGACGATAAATACAAAGGAGAAATAAAAGTAGTAGGTGGAGATATCAAGTTGCCTAAGGAATCTCTTGTTCATGGCAAATTTGTACTCATCTTAGACAAAGCGCATATAAAACCCGGAAAAAATACAGTTTATGTTTACATCTATGGAAATGGAAAACGGATTAGTAGAGAGAAAGTTATTTTTCTCGGACCCTTGTTATAATACAAACTATGTATTAGAATTAATTTATTTCGTTACCTCTTTTTGAGTTAATAGTATTCGGTGGTATGAAACGAACATGAATTTTATTAAACATAAATTCACACAGAAGTATGTTTAAAAATATTCATGTGAGAGCGAAGCGGTTACATAGCTGCAGAAAATTTATAATACATTTATTTTCAATTTATTATAAATTTTTAAAGATATGAAACGAACATGAATTTTATTAAACATAAATTCACACAGAAGTATGTTTAAAAATATTCATGTGAGAGCGAAGCGGTTACATAGCTGCAGAAAATTTATAATACATTTATTTTCAATTTATTATAAATTTTTAAAGATATGAAATGGTCGGCCATTATTCATTTTTAGAATATTATTATAATTGTTTTAATAAATAAATTATTATATTATGAAATGGAATTGGGGAACTGGGATTGCACTCTTTTTTAGTCTGTTTGTCCTTGTTATTTTGTCATTGGTATACAAATCCTTTCACCAGAGTCATGACTTGGTTACTCCGGATTATTATGCAAAAGAGGTCGCTTACCAAACAGTGATTGATGCTAAAAAGAATGCTAATCATCTTAATATTGCATTGGACCCTACCCCCACCAAACAAGGAGTTCGCATCCACTTTCCCCAAGTAAATACCCTAGATTCTGCCAAAGGGACTATTCAATTATACCGGCCGGACAACGCAAAGTTAGACAAGAAGTTGCCCTTAGAAGATTATGTTCAAGGACAAGATATTGTGATTCCATTGTCCAATTTTTTAAAGGGGCACTATAAGATTATATTAGATTGGAAACGTGGGGAAACCCATTATTATTGGGAGGACGCTCTTAACCTCTGAATATGGAAATGTTGACCATAGCCTTTCTTCTTGGCCTGATGGGCAATATTCATTGTATCGGTATGTGTGGGCCAATTGCACTAATTCTTCCGGTACAATCTACTTCTACAATGGGTCGATTCGCTCGAACGCTGATATATAATACAGGACGCATTCTCTCTTATTCCGGTATTGGCTTCTTTCTGGGTATACTGGGGACAGGACTTAAATTGGCCAAAATGTTACAATGGTCCAGTATCACAATAGGAAGTTTACTCATCCTATACGTTATTGCTCCACATCTACTCAACAAGTACAACCCGTTTACGTCCACTTCTGCTTCTTTCAATGGATGGCTCACTCGTCTAATTGGTCGTCGATTGCAAGATAATTCATTTCCATCTTTATTTTACATGGGCCTACTAAATGGCCTCCTCCCTTGTGGTATGGTTCTTACCGCCGGATTGGCTTCCATTCCCTGGGGTGGAATAACAGACAGCATACTTTTTATGATCTTCTTTGGTCTAGGTACACTTCCCGTTATGGTAATCCTTCCCATGATTTCTCATACAATTACAACTCCGGTGCGCAAAAAATTGCAACGGGCGGTCCCAATACTTATTTTTGCTTTTGGAGTGTTATTCATTTTTCGGGGACTTAACCTGGGAATACCCTATCTCTCCCCAAAACTCAGTGGAGACAAGACAGAAATACAGTGTGGCAATTGAACTTTCAAGAAGTTTCTAATATCTTTTCCAATAAAATACTTTTTACCCAAGCTATACATTCCCCTGCTTGAGATTAGTTAGCCGGCCGGCTTTCATTACCAAGAGGAAAAATGCTTTGTAATGAATCATCTATAAACTATATTGGAATATGTGACAAAGGCATTTTATACTCTACCCGCTGATTATATTTACAGATACTACTAAGGGATAATCCCTTCTTCTTGTAATATTTGATAGGTTAGGAATTTCCTGTATTTCAAATCCCTTCTAGTGTGTATATCCATATTGAGGGCAAATACCCAAGTCCCCTTTCTTGTTTCCACAAACCCTATATACCAACCTGTTTTTTGAGTCCAACCTGTCTTGGAATGTACTACATAGTTCGCTGTTGAATCTGATATCATTATTTTTTTAACTGTGTTTTGTATATTTGATGCAAAGGGTAAGGTGTTATTAATAAGTTTTTCTAAAAAAAGAACTTGCTCCCTTGCTGAAATTCTCATATCTCCCTCTAACCAAAAATTATCAATTCTCTTACCGATTTTATTATTGCCATAATCGACCTTTGATACCCAATATAACATCCTTTTATTTCCAATTCTTCTAGCTAATTCCTGATAAAACCAGACACAAGACACCGGAAGGGCAGATTGCATAGTATGATCTTTATTCCATGGCTTATATCCTCTATCTGTACCATCCCACAGAATCGTATCCTCAACACTTTTAACAACTGAGGTTTGTAGAGCAATTAATGAATGAAGAACTTTAAACGTCGATGCAGGTAAATATCCTGAATCACTTCGGGATAAATTATAAATGTTTACGTCAGGATCCGTCATTTTCTTCAATACAAACGTCCCTTTGATATTCTTTTTCTCAAATAAAACTTCCCATTTAGGTTTCCGGTGCTGCCTTTGACAATTGGAAATAAAAAACACTAAAACAAAAGCAGATAGAAAGCCTAAATTAGTCATGTGATACGATTATAAGTTTATTTATACCATGTACTTGTTAATAATTAACGCAAACCATGCATTAGAATTCATAGTGAGCCGCTTTGAGGTATTTCGACGAGGAGGCGATATGCTTGCCCTTGAAGTCAAAATACCCCCACTGTACAAGATCGGCCGAGCGTTAAATGAAGACCTTATTTTTTTATAAACAAATTGAGATAAAGGTTACCCTTCAAATTAATGGTCTAAAGCAAGGTTTGGGTTTAATCTTCTAAACCAACACAGCAAATATTCATTTATCTTTCTTTATCGTTCCTCAAGTAGACTTGGACAGGTCCTGAATTATTGCCCACCACAATCCATTTATCATTAAGAACCTGGATACTTCGTGCGTCTTTGTCTGCTATAAATCCGGTTTTACGTGGAGACAACCAATCCAACTTTTTACCTCCTTCCTTAATGTCTAGCACAAACCCTATCCCTGCATCATGTCTAACCGTCTCTACCTCTGCAGGGTATAAGTTACCGCAGCCTATAAGCTCTAATTGTGGATCCATATCCAAATTAATAAACTGTAACCCTTGAATGGGAGAAAATTGACATTCAGAGGGTAATTCAACCATTTCATACGCACTTCCAGTCTTTCCAGTACTAAGAGCGATCTTACTTGAAAAGTCGGTGATGGCATAATGCAAAGCTTGCTTAACTTTGTCCCCGGGAAGAATATCATAGATACTTGCCTTTGCAAAGGAATCATAGGTGGGAAATTTGTCGCGAATAAAGGGCATTTCTTCTGTTGAACAATCCTTTCCCCTCACTGGCACTAATTTGTCATGATAGTGCTTGGCCAATACCACATCATTAATCCCATCACCATCAAAGTCCTCTCCAAAGATTTCAAATGGCTTCTCCGGACTAGCTTTATACTTATGATTTTTTCCCATTCCTCCCAATACTAGGTCCGGCCTTCCATCAGAATTAATATCTTCACTTGCTATGCTCCACCACCAATTTCTAGTGTCCTCCCATCCATAATCTGCTGTTTTATTGACAAAATGACCCTTTTCATTAATCAAAACGCTGACCGGCATCCATTCTCCGACCGCCACCAGATCTTTTTGACCATCCCCGTTCATATCTACAAAAACCGCATCTGTTACCATTCCTAATTGAATAAAATCCTCTGCTAACTCTTCTGTTTTATCTACAAATTGACCTTGGTTATTCTGTAGATAATAACTCTTTGCCGGATAGGGATATTTATCCGGTATCAGACGTCCGCCTACAAACAAATCCAAATCTCCATCCCCATCCATATCTTCAGCTAATACTACAGATCCACTCTGGTCTATACTTGGTAAAATGGAGGGGGACGCTTTATGAAATTGTCCCTTGCCATTGTTTATGTACAATCGGTCTTGATATAGAGGATCTCCGAAATGAAACTCACTACCTCCACTGACTACATATAAATCTAAATCTCCATCCCCATCCGCATCAAAAAATACGGATCCCATGTCCTCTTGCTTGTTGTCCTTAGACCATGGTTGGGAAGAAGCTAACTTGAAAGATAAACCGGGTTGCTGTAAATACAACTTACCACTATAACCACTTGCTCCTCCAATATAAAAATCCTCTAACCCATCCTTGTTTACATCCCCTTTGGCTATTTTGGGTCCGTTTTGGGATTCCTTATGGGGTAACAACACCTCTCTCTCAAAATCATTATAGGTGTTTTCCCGATGTACAAAATCAACTCCTGATCGCTTACTTACATCTTCTACATACCCTTTTGGGGTCTCTTCAATAACAAAAGGTTTTGAAGGTGTACTATTCTGATCAATGGTCAACTGTTGGTCCGCTTTAACATTTTGTATTACAGATACTGTTGCATCCGGCCACCTGATTTTAATTCGCTCAATACCTGTGTGGGATCCAAGTCCAAAGTGCACAATTGGAGTGCTGCATGAAAAGTATCCCCTGGTCAGAATTTGTTCGTGAACTTGTTGCGCTCCATCGTAGAATATTTCAATTCGCGCTCCAATAGCACTCTTGTTTTTTTCTTTTCCGATTAATTTGATGTCGAGATAGTGATTCTCCTTCGGGGTGGTATTGCGGTAGATAGACATGGTGTCTCCCAAATTATTAATGATAATATCCAAGTCTCCATCATTGTCGAAATCAGCATAAGCTGCACCAATCGAAAAGCCGGGTTTTCCCAATCCTACTTCTTTTGCTATTTCTTTAAACTCGTAATTGTGTTGATTCCAATAAAATCTATTTGGGATCGGGGTTTGAGGAATCTGTTTTATGAGCTTCAGAGGCTCAAAAGTATTGATTCCTTTGCTGTTTAAAAATTTACCAAACTTATCAAAATCGTTATTTCTAACATCTCTATAACTGCCATTGGTAACAAAAATATCCTTCCACCCATCATTATCAAAATCTGCCATTAGCAAAGACCAACTCCAGTCCGTATGGGCTATATGGGCGTAGGATGCAATTTCTTGATACTTGCCCACTCCCGTATTGAGTTGTAAGGTATTGACCATGAATTGATAATAGTTTCCTTTTTCGACATTTTGCCAAAAGGCCTTCGTATTCATGGCTCTCATATTCGTCTTAGACCTATAATGATCCGATGCAGCCATGTCCAATACACCAATGTCCTGAAGCCCGTCATTGTTAATATCTCCTACATCACTTCCCATAGATGAATTGGAAATGTGTTTTACATAGTTTTCTAATGATTCTTTAAAAGTCCCATCTCCATTGTTAATGTATATAAAATCTTTTTCGGCATAATCATTACTTATGTATAGGTCTGACCACCCATCTCTATTTATATCCGTTGCCAACACATTTAAGGTATAGCCCCAATTCTCAAGGCCAGCCTTCTTCGTAACATCAATAAAATGACCGGAACCATCATTTTCATATAAGTGATCAGAAGTATATTCAACACCCAGTTGATTGGCAAAAGCCTTTTGTTTTACCAATCTTTTATTCGGTGGCTGATTACCGACAAAAAGGTCCAAGTCTCCATCTCTATCATAATCAAAAAAAGTAGCCTGCGTAGAGTACCCTCGGTCTCCTACCTTAGCCTCACTTGTAATATCTTCAAACTCCATGTCTCCCTTATTCAAATACAAGGTATTCTCCCTTGCATTAGGATCTGGCTTCATACTGTTTTTCGAAATGTAAATATCCGGCAAACCATCTCCGTTTACATCCCCTATTGCTACACCTGAAGCCCATTTCCCATCCGGTTTTATACCGGATTGTTCCGTAACATCTTCAAACTTCATTTTGCCCTTATTAAGATATATTTTGGCCGGCATAACATTGCCAACTACAATAAAATCTAATAATCCATCCATGTTAAAGTCAGCAACGGCTACGCCCGAACCCGTATAAATATGACTCCAGAATAAGTAATTAAACGTATTGGTCTCTATTGATTTGTTGATGAATTTAACTCCGGTTTGTGCGGGGGTAAGTAATTCAAATGAAACGGTAGTAGACCTTGAATTAGAGGTTTTTGAAGGGATAGTTTTAGATGATGTATCGGCATCTAAACATCCTTGCATCATACTCATTAATAAAATACCATAAATCAATAAACCATACTTGAACAAACTATTACTTTTTTTCATGCACTTAAAATTCTTGTTTATAATATGGGATCTGCCCTTTTTAAAAAATTATATTAGGGTCAAACCTCTTTGTTTTTCATCTGTTAATCTCCCTTTGGAAGGGTCAAATATACATATAAACACCGTCTAGAAGGTAGTATAGAAAGAAGAGAACCCAATAAGCATTGCCTAAAAGTCATTTGACGCTAATGCACTGCATCATCATATATATATAAACACAAACTCACCTGCTAGAAGCCCAATTCATACATCTTGTAATGAGAAGAAAAACAGGTGTTTTGTATCCATTTGATTTTTCTAGAAATGGATATACTTATTTTAAGAAAATTTTACGCTTAATTCCCAATTATTGCTTTCATAATCATTCAGTTGTATGTTCCCTCTCTCTTGAATTCAATGGATCAATCTGAGTGGATGACTTAAAAAAAGTAAAAGTTTTTATCTTTAATGCAACGTTTCGAGGATATGATGCATTATAGAGTCAAATAGAACGGTAGGGATATGATTTTACATTAAAATAAATCCATCGCAAACTGTTCACTTTACATGAAAAAAGTAAAAATGAAGTGGTTATTGTTCATATTAGGATTAGGTGTTTTTCTTCAGTGCAGAAGAGATGAAATCAAACCTACTCCACACAAAGTTCGACCGGGACACACCACGGTTTTAGTCAATAGTTCTTTGTTTGGGATGGCAGTGGATGAGAATGGAGAAGCCTTAAAACAGGCTTCTGTATCCATAGGAACATATACAGCTAAAACGGATGACAAAGGTTTTTTTCTATTTAAGGATATTTTAATTGACAAAGCGGGTGCTTCCATTGTTGTAAATGCACAAAATCACTTCAAAGGAATACGTGTAGTTCAACCTGATCTGAATGCTACTTCGGCTATACTCGTTCGCTCGGTATCAAAGAATAGCCGCCACTTGGGCAACTTAACTTCGAGTCAAAAAGGAGGTGTTCTTTCAATTTCAGGAGTAACCCTAGAGATTCCTTCGGAAGGAATTATAGATGCGCTCGGCAATAAAGTGGCAGATGAGGTAAAAGTGTATATTGATCGGGTAGATACCGAAAAGAAAAATAACTTTATTCCCTCCCCCGGAAGTTTTATAGGAGAAGACAAAGACTACGTTGTAAAAACGCTGTTTCCATACGGAATAATCGCGGTGGAGCTGGAGAGACCCAATGGGGAAGTATTGCACTTTTCCAATGATATCAGTGTAAAAACACGGATACCCTTGCCCAAAACCTTAGTCTCTTCCGCCCCCGCTTTTATTCCGCTATGGTTTTTTGATGTTGAACTTGCCAAATGGGTCCAAAAAGGACAGGCTACTCTCAATGCTTCCGGGGACGCTTATGAAGCTACTATAGATGCTACCGGTTTTTGGTCATTGCAATCCGTAGGGGAACCCGTTAAGTTTTCCGCTAGAATACTCGATAATAAAGGTATGCCAAATGCATATTTGCGCATCGATTTAATCGATAATACTCTCCCCATTTTGGATGGAGTGGTCTCAACAGGTGTAACAAACAGTAATGGAGAAATAAATGCGGTTATTCAAGCTAATCAAACCCTTACGCTCAAAGCATTTAACGAGTGTGGCCAGCTAATAAATGAAAAGGAGATCGGCCCTTTTCCGAAAGGCCGGGAAGCGAATATCGGCGATTATTATCTCGATCAAAATCCCGGCAGCCATCCCTTTAGTCTCTCCGGTACACTTTATGATTGCGACTGGATGCCCGTTGTGGGTGGGTCGGTCCGCCTCAATAATACACTCTATCCTTATTCTGCTATAACAGATGATGAAGGACGTTTTACCCTCTCCGGTACACTCTGCAACCAAGATAAATATGTTGAAATAGAGGGATTTAATCCGGAAGGGGATGTACAAACTACTTCTACTTTCTTCTTGCCGGATACAAATATCCAAATGGGCCCATTGCCTCTATGCAATACTCTTCCTGATAGCTTTATGGCTGTACGAATAGATGATCAATGGTATGAAATGGATGATGATTTCTTCCAATGGAGCAGTGGAAGAGATGAATTTGAATGGTCAGGGTTTTCCTCAAAAAACATTTCCCTTACCATTAAAATTAATGACACAAGTAAAGGAATAGGAGAATATTCTGTAGATGATGATGACAATATCAACTTTAGAATCGAGTTTGATTCCAACAGTAGTATAGGGAATAGTGTCAAAGGGGAGGCAACTATATATATCGTACACAAAGATAATACTTCTATCTATGGAGTAATACACCAAGGATTGATTAAAATTAAAGATTTTAATAGCAACTTAATAAGAGATACCCGAGTTGATGTTTTTTTTAAACTCCCGCTGCCATAATCTCTCAACAATGGACTTAGCTTCGCTCATCAGATTATGTCAGAAGGAGGACCGCAAAGCGCAGGAAGAGTTAGTACTGCGCTTTGCTCCTTTTCTCTTTCCTGTGTGCAGAAGCTATCTTCGTGACAGCGAAGAGGTCAAAGATGTACTTCAGGATGTATTTGTGTCCATATTTAAAAACATCCATCAGATAGATCCGGATATTGATAATTTCAAGGGGTGGATACGTAAAATTGCCGTCAATCAATCCTTGCAGGTACTGCGTCGAATGGGTAGAAAAAATGAATTGCTCACTGAAGACTACGCTGGAGTAACGCCTGTTCAGACGCCTGGTGTATATAGTTCTTTAGAACATTCCGATACCTTTCAATTGGTTATGACACTCAAATATCCTTATAGACAAGTGTTTTGTCTATATGCGATAGATGGTTTTAGCCATAAAGAAATCGCTATTAAATTAGATCTTAAAGAAGGTACCGTGCGCTCTGCTTATCACAGAGCAAAAGAAAAACTTAAATCGATGGTATTAAAAAAAAATGAATTGCAAACATCTTAACCCCAAATAAACCTGAGTAATATGAAAAGAGATGTCTTCGAACAAAAAATAAAAAATGAACTCTTTGAGTTTGAAATGCCTGTTGATGCAGCAGAAATATGGTCGGGCGTTGAAGAAAAACTATATGGCAAAAAGAAAAGAAAGTCTGCTTGGTGGCTTTGGTGGGGGGGCTTTTCCCTCCTTCTTCTACTCTCGGGAAGTATGGTCTTATTTAATCACTATTTCAAAAGTGAAATACGGAATAATCCCTCAGATAATATCACTTCTATACCCAATCTTAATAAAAATACTTCCCCTCTTGAAATATTGAATAATACTGATCTTAAGAGCAAAAACACCTCCTCTACTACCATTGCCTCTAATCTGTCACCTAAAACTTCCCTTTCTACTTCACAACATCCTTCTGTTTCAATCGCTGCTGCTCAAAAATCTTCCCTGAACCAGAATTCCTCAAGTCAACCCTTATCTACTTCACAACATACGGTAACACATAAGAAATCAACGTCTGTTGTTCAAAGCAATGCAATACATCATATGCCAAATAATATTCCTCCTCTATCTGAATCTACTGCCACAACAAATATGAAAAAAAGTTGGCCATCCTTTCCGGGATTGCCTACTTTCCTTTCTGAACTTATTCCTTCCTATTCCTGGGACAAATCCTTAATTTATGTTTTACTCACCCAAATGCTATATGCGAAAGAGGACGAAAATGTCGATTCTCGCAAGAGTGACCTAAAACTGAATACCAAAACACACTCGCGTATTTCCTACGCGCTTTCAACTCAACTAGGTTATGGTTTTATCCATCGACAATTAACCGCCGATTTGACCTATCAACCCTACCTCGAATTGAGAAATACTACTGAATCTGAACTGGAGGCTTTACAAGCACAAGTAAATGTTGACTTTGTGATTAAAAAGAACGGATTATTCTCCGCCGGAGTAGATTATACGCGCATTAACGAACAAATGAACTATTCCTATACCGGTTATCGTGAAAATGCTTTACAAGATACCACCATCATATATCTTAAAGACAATACACGAAGTATTTCAATATCCAACAGAGGTGTAGCTTATGACTCTGCATTTCATACCTATAATGCACATGAATTTTTAAATGTTTCCCTTAAAGGTGGATATCAATGGTCCCTTAAAAAATGGAAATTTTCGTTGGTGGCCGGTGCTAAATACGGGATCTTCCAAAGTAGTAAAGGATATCAAGTCAATACAAAAAAACGAGTACAGTCTTTTGATACACGCTTGGATTCTTCTCCATTCTATCGAACTTCAGGCAATCTATGGTTTACTTCTGAGTGGTCTGCCGGATACCAATGGAACCCACATAACCAATGGACACTTACACTGTCCGAGCAATTCCTCTTAAATAATCTCAATAACTCTGCGTTTAATCCAATAAATCAAACCTACCGGATTCAATTCCTTCGTCTGGGATTTAGACATCTGTTTTAGACTTTAGCAGGGTTTATAAAGGCTATTATCTAGACATACGTGATTTTTGGAAAACCAACCATGTTGAATAACTATTAGTTGTTTAATACAACAAACCTTTGCCCTTCTCCCTGTTTAAACAGTAGTTTGTTTATGCAATCTGCATTTCATACGAATAATTAACCTTCTCTTACAGGGTAAAATGCAAATCCGTATTTTTAGCTCGTATACTCTTTTTTTTGTTCTACATAGCTCATTTCCGATCCTAATATGTGGTTTGGATTGAACCCTTATATAGATACCTTGTTATTAGATAAAATCAATTGACCTGTGTAGTGTCTGATATCAAGATATTGGCTCCATTCAATGGCTATTTCAAATACATGCATAGCCATAAAACCGAATATAAGAGACAGACACTCTTAAATCTATTAAATTGTGAAGCTTATGAACCAATTGCCTCTGAGCTACTTTGAGACCACCATCGCGAATACCTTTCCTATGCTCAATCAAAAACAGTTCGTGGAAGAACTCGCGCGCAGTGTTCAAGTTAGGACGGTCAAATCCGGAGATGTTCTAATGGAGTATGGGGATTATGTTCGTCAAATCCCACTCGTTGTTTCCGGGATTGTCAAAGTGTTGCGCGTAACAGATGAAGGAGAAGAAAGACTGTTGTATTATCTCTCTGATGGTGAAGCCTGTGCTGCCGCTTTTAGCTGCTGTATGATTCAAAAAAGAAGCGAATTTAAAACCATAGCTGTCAAGGATAGTCAACTCTGGTTTATCCCTCTAAACCACGGAGATAAATGGATGAGTACTTTCGCCGTTTGGAGAAACTTTGTCTTTACAACTTTCGATCGAAAAATGATGGACCTTATCGATCTTGTGGACAGTCTCTCCTTTTCAAAACTAGATGACCAACTCCTAAATTACCTCGAACACCAATCCATTCTTTCCAATAAAAACAGTATAAAAATAACCCATTACGAAATCTCTAAAGACCTCAATGTGTCTAGAGAAGCGGTCTCAAGATTACTTAAAAATATGGAAAAACAAGGAAAAGTAAAGCTAGAAAGAAATAAAATCACTCTACTCTGATCAACTCTTCAACTTTTAGAATTAATTAATAACATTTGTATTAACATAAAATACGATTTCATGCCCTTCTCCATTATTGTTCCTCTAGTTACTCAAATTCATCTATCTAAGCATTCTCTTTTGGATTTCTTTAATTTCTCTCTTCCTATTCTCGTTCTTGTACTTATAGGTATCGTAGCCGTGTTAGTGCTTTTTGCCATTTTTTCTTCACCGATAGGAAGCCGTAAAAATAAAGCTAAACGAAATACAATTTTTAAATAAACTACTTCACTTAAACCACTTAATATGGATTATCTTGCCTTAATCAAATCTCTTCATATCATTACTGCTATCCTTTGGGTAGGATCCTTATATGCATTGCTCCAATCGATGGTCAACCATCATAAAACCGGACAAACAAAGGAGCTTGGTCTATATGAAATGAGACTTTATCGTACTGTCGTAAATCCCATGATGATGGCAGTATTTATCTTAGGAATCGGGATGCTAGCACTCCATACTCAGTATCTAAAACAACCTTGGATGCATGTAAAATTGACGGTATTACTCCTCCTGCTTGGAATGCATCTATTGACAAAACGAAAAATGCTGGCTATTCACAAAGGGGATTCTGTAAGTTCGAAATCAATACTCTGGTTGATTATTGGAGTTTTGGCTTTATTATCTGCTATCGTAGTGCTCGCTGTACATAAAGATCCTATCCCTTGGATATTTGTGGGAGGTTTGCCTTTGCTAATCGTTGGGTTAGGTGCCGCTATTTTGGGTAAACGATAGGTTTTTGATTTTTTTTGCATATCCGAGGCAACAAAATCATGTTTAAAAGGGTCTATACCCTTGAGAGTAAGTTAAAGCAAACTTTTTGCCCTACTTTTGTAGTAGGGTGGGAAGTTGCTATCCGATATTATTGTACAATTACTTTGTACTCGTTTAATCTATAGTTTATTTCAACTTATTACGTTGTGATAAAAAACCTATGTTTTTTGGATCCTATATTCTGATAATCCAAATATGTATAAAATGAAAAAACGTCTGCTCTATCTTCTTCTATTTCTCGTGGTTGTCTTGGGCATTGGAGCGCTCTTATTTTACAAGTATGGAGAACGAGAGTTTCTCGTCAAACGCACGATTCAGATTAGTACCCCCTCCGGATTTGCTTTCAAAAATATGTCCACCTTTGAAAATATTCTACGTTGGAGTCCCATTAAAATGATCGATCCACAAGTTAAAACTAAAATCCTGGGTAACGATGGCTATGAAGGAGGCATCCTCACTTGGGAAGGACCTAAAATCGGTAAAGGAGAAGAAAAAATTATCGGTATTGGCCCTTTTCATTTTTTCGAAACTAATATTAAGTTATTCGAACCATATCAAATGGAAGGTGTCTCCTCGATACAAATGGGATTTCAGGCAGGAACGAATGATATCATCTGGGGAATAAAAGGAACCAATAGCCCCATGACTACTCTTAAGCTTTTGTTGCAAGGGACTAGCCTCAAAAAAATACTGGGTGACCGTATTCAAATGGGTTTGGAAAAATTTCAAAAAATTACCGAGCAAGATTATTTGGATTATCTCAAACAACGGGAAGAAAATCCACCACCCAAAGTACAATTGGACCCGGAAGACATGAAAATTATTAAATTGAAATAAGCATAAACTTTTTAAGCCTATCATATCCTAGGTTTAAAAAACTTACTAAAAAACCAAAGGGGTATAACTATCGTAAAACCTTTTAATCTCTTAGCAGAAGTAACACTCCTTTACCTCGTTTTGCGTCCGGGATTGTTCTTGACATAAGAGGCCCAGTCTTTGTATTTGTTCTTCTCCAAATTGGGCCCGACCCCTTGATAATAATGACAAAGTGCTGCCCCTAATGCATCTGTCGCATCCAAATAGGACTTCACTATCTTGATCTTAAGCAGTCGGGCAACCATCGCCGATACCTGCTCCTTTGACGCATTTCCACTGCCTGTAACGGAGAGCTTTATTTTCTTTGGAGCGTATTCATGAATATCTAATCCCATCGTCATGGCCGCTGCCATCGCTACGCCTTGAGCCCTACCCAACTTTAACATCGACTGCACATTCTTCCCGTAAAAAGGACTCTCGATTGCCATAGATACCGGTAAATACGTCTCTATAATCTCTTGAATCTGAAGAAAAATCTCTTTGAGTTTTGTCTGATGATCTTTGTACTTTGTCAAATGTAGTACACCAAAGTCCACTGCGGTTAAGGTTTTCCCCTCAACTTGAATAACAGCATAACCCAATAAATTGGTGCCCGGGTCAATGCCTAAAATTTTATATGGTGTTTTTTGCATACACAAAAGTACATCCTTTTCGGATACTTTACCCCTCTATTAACTGGCACAACAACTCAATTGTTCTACGGACTTCCCAAAGCCTATCGCTGCTAGTTTGACCGCCTCAGACATCGTCAAATATGCATGAAAAGCCTCCGCTATCTCTTCACTCTTGACTCTATGTCGTATCGCTAATGATATCTCCATGGTCAATTCCGAACCTTCAGGAGCTACTATGCGAGCTCCAATGATCTCTTTGGTCTGTTTATTTCTCAATAACTTAATCCATCCTCGGGTATCCTTAGATACTATACAGCGCGGTACATAAGTCATAGGTAATACACTTACTTCATACTCCATTCCTACTGCTTCTGCCTGTAATTCATCCATCCCAACCCCCGCTACTTGTGGATCGGTAAATACTACCCATGGCATCGCCCGGTAATCGGCTTTCTTCAATGCAGCTGAACAACATACCTCCCCCCCTTCGTCACCGTACATATTATCGACTGCTAGGGCTCCTTCATAAGCCGCGACATAGACATAGGCCGGAGTTTCAATGACATCACCACATGCCCAGATTCCATCAATACTAGATCGCAGGTACGCATCCGTTTGAATATGTCCGTTGGATGTCATTTTTACACCTATATCTTCCAAGCCTATCTGATGTGTATTGGGCACTGTGCCTGTCGCTACAACGATGTGTGTCGCCTCAATAGATTTCGAATTATCTCCCTGATCAAATTCGATTAAAACCCTGTTTTTAGTCCGGCTCACACGTTTTAATACTACGCCCAATTGAAAGGTGATTCCCTCTTCTTCTAATTGCCTTTGTATCTCTTCCGAAACATCCGGGTGCTCCTTAGATAATATTCGATTGCTGCGTTGAAGAATACTTACTGATGCGCCCAGTCGACTCATCATTTGTGCTAACTCAAGGGCAATATAACCTCCTCCTAATACAGCTATTGACTCGGGTAATTCCTCTAAATCAAAGAGGGTCGTAGCAGTGAGATAACCGGATTTCGACAGTCCCTCTACATTGGGTATTTTAGTGCGTGACCCCGTGGCTATGAGTATTTGCTCTCCCTTGTATTCGACTTCTCCTACCCGAATCGTTCTCTCCCCCGTCAAATATCCCATCCCTTCTACCATTCTTACATATTCTAATCCCTCCAGTATATCCGAATATTTTTGCTTTCTAAGTTGAGCCACCAATTCCCTCTTCTCCTTTACCAATAAGTTAAAATCCACCTTGGGTTTACCTTGGAGCTGTATACCGGCAAATCGACTTTGTCCAGCTAAATGAACCTGCTCTGCTGCTCTCAATAAAAATTTAGATGGTACACAACCCACATTGACACAGGTTCCTCCTAGAGGAAGCCCTCCTTGTATAATTAAGGTGCGCTTTTGTAAAGTATTCGCTCGTATCGCTGCCGAAAATGCCGCCGATCCACCACCCAAAATAAGTAGATCATAAACCGTATCCTCTGTTTTTACTCCGGATTCGACAGTGTAATGCTCGATCCTATAGGGGGTTTTTCTTATTAATGCTAAAACCTCTTCCTCCTCTATCTCTGAATCATCAAATCGAATTTGACCCCCAGATGCAGCATATGTGATATCTTTCTCTTGAATGGCCGGATGCTCTAAAATATCTCGCACAACTTTGGCACAACCTTCACAAGACATACCTGAAAGTTCGAGTTTTAATATTTTCATTAAATTGATTTTTATTCAATAATTGGAGACACACAGCCCAATGTCCCTTGCTAATCACCTCCTCTAAATCTTTAGTATAAGTTAAATCCAGAGTCCTATTGCCGTGTACTATTCTTGCGGGTGAACACCTGTAACCGTATAACCTGTAGAGTCAATTGCTGCCTTAATATCTTCAATAGTATTTCTACTTCGATCAAACTCAACCCATGCTGAACCGGTAGTATAATCCGCCTTTGCATCGATATATCCCGGCAATTGTCCTACTGCATGTTCGACATGATGATTGCATCCCTCACAAGTCATGCCCTTAATATCCAATTCTACTCGATACTTGTTCTCTTTAGAAATAGGATATGCCTGTACCTTATTCTCCGGATAAAAAGCATCTGAAAAATAGGGAAACAATGTCGTCGTCAAAGCAAATACCGTTATTATACTCAAAAATAACTTACTCTGCAAGAAAGGGGTTTTAGCTTCAGTGTCACACTGACATGCGACATTCGCCGTCTTGGGTTTTAATTTTTGATACCAGGCAAATCCCAATATGCCGACCGTCAAAATGATGAAGTATGGCCTATATGGCGTCAACCAACTAAAACTAGATGCCATACCCGTGCTGCCTGCAATTAATGCCAACAAGGGCGTAATACAACATAATGAAGCAGCAAAGGCTGATAAAATGCTTATCGCAGCAATTTTTATTGATGAGGCTTCCTTTTTCATATTTCGTAAGTTATAAGTTAGGTATGAAATGGTTATCTTCTATCAAATCCTCTACATAAGGGTCTAGAAATACTTCCGTTTTCGAGGTTAATCTATAGTAAATGGTCTGGCCAGATCGTCTTGTAATAACAAGTTGCCGATCCTTTAGCTTCCTCAGATGTTGAGATATAGCTGCTATGTTCATGCTCAAGATATCACTGATATCACATACACACAACTCTCCTTCTCTATGCAATAAAAAGGCGATCTTTAACCGAACTGCATTACCTGCTAATTGAAAAAGATTAGCTAATGATGCAATTGCTTCTTCTTTATCCCTCAAAAAAACCTTACAAGATTCTATTTGCTGCCGATCCGACCGGAGCCGAATGCATACTTCCCTTTCCATAATTCATAATTTTGTGCAATTATTTAAGCAAATACTTAAACATCTTTTTTTAGGTATTGTTTTGCGGGTTAATATATTTTTTGGGGTTAATAAGAATTATTTTCCTCTCTCATCTGTTATACTAACGAAACAAATCTATTTAAGCATGACAATGATTAGAACCAATGAGCCTGACTGGTTAAGCAAAGCCTTAGAAGCTTATAAGGCTAAACTCGAGTTTACCCTTATTGATGATGGGGATCTCGGATTAGAGCCCAATGATGTTAAAAGTGCAGTGAACCTCCTACGGTTTGTTAAGAAAAAAAAGGTAATTACCTGGCGTAAGATGGTCAAAGTATTAACCAGTCTAGGAATAACCGGAGTGGGGGTGTGGATTATCGCGGCCGCTATTGCTGACCCTGAGCCCACAAGCAAACTCAGCTTACTCATCACAGGTGGACTTGTGCTTACATTGACCGGCAGCCTCTCCATCTTGGCCTCCCTCGGGATAAAATATGCCGTTAGTGCCAAAGCCTTTGGAAAAGAGTTTCAAATACGTCCCTTCTAAACCTTTCGAAATATTTCATACTTTTGCTCTTGATTAAGTTTTATTAATAATATCTTTTGGGGGGATGAATTAAACAGGAGTTTTATTCGTCATACCCTCAAAAACATAGATGACTATAGTATCTATCCACAAATTCATTCATGCGGAAAGCGTATCTTTCATTCATGAAGCACTTTATGGTCAGACACTATAAAAAAAATTTATGTGAGAGCGTAGCGGTTACATAGCTGCAGAAATTTTATACTACATTTATTATCCATTTATTAGAAAATTTTAAAGATATGAAACGAACATGAATTTTATTAAACATAAATTTCATACAAAAGTATGTTTAAAAAAATTCATGTGAGAGCGCAGCGGTTACATAGCTGCAGAAATTTTATAATACATTTATTACCCATTTATTAGAAAATTTTAAAGATATGAAATGGCAAAACAGAGAAGGGAGTCGCAACATAGAAGATCATAGAAAACGCCGGATGCGCCGGATTGGCGGGGGAATAGGTATCGGTACTATTCTTATGGTATTATTGGGTTTATTCCTCGGACAAGATCCTATGTCCATGCTCAATCAAATCCAAACCCAATCCGTACCCGACGAGATCGCTCCCGGCAATTATCAATCTGAAGATGTGGATAAACCCCTCGTCCAATTTGTTTCTGTTGTCCTCAAAGACAACGAAGATGTTTGGAGTAAGTTATTTCGTGAAAATTTTAATAAAGAATATCCCCAACCCAAACTGGTTATCTACAGCGGCATGGACCGCTCCGGTTGTGGCGTAGCACAAACCGCCACAGGACCTTTTTATTGCCCCGCTGATCAGAAAGTTTACCTCGACCTGAGTTTCTTTCGCGAAATGAAAAGCCGTTTTAACGCACCGGGGGACTTCGCTATGGCGTATGTCGTCGCCCACGAAATCGGGCACCATGTCCAAAATTTATTCGGGATAACCGATCAAGTTGCTCGTAAACGCGCTCAAATGAGTAAACGGGATGGCAATAGGATGTCTGTACGATTAGAACTTCAAGCTGATTATCTCGCTGGTGTCTGGGCGCATCATAACCAAAAAATGAATCATATCCTGGAAAAAGGGGATGTTGAAGAAGCTGTTAATGCCGCTGCTTCCGTCGGCGATGACCGAATACAAAAATCAGCCGGTTCTTATGTGATGCCCGATGCCTTTACCCACGGCACATCCGAACAACGCGTCCGTTGGTTTATGAAGGGTTTGCAATCCGGAGATATGCGTGGGGGCGATACTTTCTCCGTACCTTATGAACGATTATAAAGCATGTCCATCTTGATACCTATATCCGATCTAAACACAAGTATCTATTTAAAAGCCCACCAAATTACTGGGTAAACCGAAGAATAATTTTGTTTATTGTACATTTTTCCACTCAAATCATGTGTTAAATCATGACAAGTATACCTATCTCTTCCCCAAAAGAACGTAAAAATATCTAGAATCATTTTACCGAGTTAGGTCCTTAACAAGGCATACAAAAAAATAAAATAGGCCGTATTCAAGGAGGTCATGAGTCGGGATGGACTATACAAATCTTGGCCAAAATAGCTCCGTTGACTCAGGAAAAGGTGAAAAATATCATCCACTCCTAATACAATAATTAGAACCCCGAGAATTATAATAGAGAAAATATCCGTGATTCCATAAGAATGCTGTTATGACAGAGCCTCTTACTGTAGATGCATCGCACAACTAGGACTGAAACCCGATTTACATGCTAATTCCTCCTAAACCCTACTATTTAACCCGCAACATCCGGTAGAATCACTATTCAGGATGAACCGATCTTAATAATTTGATGATACTTTTAACGGTTTGTATATGAAGTGTTGGGTATTTCGAAGTACTTCATTTTT
>JALSTN010000275.1 GCA_026983735.1 Saprospiraceae bacterium | reverse complement strand
ATATGAAGAATATGTTTACTCTTACTAGTACAGCGTTTCAAGAATAGGTTTGCAATAGCAATTTAATAATAGTATCTTGCGGCATATAAAACTTTGGAGAATTACAAATGCCGTTTGAACGAAAAAGAGCCGATTTATTATTATCAGAATCCGATACAACAAAACTGCAAACAATATCAAAATCAGGAAAAGAATCATTTGCAAGGGTTAATCGAGCAAAAATATTACTTTCATATTCTCAGAATGAATCGATAAATTCCATAGCCAAAAAACATCATGTATCTCGCCCTACTGTTGAAAAGTGTGTAGATAAAGCATTAACCGGCGGGATAGAAGTAGCCTTATCAGATTTGAGGAGGAAAGGAGGTCCTTCTTCAATTACAGCAGATTCAAAAATGTGGGTTATTAACCTTGCTTGTCAAAAACCAAAAGATATTGGTTATGCATCAGAGCTTTGGACAATTAGCCAGTTAGCAAGTCATGTGCGAAGAAAATGTAACATAGAAGGACACCCCTGCTTAAGCAAAGCTGCTAAAAGTACAATTTTCCGAATACTAAATGAAGTATCAATTAAACCACATAAGATTAACTACTATTTAGAAAAACGTGATCCGGAGTTTGATGAGAAAATGGCACAGATATTATACGTATATAAAGAAATAGAACTATACAACGAACAATTGGAGAACAATGAAATTGATCGTGATTTTGCGACACTTTCTTATGATGAAAAACCAGGCATTCAGGCAATTGAAAATATTGAGGCTGATCTTTCCCCTGTTGTTGGTAAAAGTACAACTTGGTCTCGTGACTATGAGTACAGACGACATGGTACTTTGAGTCTATTGGCTGGAATAGATTTACATGATGGTAGAGTAATAGGGCTTGTTCGCGATAGACATAGAAGTCGCGAGTTTATTGAGTTCTTAGAAAAAGTGGATTCAGAATATCCGAAACAATGGAAGTTGCGGATAATATTAGACAATCATTCAGCTCACATATCGAAAGAAACAATGGCGGCACTGGCAAAATATCCCAACCGATTCGAGTTTGTTTTTACACCAAAGCATGGTTCTTGGTTGAATTTAATCGAAATGTTTTTTAGTAAAATGTCAAGGTCATTTCTTCGTGCAATTAGAGTAAAATCAAAAGATGAACTTAGAGAACGGATACTTAAATATTTAGATGAAGTGAATATGTACCCGGTTGTGTTCAGATGGAAATACAAATTAGATGAAATAATAATTTAACAACGTATTGATAGTATATTTGTGGAACGCTGTACTAGTTTACCCGCCGTATTTTGGGCGGGGTATTTGTTAGGTCAATAGATTCCGGTATTCCATCAAAGAACGATGAAAACCGGAATGACAATTTGATGTGTTTCATAAACCCGAAAACCAATTTCAATATTGTATTTTAATCGGCATCATAATAATAACTAATAAATAATTTATTTTTTTCAATCTCTATTGATGTTGCTGACGATAAACTAAAGCTATAAGTAGTATGAGGAGTAATAACTATTAAATAGCCGCTTTCGGCATACGCGTCAACAATTTTTCCATCTCTTTGATCAGACCCTCTTGGAAAATAGTAATTCCCACCGGCAACTCTACTATAAATACGTATCATACTAAGAGGT
>JALSTN010000274.1 GCA_026983735.1 Saprospiraceae bacterium | reverse complement strand
GAATACAGATCACCATTTCATACCAAGAGATAGTCTTCTAAGTCCATTAAATCAGGGGATGAATGTTCGGGCTAATGAGGTATTTATGCGCTATGGGATATTTTGTCGATGGGAAGCACAACTTCAACGCAAAGAGCGTATCCCCATCTTTTTAAGGATAGGGGATAAGTCATATGTGGACAAAATGGATGGACACTGATTCTGTCTTACAGGCGTCTAAATATATGTTTTAAACAAGAGATTTAATCTTTATTCACACATAGGTGTTATGTTAAGGCTTTAAAGAAATCGCAGAAATTAAATTTGAATAAATTATGGAATTATACCCATCGGAAGAGAGATTAAAAAAGGCGGCGCTCGCCTATCACCAGCAAGGGCGGAATGGAAAGATTGAAGTGGTATCCTCTAAGCCATTTGATACACAAAGGGATTTATCATTGGCATATACTCCGGGAGTGGCTTATCCCTGTCTTGAAATAGTAAAAGATGAACAGAATGCATCACTATATACGGACCGAAGTAATCTGGTGGGGGTCATCACCAATGGCTCAGCAGTATTAGGGTTGGGCAATATAGGGGCATTAGCTGGCAAGCCTGTAATGGAAGGCAAAGCTAATTTATTTAAAAAGTTTGCTGATATAGACGTATTTGACATCGAGTTGGACATTCATGATCCCAAAGAGTTTATAAAAATCGTACAAGCGATGGAGCCGACATTCGGTGGGATCAATCTGGAAGACATTAAGGCTCCGGAATGCTTTTATATCGAAGAAGAATTGAAGCGCACGATGAATATCCCGGTATTTCATGATGACCAGCATGGAACAGCAATTATTTCAGGGGCCGGATTAATAAATGGTTTGAAGCTGGTGGGTAAAGACATTGACAAGATTCGGATTGTGATCTCCGGTGCAGGAGCTGCAGGTATAGCAAGTGCACGTTTTTATGAGGCATTGGGGGCATTAAGAGAGAATATTTTTATGGTAGATAGCAAAGGTGTCCTTTGGAAGGGGAGGGGAGATGAGGAGAAGAATCCCTTCAAAAAGCCTTATTTTCATGATACTTCGGCGCGAAAACTTGGTGATATTATGGTAGGGGCGGATGTGTTTGCCGGCTTTTCAGTGAAAGGAGTACTGAAGGACGCAATGGTGAAGACCATGGCGGATCGTCCTTTGATTTTTGCATTGGCCAATCCTGATCCGGAGATAACCTACCCCGAGGCAAAAGCAGCGAGGCCGGATGCTATTGTCGCTACGGGAAGGAGTGACTTCCCAAATCAAATCAACAATGTACTGGGATTTCCGTATATTTTTCGAGGTGCATTGGATGTTCGCAGTAAGGCGATAAACATTGAGATGCAATTGGCTGCAGCACATGCTTTAGCTGAGCTCTCAAGGCAGGAAGTCCCCGAAATGGTCAAGAAAATTTACGAGAATCCCGATTTGACTTTTGGTCCGGACTACATTATCCCAAAACCATTTGATCCTCGCGTATTATCGGTGACAGCATCTGCTATTGCAGAGGCAGCGATGCGCACGAATGTGGCTAGAAAGAGGATAAATATCGAGGCCTATAGGGAAAGGCTATTAGGTAAGACGGATTGGACTCGAGGAACTATGCGGAAGGTATTTAATATGGCAAGAAGAGATCTAAAGACCATTATTTTTCCGGAAGGGGATCATCCGACAATTATGTGGGCAGCTAGAGAAATTGTAGATGCAGGGATAGCTAAACCGCTTTTGCTTGTACTTAATTCAGAAAAAGCTACTTCGCAGTTCAAGGAGCTCGGTCACAGTATGGAGGGGATAGAATTGATGGAATACCGCAACACACCTTTTCACGATCAACTCATCTCAGAGTATTATGCACTTAGGCAAAGGAAGGGAGTGACAAAGCCAAAGTCGATTGAAGACCTGACGCATAGATATAATGTAGCCACAATGATGGTCAGACTAGGTTATGCACATGGATTGGTGGCGGGAATAGATACGAATTACCCGGTAGTACTCCGGTCTGCATTGAATATTGTAGGACCTGTGAATGGCGGGGTGGTGTCGGGGCTGCATTGGTTAAGACATAATAATAAGAGTATGTTTTTAACGGATGCGGCGGTCAATATCGATCCGGGGGTGGATCAATTGACTGGGATCGTATCCAATGCAATAGAAGCAGTGACTAATTTAGGCTTTGCACCAAGTGTAGCGATGTTATCCTTTTCTAATTTTGGTACGGTCCGGGTGGAAAAAACCGTTCTTCTCGAGAAAGTTATCCAAAATATAAAAAATAGATATCCCGGTATCCCGATAGATGGCCCCATGCAGGCCAACTATGCTTTGGATCACCAATTATTGATGGATCATTACCCCTTTGCAGAAATGGATGAAGCGCCTAATCTTTTGGTTTTTCCGGATTTGAACTCAGCTAATATCTCCGTTAAAATGATGGAGAAAATGATAAGTGCACATTTGATAGGTCCTATATTGAAAGGATTTACGCGCCCCGTCCAATTGCTAACTAGGAGTAGTGATGTGAGAAATGTTGTAAACCTGACCGCTATTTGTGCCATTGAATCAAAGAGGAATACCGTTAGTAAGCAAAGTTTAGTGCCTAATATGAATCAATAAATTGATTTGAGCAATAAAATATTTGAAGTTGAAGACGTTAATTTTTCTTATATATTTTGCTTTAGTAACATTATTCTTCCTAATATTGCACTGCTTTAGTTTGATTGAAGTAAAACTTATTTTATACATGTAAACAACTTAATTATGGCTATATTAATCAATGAAGATTGTATCAATTGTGATGCATGCAGACCTGAATGTCCCAATACTGCTATCTATGAACCGGGTGAAGAGTGGACGCTTGCGGATGGTACTGAACTCAGTGGAGTTGTAACATTGGCCGATGGTACGGAAATTAATGCGGATGAACCACAAGAACCTCTATCCGATGAATTTTACTTTATTGTAACGGCAAAATGTACAGAATGTGTAGGATTTCACGATGAACCTCAATGTGCTGCTGTTTGTCCTGTTGACTCTTGTGTACCGGATGAAGACCACGAAGAATCAAAAGAGGAATTGGAGGTAAAAAAGGCATTTTTACACGCCGAGGGATAGATCTTCGCTTTGATATTATCAGAGTAGGTTCATTAATTATTATTTACCGGTTGCAATTTGTTATATCGCATCCTGCCGTATGGTTTGGGGAGGAGTGATGAGGGTGTATACATAAAAGTCTTTTCCCTGAACGATAAATAAGGGTAACATTTAAAAAGACGTAATATTTTTATATATTATAGTGCAGATAATTAAAAGTTGTACTATCTTTGCGGCCGCTAAAGGGGTATTGTTTAATGGGTATTCTAAAAGAATATAAAATGAAACGAACATAATTTTATTAATCACAGACTCATTCACAAAGTGATTAATAAAAATAATGTGAGAGCGCAGCAGATACATAACTGCAAAAAATTTATAATACAATTATTATCTATTTATTAGAAATTTTTAAAGATATGAAAAAAGGCATTCATCCGGAAGAGTATAGATTAGTCGTATTTAAGGATTTCTCCTGTGATTATTCTTTTTTAACACGGTCTACAGCTCAGACTCGGGACACTATAGTATGGGAGGACGGAAATGAATATCCGCTTGTAAAGCTTGAGATTTCAAGTGAATCACATCCTTTCTATACCGGTAAGATGAAATTTGTTGATACCGCCGGTAGAATCGATAAATTCAAGAAAAAATTTGGTAAAACCAGATTTGTTAAAAACGAATCAAGCGAAGAAAATTAAAAAGAAAGGCTCCCGACGGGGGGCTTTTTTTATGTTACAAGAGGGGTAGATTGCCGATTCTTTTAGGATTTATTATTTCTATTTTTCTCTGTTCAATGGTAATGTAATGCGTTGAACCAGAACTAGTCCACCTTCTCCTAAAGCTCATCTTATCCAAAGGGTTTACGATTAATTATCGGCAAAGTCTTTTGTCCCCTTCAATTTTGTTTATTTTTACGGTTGATTCGTTCAACCTATTCATATACTATGTCTTCGGAGATTCGTCCACGCTTTAAAGTAATTGTCCCTCAAACAAAGGAGACGGTTATTGCACATTTTAGGGATACCTTAGATACTTTAGACCCCGGTGTTCTCCAGGGAAAAGTAGTCGGACAACATATCAATATCCGATTCCCTAAATCCAAGCAGACCTTTTGGACACCGGAGGTCAATATTAATATAGATACGGTTGAAGAGGGAACAGAAGTGCGAGGGCTTGCCGGACCGAAACCTTCTGTATGGATGTTGTTTATCTTTTTTTACTTTTTTCTGGGAGTTGCCAGTGTGTTTATTATCATTTTTGGCATTTCCAGACATCAATTGGGGATGACAACCGGGATTCTATGGTTGTTGCCGGTGATTGGGGTTATTGTAGCAGGGATGTACATAGGCGCTAGAATCGGTCAAAAGATGGCCGAAGAGCAGTTGCACTTCATCAAAAAATATGTCCGGGGCATCTTCAAAAGTCTTAAGGATAAACCCATAAATTAACGTAGAGAGAGCGAATTAGAACGGAGACTGGCCTTCATCACGGAAGCTATAATATCCACCGTTCCACAGGATGAGGTGATCTGCCACATCTATTCCCATCAACTTCCCAGCATCATAGAGTTTGCGAGTGATAGCGATATCTTGACTACTTGGCTTGGGATTACCGGAAGGGTGGTTGTGTACTAAAATCATGGCGAGTGCTTGTTCATCTAAAGCCATTCTAAATATTACTCGTGTGTCAACGATCGTCGCATCGAGCCCACCTGAACTAACCTTTTTTGCTGAGATGAGTTGAAGTCGTTTATTGAGCAGTAAAACCCAGAATTCTTCATGTGTCAAATCCCTCATTTTGCCATCCATAAAGTTATACACGACTCGACTACTGGTAAAGGCTATTCTCTTGGGAAGTGCGGCCGCATTTCTTCTTCGACCGATTTCCATTACAGCCTGTAGGATAATGGCTTTAGCCCTGCCGATACCATCAAACATGGTCAATTCTCGAATGCTTTTACGAGCTAGGATATTCAAGTCATTTTCTGTAGAGGCCATGATGTGTTGTGCCAATTCTACAGCGGTCATTTTTCGGGTCCCACTACCGATTATTATAGCCAACAACTCGGCCGTAGTAAGCGCTTGTGGACCTTTATTTAGCAGTTTTTCTCTGGGTCTGTCCTCTTCAGCCCAATGTTTAATCGTCTTTTTCTCAAGGGAGTAATTTAGGGATTTCATACGAATGTGTTAGGTGTTCAAAGCTGTAAAGATATGAATTAGTAGTTAAATTAGTGTTGGAACCACCAATTTTTTTTATGTTTGGGAGATTTTAGTGGGATAAGAAGTTGAGTTTCGCTATCAGGATCAGTAATGGTAATTTAAACAATAGTTTTCGGGTATGAAATGGTTAAATCTTGAGAATATACTAAAAATCGGAGTATATAGAGAAATTAAAGGAATTAGGGGCTTACTCGTTGTTTTGCTTGTACAAATTAGTGTATTGTCTTTAGCAGGTCAAGGGTTAATAAGAACTCCTGTCCTGTCGCCGGATGGTACTAGTTTGGCTCTTGGGTATAATGGGGATATTTGGGTGGTTCCTTCTATAGGTGGGGAAGCGGTTCGACTTACTGTGCACCCGGCTTATGATGCATCTCCACAATGGAGTCCGGATGGCCGGAAGTTGGTATTTGTCAGTAATCGGTATCATCATTCTGATCTGTTTACTATCCCGTTAAAGAGTGGGGGAGTACGAAGATTGACTTTTCATACCAATGGTAGCAGGTCCCCAAGTTGGGGAAAGGAGGGCATATTATTTGAGACCACAAGAGTGCGTCAAGAGATCGAGTGGGAGAGAGAGATTTACCAGCTTTCACCGGAAGGGGGAACTCCTACAAGAGCAATCAATGCCTTCGGCTACAGACCGAAGGCTTCTCCATCCGGACGATACATTGCTTTTGAAAAAGGTCCTTGTAAAATAGAGCGCGAAAAATACAGAGGTTCAGCCAATAAAGACATTTGGATTTATGACACAAAGCTCGACCATTTCATACAAATAACCCATGATGAAGGTCAAGATATAATGCCGGATTGGGGACGATCTGACGAGGAGCTATTCTATTTGAGTGCTCGAACCGGACGCTATAATCTATATAGGCTGAGCCTAGAGGAAGGACATCCTATAGGCCACCCAAAACGCTTGACTAATTTAAAGGAAATGGGGGCTCGATACATGGATATATCTGCGGATGGTCAGCAAGCTGTGATTGCGGTAGGTGCGAAATTGTACACGATAGAACTTCAGAATTCAGAAGTTATGAATGAGGTTATCGTTCGTTTTTCCGGAGATTATCAGGGGTATCCGGTCGAACGGATAACTCTGAGCAATAAGATCGAGCAGTATGACATTTCTCCCAATGAGAAATATATGGCTATGATTCTTCATGGAGAAATCGCATTAAAATTAGTAGATAAAAAACGCAAAAAAACACGCGTTTTCGATGCTCCCGAATCGAGGGAGCGTCTTCCGAGATGGTTAAACGATTCTACATGTCTTTATCTCTCTGATCGCTCGGGCAAGTATGAAGTCTATGCCCTTACTAAGGGCAAGGGAGCAAAGGAGGATATATTCCACGCTATATTGCATGAGCATACCCGAATTTTTGCGGATAAAGAAGCGGATATTATGGACATGGTGTTGTCCCCGGATAAAAAAAGGATAGCGTTGCGTATAGGAAGAGGGCGCTTGCTGTCGTATAACATCTCTCCAACGGGGAAGATCACCCATCCGGTAGAGATCGTCAATGGGTGGGCTATTCCTTCGGACATAGCTTGGAGCCCGGACAGCAAATGGATCGCATATGCTTTAAACGATTTGACTTTCAACAAGGATGTATATATCCGTCGGGCAGATGCATCTTCGGAACCAATTAATGTGAGTATGCATCCCAGGATGGATAGGAGCCCGGTATGGTCTCCAGATGGTAAGAAACTATACTTCTTGTCAGATCGGCACAAAAAGGATTACGACATATGGTTTGTGTGGCTTAGTAAAAAGGACTGGGCCCTGCGCAAGGAGGATTGGGAAATGGAAGAGGAAAAGAATATGATCCATCCCAATAAAGACACCTCTCCAGTACACCTCGTAGTAGATCCGGAAAGGATATTTGACAGACAAGTCCAAGTTACCAACCTCACCGGTGACGAGGGCAATTTGATGTTGAGTAACGATAGCAAGAAATTGTATTTCACTTCACTGAGTTCCCCAATAGAAGGCAAAAAACAAAAGAGAGCATGGATAGAAATCCAGTGGGACGGCAAAAAGGCAAAGACTTTAAAGGATGACTTTAAAGGGAATTTCTTACGACTATCTAAAAATGGTAAAAAGGTCTTCCTCCTCGATAAAAATCGAGGGTTTGGGATGTTTGATATTGCTAAAAAGAAGCTGGAAGCCCAACCTTTTACCACGAGAATTACCGTAGATCACAAGAAAGAGAATAAACAGATTTTCGAAGAAGCCTGGCGTATGTTAAAAGCGGGCTTCTACGATCCGGAGTTCAATGGGCAAGATTTTATCACACTTAAGCATATCTATGAGCCCTTGGCTTTATCCTGCAATGCAAAGGAGGATTTTGGATATGTGATCAATCAGATGTTAGGGCAGCTTAACACTAGTCACATGGGATATTACGATAAGTCTAAGAAAAAACTGCAGAAGGAGAATACAGGCTTGCTGGGTGTCGAGTTGGAACCGGTCTCTCA
>JALSTN010000273.1 GCA_026983735.1 Saprospiraceae bacterium | reverse complement strand
TGGAAATACTTCACCCGGCCGATGTAAGAAAGCATATTCGGGTGTCCTTCTCTCACCACAACACCATCGAGGAAATAGACGAACTCATCACCCAACTCAGCAAAATCATCTAACCTGATGTCGGATACTCAAAAGACATATCATTATGCATTTGTTATCAATCCGATATCCGGGGGGATTGATAAAACACATTTCGCCAACCTATTACAGTCTAACCTCCCCATTGATAACCGCAATTATACCATTCAATATACCCAGAGCAAAGGACATGCCATTCAAATAGCTAAAAATGCAGCCTCCGAAGCTGATGTTGTAGTAGCTGTAGGTGGCGATGGGACTGTCCACGAAGTCATCAATGGGCTTTTCGGATCCGATGTTCCTATGGGAATTATCCCTATGGGCTCGGGTAATGGATTAGCCCGAGACTTATCCATTCCAATGGATGTGACAGATGCCATTCAGAATCTGATAAAAGGTCACGTAACACGTATAGATCTCGGACAAGTGAATGAAAAGATATTTACCAACTCCTTTTCCTTGGGGAAGGTGGCCCGGGTCGCACGTGAATTTGATCAAATGCCTATAAGGGGAATGACCGGATATGTCCTATGTGTACTCAGGAGGATGTTTGAATCAAAACCCATAAAGGTGCATCTTGACATCGATGGTAAAGCGCAAGATACCGTAGCCGAACTATTAGACGTCATGAATATCTCCGAATTTGGCAATCACCTAAAAATCGCTCCTCAAGCGAGCGCTACAGATGGACAACTGCATCTACAGATATTTTACAAATTTCCTTGGTACCGACTTCCGATATGGACATTTAAAGCATTTTTGGGACGACCGATTCGCTCGCGTTATTTTCATACTACCCCATTTCAAACACTTCGTATCCGACATCAACAACAACTCGCACAATTCGATGGAGAGCCTTGTACGATTTCTCCCGGGACTATTGAGATTCGATGCCTCCCACACTATTTCCCCATTATCACTCCGGGTTAATTTTACCCCAAAACCCTGCTTAGAATTCGTAGCGAGGGGACTTCTTGGGAATATAAGCTGGTAGTTCGCCGAGAATGCATAGCGGATTATGACGACGAGGGGAAATACTTGCTTTTGAAGTCAAAGTGTGCCGCAGTAGAAGAGCAGCCCAGCATTAATTGAAAGCCATAATTTAAAATTAAGCTGAGATTATAATAATACCCTTTCTAAAGAAAAGCTGACTCGAAACTAATTAGTAAACAAGGGTTTAAAATATACATTTTCCGGAATATAAACGTGGTTCAAAAAAAGAGTCTAATGCATGAAATGGTTTTAATCCGACAACACCTTAATCGCTTCTCGAACACTGCCGTATTTCATCAGGGTCTGATAAGCCATTTCTTTAGAAACCCTGGTCGCTTTCATGACGAGTAAGGTTCCCCTTTCGACCAGTTTATTGTTAGCGATCTGCATATCTACCATTTTGTTATCCACTACCCTACCGAGTTGGATCATCGCAGAAGTAGTGATCATATTAAGGACTAATTTCTGAGCGGTCCCCGCCTTCATTCTAGTGCTTCCGGTAACGTATTCCGGACCGACGATTACCTCCACCGGATAATCCGCCTGTGCAGCTAAAGGACTCCCCGGATTGCAGGTGATACATCCGGTCGCTATACCATGCCCCCTACACCACTCTAGGGCATGAACGACATAAGGAGTAGTTCCCGAGGCCGCTATACCGACCACAAAATCCTGTTCATCGACCCCATAATCCAATAAGTCTTTCCAACCCAGTTCAGGATCATCCTCCGCAAATTCCACTGCTTTTCGGATAGCTTTATCCCCTCCCGCTATAAGTCCAATCACCCAATCATCCGGCACCCCGTACGTAGGAGGACATTCCGAAGCATCTACGACCCCCAGACGACCACTCGTCCCCGCCCCCAGATAAAACAACCGACCACCCGACTGCATGCGAGGCACTAACGCCTCTACCAAGGATTCTATCTGAGGAATCGCATCTCTAACCACAAAAGGCACCTTCTGATCTTCTTCATTAATCCCTTTTAGCAAGGCGCGCACAGACTTCTGCTCCAAATGACGATGCAATGAATCCTGTTCTGTAATTTTAACCCATTTATCTGCCATAAATTATTCTTTTTCGATGGATAATGCAGGTGAATATCTCGCCATAACCGCATTGCTATTCACAAAAGGCATGGGCATAACATAGGCCGGCATAGGAGGTATATTCAAAGCCGAATTGGCATCGAGATCAAAAGACATCTCAAAAAGATCCAATTCAGGGGCTTCGTCTCCCTTCGTCATAAAGGACAGCTCTAGGTTAGGAGCTGAAGGTGTGAGATAATAACTCAACAATTTATTGGCACGTCCGGTGGTCAATACCGCTGTATCCCCGGAGACCGTTCCTATAGCCTCCCCATTTACTTGCATATACGTATAGCCATGCTTCCCCTGATCCATCAAGGTAACTTTATTTACCCCCCTTTGTGGACTGTATTTTAATGTGTATAGAACCCGATTGGGATAGAGAGTGTCATTTTTTTGGTATGAAATGGTAGGTGGAGGAAGATGTATTTTAGGTGCAGTATTATAATAGCGCACCTGGCTACGATACTTAGTCATAAAGTTTACTTTTTCCGGATGTCCCGACTTCATATTTTCCCCCATAATGGAGGACAACCATTGGTCCGGGTGTCGGTTGAAGGTCAACCACCAAGCTTCTCCTGCCGTCCCATCATAGAGGTACACTAATCCATCCGGTTGTTTTCTGTCCGGCTGGTCCCATTTACTGTGCATTTCCGATCGGACAAAGAGCAATACGAAAACCACTCCTGCTCCTATTGCCAACCATTTCATATTAAAATAATAAGTCACCGGTTCTACAAAACCCAATGTCAATATCGTCAAACCTGCACATAGAAACAAAATCTTCAACCCCAACCCGACAACAAACATCTGAACTAATGGGGCAAAAATAAGCAACCCAAAAATAGACGATCCTAAGAGAATCCAGAACTTAAATCTACCCGCTATCCTAAGGACCAAAGAGAGAATTAGCCCGATCAACATAGATAATAAGGGGAGAACAAAATATCCGCCGCCCTTCAAATACATCGCGATCAAAACATTGATTATCAGCCAGAGTAGTACCGGTCCTGTGGCTATCTCATAAGGCGTCTTGCGTTTCAAAAAATAATAATACGCAAGACTCCACAATGCGACACTTCCCGAGGCCACAGCACCTATATACATATATCCATTGTAAGTAAATCCCTGTAAAATATCGGCATATTGTGGATGTAAAGCCTTCATCAACGTCCAAAATCCACCTCCTAAAGCACCGGCAATGAGGACTAAGACAAGATGAACAACAAAACTGTATAAGATATTTATAGGTGCAATTTTTCCGGTACGAATACCCAAAACGATGTATAACAAAGTGAGTAATATGGCCAATATAGCCATCGGCCATACCCATGAAAATGGATAATTCCACATCCCCAAATACGGCAAATTAAAATACACATCCTCCTCCGTGGAAGAAAGCTTGCTCAAATCAGCATCTTTAAAATAACTCAAAGTAGAAGCGAGATAATCCATCTGTTGTACAAGGGTAGCTTTATCTAACCGCTCCGGCTTATCCTGTGCCGTATGGTAATCAAAATGATCGCCAATAAATGCAAAATTAAATCCGTCTATGTCTGCATCTTCCCTAAATACAGTCAAATCCATATCATTGGGGAGCATCTTATAAATACTGTACATCAATGAGCTCGCAACAGGATATCCTGGATGGGCCTTCATAAATCCACGAAGCAAATTGCGATTTCCACCATTGGTCTCCATGAGCATATACGATGGGCCGCCGCTCCCTCGAGCTTCAAAATTAAGCGCCAACCCTACGTCTTTCGCCCACCTATGAGACTGTATAAACCCCTTTGCGCCCATCAAACCCAACTCCTCTGCATCTGTCAATAAAATGATAATATCATTCTTAGCAGATCGACCGTTTTTTATAAATGCCCGAACAGCTTCAAGAATTACGGCAACACCGGATCCATCATCAGATGCCCCTAATGAAGATACTGGAGCTGAATCGTAATGAGACAGAAGCAACAAGGCCTTTCCCGCCCTTGTCCCCTTGATGCGCGCCAGAATATTGTGAACTTGCACCGAAGTTCTCCATTTTGGAAAATAAACCATTTGCTCTTGAATTTCAACGGTCAAACCCAACTGTTCCAGTTGATCCACGATATACCGTCGTACTTGCATATGTTCCGGTGTACCTGTAAAATGACGCGAACCACACATCGTAGCGACATGATTCTCCACCTGCTTTAAATCCATTTTTTGAGCCTGTGTGGCAGAGGTATGATCGCCGGGTGGCCTTAGGGTAAAATAACTCATAAGCACGACTAAGATGATCAAAAGAAAGGCGATCGTTGTGGAGGCTTTCGACGGATTCATAAGAAAACAGATTAGTTTACATCAAATAAAAAGCTAAAGTACGCAATTCTCCACTTCCACTACTCCAATTAGCTTAAAAACCCTTCCGTAGTAAACGGTTTAAAACCTAAAATAACTTACCTTTGGAGTTGATATGAAGTTTGCTATTATAGACATCGAGACGACGGGAGGATCCGCAAAAACAGATAAAATCACTGAAGTAGGCATCGTACTTACGGATGGAAAAAAAATTCTAGATCAGTATAGCACCCTTGTCAATCCCGAGCGAAACATTCCCCCTTTCATCACCAAAATAACTGGCATTTCGAACAAGATGGTGAAGAAGGCTCCAAAATTTTATGAAATAGCCGGCGAAATTGTCAGAATGACCGAAGGAGCTGTCTTTGTAGCTCACAATGTGCGATTCGATTACAGTTTTATAAAAGAAGAATTTCGGCAGTTGGGTTACACCTTTTCCAAGCGGCAACTTTGTACGGTCAGACTCAGCAGAAAGACTTTCCCGGAATTGAGTTCCCACAGTTTGGAAAACTTAATCCGGCATTTCAAGATTAAGGTAGAAAACAGACATAGAGCATTGGATGACGCTCTCGCCACCACTGAGCTGTTTCACAAAATGCTTCGACTCCAGAAATCAGCTGAAGCGGTCAAGAACACAGTTAATATGGGCATCAAAGACAGCGCGATTCCCGAACACTTGGACTTGGATATTATTGCCAAGCTCCCACAGCGATGTGGGGTATATCGTTTTTTGGATAAACAAAAGAGGCCGATATACATCGGAAAGAGCAAAAATATCCAATCCCGCATACTACAACACTTCAGAAACGGTAATTCCAAAGGGAAATGGCTCCAAAAAAGAGCATTTCATATCACCTATGAGATCACCGGTAGTGAACTCGTCGCCCTACTTCTCGAAAATGATGAAATCAAACAGTACCGACCGGAACTGAATATTGCGCAGAAACACACGCACTTTCCTTATGCGATTTACACACATTTTTCAGGAGAAGGATATATCAAATTTTTCATAGGTAAACACCCGTTGAAATCCAAACGCTCCATCCGAATGTTAAGGCTGTTCACTTCCCAACGCAATGCAAAAAACTACATGAATCACATAGTTGAAAAACATGAATTATGTGCTAAATTGTGTGGCCTCGACCGCTCCAGCTTGCACTGTTTCCGATATGACATTCGCGCCTGCCACGGCGCATGCATACAAGCAGAACCCGTTAAATCCTATAACTTACGTGCCCGTGCAGCCAAAGAAAAAATCACCGCCTATTTTGAAGAAGATTTTTATATCCTGGATCAAGGAAGAGAAGAGCAGGAAGAAGCTATCGTATGTATCAATAATGGGGTTTGCTCAGGATGGGCCTTCCGGCAAAATGGACAAGAAAACAAAAAACCGGAAACATTAGAATCCTTTACCCCTTTGGAGTACCCCATCGGAACTCATGCTCTTATCCAGCAGTTCTTAAAGTCAAGTCTCTCCGCTCGTATCCTACCCCTTCCCACCGTCAAATAAATATACTTATGCCGAGCCTCCCCTCTTCACCGAGATCTATAGAATTGGATTTAATCTCCCATGCGAAGAAACTAAAAATTGAACCACGGGAGAATGAGGTTAATCATCTTTGGTGCCCGATCCGAAGAATTTGGCTTTCGATTCAACCTGAGGAAATCGTACGTCAATCGGTCATCCATTTTCTCATGGAAGAACACAACATTAGTCGAGGGAGAATAGGAGTAGAAAAAGGGTTTAAAGTCAATGGACGCTTAAAGAGATTTGACGTAGTCGTATTCGATCGGGATGGCCTACCGCTACTACTCGTAGAATGCAAGGCGCCTGAAGTAGCCGTAAACCAAACCCTCTTTGACCAATTGTCCACCTACAATCGGGAACTTCGAGCTAAATGGCTATGGGCGACCAATGGACTTGTAAATTACATCTGTCAAACCAATGTAGAAGGGAGACTCTCCTTTTCCAATTCATTTCCCGAATTAGATTAAATCAATGTTTATAAAAACACGTTATTTCGCTTTATCTCCTTGAAGCGATCAATCGTCTTTATCGGATCTTCACTCTTAAAAATACTACTTCCAGCCACAAGGACATCCGCTCCCGCCTGAAGTAAAGCCTGTGCATTTTGTAAGCCGACCCCTCCATCTACCTCAATCATAAAATCGAGGTTGCGCTCTGTTCTCGCCTTTTTGAGATAAGCTATTTTTTGAAGAGAACGATAGATGAATTTTTGACCACCAAAACCAGGGTTGACCGACATGACCAATACCATATCCAAATCCTCTAGTACATCGTCCAGAAGGGGAGCTGTAGTATGCGGATTCAATGCGACCCCGGCTAAAGCCCCCGTCTCCTTAATCTGATAAATCGTACGGTGAAGGTTGGGACACGCTTCATAGTGCACGGTGATAACATCCGCCCCGACATCCCTAAAGCGTTGGATATAAAGCTCAGGCTCCACGATCATCAAATGAACGTCCAGAGGAAGTCTAGCGACTTCCTTTATCGCCTTTATAATGGGAAACCCAAAGGAAATATTAGGGACAAATCGACCATCCATCACGTCCAGGTGCAACCACTCGGATTTAGAATTATTGACGAGTTGAACCGCATCCGACAATTGGTTAAAATCGGCTGCTAAAATCGAAGGAGCTAGTTTAAAAGACATACTATTTTTATTTACTGATTAGATCGATTTGTATATCTGTAACGAATATCTAAAATTAGGGTAAAATAAGCTTCTTATTAAACCCGATTCATGCATTACACCAATTTTTAAATTGGTCCTGTTAGTGATAATGTTTATTTCTCCCTAATGTTTACAAAAATAATCTTCATCACATTTAGTTTTCCCCTAAATGCCTCACGCTCTCCCTATCTTGTACCTCCGCCTTTATTCTACTACGGCACATTTTGACTTCAAAACCAAGCATTTACCCTCGTCGCCATAGCTCGCTATGCCTCCTCAGCTAAACACTTGCTTTTTTTGTCCAATTGCGCCTCGTTACGAATTCTATTGCACGCTTTGGGTTAACCCAAATCATCCAATAGACCACTAATTAAAAAGCGCATATAATAAGATAATGTTTATCTCGAACTATTGTTGGGTAAAATCTATTTTATATTCCCCTTGGATCCTTTATCTTCTACCTCTTCGTATATGCCTAATAATAGCCCTCAATTAATCCTCCCCTGTTATTCTACTACGGCACATTTTGACTTCAAAACCAAGCATTTACCCTCGTCGCCATAGCTCGCTATGCCTCCTCAGCTAAACACTTGCTTTTTTTGTCCAATTGCGCCTCGTTACGAATTCTATTGC
>JALSTN010000272.1 GCA_026983735.1 Saprospiraceae bacterium | reverse complement strand
GCAGAGACCAGACCTGATTTTCGCCCATCTGAGGACAGTTCTACATCAAGCTCTGAAAGTACGGAACTTTTGCCGTTTATGGACCACTTTCCTGCTCCACCTATTACAAGTGAAGGTAGTCCAGTCTCAATAGAGCTCTCGGGAACATCATTTCCTGTACTCACCAATACTTTCTCTGTAGCTTCATCGATATTATATGACCAAGCTGTTACCGTAGTGGTCGCATCCCTCAATACTGCCCCAACCATAATGTTGTCCATCAACCACTGTACACCCAAATCAATCCCAAGCCCCCAACCGGTTCCAAATTCACCGATTCGCCGATGAATGAGCTTCGCATTACCGCCCAATCTAAAATTGGGATCACCAAATATAGACTTTGAATAGGAGATTAACATCGCATAATCAGATACGGAGAAAGACTTAATGTTGTCATAATTAATAGTACCGTCCGGCTCACGAATAGAGAGTGTATTCGGTATATCATCTACAGCCATTCTTATTAAAGTAACCGCCCCAAAGGATTTTTGGCTCGCATTGAGTTGTTTCCCTACAACTATATTGTCATATTTGACAACACCTCCAAAAATATTGGAATGCATGGCTCCTATTTGAAAGGGAGCTTTAATGCCACTCATGGCTGCTGGATTCCAATACCCTGCATTCACATCGGTCATATATGCAGTAACAGCTCCGGACATCGCCTGCGCACGTGCTCCAATACCGATTTTTAAAAATTCGTTACTAAACTTTTGGGCATGAGACGCATTCATTGAGACTATGCCGATAAGTATTGACAAAATGATGCCTGTTTTTTTCATAATTTGGTTTTAATGTAAAAAAATCGCTCTGTTTTATATTGAAATGGCCATTTTGCAGCTATTTCATACACAAATGTAATTATTTTATTATATGTAGTACTATGTATTAGAATTAAATTGTCCTCGATGAGATGTCTTATTAACGTAAAATGAAGAAAAAAATTTTATCGTTTTTTATTTTTAGGTATGAAATAGTTCAAAACAGCTACTTTTACACGTGTTTAGAGTAGCTAACCTTTCGAAAATAGAATCGAGAGGGACTTGTTACACTTATAATGAATTTAGTCAAACAAATCAAATCAAATGGCCAAAAAACTTGTATTTATCCTCATTTTAATGAGCTTGTTCCTTTTGGATGCATGTAATAAAAGGATACAGAACTACACTACAGATAAATCGTACACTTCAGATCATGCTATGGTTGTCACCGCGCATCCATTGGCCTCAGATGCGGGAATCAGTATTCTTAAGGAAGGGGGGAATGCAATAGATGCCGCAATAGCTGTTCATTTTGCTTTAGCAGTTGTTCACCCTAGGGCCGGCAATATTGGTGGAGGTGGATTTATGATTTATCGCACGGGGCAAGGTCAAAAATATGCGTTGGATTTCAGAGAAAAAGCACCGAAGAAAGCCCACAAAGATATGTATCTGGACACCTCAGGGAATGTCATCCCAAAGTTGAGTACAGAAGGAGGATTGGCTGTAGGGGTGCCGGGTAGTGTAGCCGGGATGTATGAAGCGCACAAAAAATTTGGTAAAATGAAGTGGAGTCGACTACTCAGAGAGGCTATTCGGTATGCAGCACGGGGATTTCCTATCACACAGAGAGAAGCGGATAGACTAAATAGATTTAAGGATGTTTTTATAAAATACAATGGAAAAGACATACCTTTTGTGAAGGACAGTAGTTGGAAAAAAGGGGATATCCTGGTCCAACCACAACTCGCCTTAACGCTTAAACAGATTCAAAAGATGGGGCCGGATGGATTTTATAAAGGTGGTGTTGCGAAAGCGCTACTAAAAACCATAGCCTCACATAATGGAATTCTTTCAGGCAAAGATCTAGAGCAATATTCGGCAGTATGGAGAGATCCCATACAATGTACATATAGGGATTCTTTCAACATTATTTCTATGCCACCACCCTCCAGCGGTGGAATTACCCTTTGCCAAATGTTGTCCATGTCTGAAGCTACAGAAATGGGCAGGATGCATAGGGAAGATGCTTTGACCAAGCATTTTATGATAGAGGTTATGCGACGTGCATTTGCAGATCGAGCGAAATATCTTGGAGATATGGATTTTGTACCGGTAGATATTAGTGCTTTACTGGATAAGAGGTATCTCCTGCGCAAAATATCAGATTTTCATCCAAGACATGCTACTCCCAGTGATTCTATATTATCCGAAGATATACAATTGCCTGAAAGTTTTGAAACTACTCATTTTTCGATAGTAGATCCCCTTGGAAATGCGGTCTCAGAAACCACTACATTGAATTCCAATTATGGATCCAAGGTATATGTCAAAGAAGCCGGCTTCTTCCTCAATAATGAAATGGATGATTTTAGTGCTAAACCCGGCGTTCCCAATCTGTATGGACTTGTCGGCTCTAAAGCAAATGCGATAGCCCCAGGGAAACGTATGTTGAGCTCGATGACTCCTACCATCGTAGAACGCAACAATAAATTATTCCTAGTACTTGGAGCACCCGGAGGATCGACCATTATTACCGCTGTTTATCAGGTAATAGTAAATACTACGGATTTTAAAATGCCTTTGGATAGCGCAGTGCAAGCAAAGCGCTTTCATCATCAGTGGAAACCGGATCTAGTGATTTACGAAAATGGAGCTTTTACCCTTCCTACAAAGGAACAACTAAAACAAAAAGGTCATAAATTTTTAGATCGAAAATACATCGCTCTCATTAATGCTATCCTAGTAGAACCGAATGGAATGCTCCATGGAGCAGCAGATAATAGAAGTGATAATGATGTTGAGGGATATTAGATTCAATCTATTTTTGCCTAATTATTTTAAGGGCTCTTTTTTGGAGCTGATAGTATTTAGGTTACTATGGAGCATAGTAACCTATCTTTAGTTCACATTATCAACTGAGATAAATGACAAATTTAAATAAGAATATTGCACAATTAAAGCCTTCAGCTACCCTTGCGATTAATTCATTGGTCTCGCAAAAAAGAGATGAAGGAGCCGAGGTTATCCATTTTGGTTTTGGTCAATCTCCTTTTCCTGTACATCCGAGTATTGTTGAAGCGCTATGCAATAACGCCAATAATAATAAATACCTCAACACCCAAGGGCTACTTCCTCTACGCAATGCGATTAGTAGTTTTCTGTATAATCATCAAAAGGTCGAGGCAAAACCTGAAAATATTTTCATATCTCCAGGTAGCAAAACTTTTTTATATCAAAGTATACTCCTTCTGGACACTACCTTTTTGATTCCCCGAGGAAGCTGGGTTAGTTATGTCCCTCAAATCCATACCAAAGGAGGAAAATATACCATTATTCCCACCTCTGGATCGAATGACTATAAAGTATCCGGGGAGGATCTCAGAAAGATTTGTGTATCGGGCCAGTCATACACATTGATATTAAACTCCCCGAATAATCCCACTGGAGCAGTGTATCTGGAAGAGGAACTCAAAGATATCGCCGCTGTATGTCGCGAATATGATATTACCGTAATATCAGATGAAATTTATTCTCAATTGCATTTTACAGAAGAATACGCACCGAGTATTTCCCGGTTTCTTCCTGAAAAGACTTTAGTCTTGGGTGGTCTTAGCAAGGTATTTTCGGCAGGTGGGTATCGATTGGGGTTTATGGTAGTTCCAGAGAATATGAGTTCCTTTTCAATCCTACTGAAAGCACTTATCAGCGAAACATTTAGCTGTGTATCCTCCCCTATCCAATACGCAGCCATAGAAGCATACAATTTCTCTCCCTCAATTCAAGCATACGTTCACCAACAGCGAAATATTCTTCAGTACATCGGCCGATTTGTGTATTCCCGACTCACCCAAGCCAAATTGAACTGCACTTACCCTCAAGGAGGCTTCTACCTAGTGGTTGATTTTGAACATTATCGTCCACTTCTTTCAGAGAAGGGGATTTACAATGCACAAGATTTATGTAATACTTTGATTACCCAAATCCATGTAGCTCTCCTGCCTGGACAAGATTTTTACTTTGATGAGAATAGTTTGGCTTGTCGTTTGGCTTTTGTAGATTTTAATGGAGAAGAAGCCCTCAATCACCTAAAAGGAGTTGAGAGATTGGAGGATGACTATCTAGTGCAGTTTACCCCAAATATCTATTATGGAGTATTGAGAATAATAGAATATCTCGAAGGGCTTATGCATTAATTAATAAAGAAGAGAAGTAAGTTTCTGGCAATAGATTCTTCCCTTGCGATACGGATTTCCGAAACATAATGGTATTAACTCTCCAACATCGCCCTCTAAATCATCAATAGACGATTACTCTTTTTCTAATTGTATCTCCATTGTCTAAAGTCATCTCAAGGATATAAAACCCATTACTCAATCCTTCAATTATAGGACTTTTATCAAGTGTATCGCCAGAGTATATTTGTATAACCTCTCCTCGAAGATTGATTATTGCAAGTTGTTTGATAACTTCTTCCGATTGGATGCGAAGCGTGCCATTAGAGGGATTTGGGAATATTGACATACCTACGGGAATAGATTCTAATGAGGTCTGAATATCGGCACAATTGTAAATATTGTCCAAGAGTGCGCGGTATTTAGGAGCGTCATTATAAGGCGCATTTTGATTGAATTGATGCTCAAGAGCCCCCCATGACCCATATTTGGCACTAACTCGCCCTAGCAAAGAAAAATTCATAAACAAGGAGGTACTTCCTTCCGGCACTACTTGTCTAATGGTATCCATCCATTCGTTGTACAGATCATACATGCCCTTCGTCCTTTGAGCTTCAACAAGTGCTGGACCATATGGCTGATCTGTGCCAAAAGGATTAGGGGTTAAATGTTGACCACCTTCATAATAAAGGAGTGGAATGTCTAGCTTTTGTGCGATTTCCTCTGATTGAGCCCTTAGGTACCCGGCGTATTCCTCATGTATCCCTTTTCGAGCGAGGCGGATGACATCTTCTCCTGTGGCTGCAGCACCCAATTTTTCAATCTCAGCATATGTAGCATCTGTAAATCCAAAATAGGCAGCCGGAGCAACAGCATCATAGCTGCCCGGCCTCATATTGAAAATCACTCGATTACTTACATCTTGCCATGCTTCAAAGACTCCGACTACACGCACAGTGCGTTCCATTTGGCCCTCCCATTCCTCTGACCAAACATCAAGAGCATGTTGGATAAGCGGAACATATTTTTCCGGCCAAGGTTTACTTTGATCTCCGTGTTCATCTACCCATCGGGTTTGCTCGAATCCCCAATTCCAAATTTCATTAGAATACTCGATATAAACCTTAAGTCCCGGATCCATGCCGTCTCGAAACATTCTGGCAAGCTGTCGGATAAAATTATCATCTGCCATATGAGGAATACAAACCCAAGCATCGGCATGCTGCCGATTGCATATATCAATCATCCATTCGTAGGGTACACCGGTTTCCGAATAGGTATAATAATTCATCTTCGGACGATCTTCCCATTTAGCTAAAAGAGAATTATTGGTTTGCCCCCAATCCATAAATCTAAAAGCCTTAAAAGGTTCCAACTTCTCAAGCCATGCTTCTGACCAAGGGTTTTGCAAGTAGGTATCCTCCGTACCAGGCATTAATACTCGCATATTTCTGATGTGATTTCCTCTTTTGGATTGCAGCAATTTTATAAGAAAAATTCCATCTACTCCTGCCGTCATATTGAAGGTAATGCGTCCCTGTGTTT
This sequence comes from Saprospiraceae bacterium, assembly GCA_026983735.1. Taxonomy (GTDB): domain Bacteria; phylum Bacteroidota; class Bacteroidia; order Chitinophagales; family Saprospiraceae; genus JALSTN01. The sequence goes on along the minus strand of JALSTN010000272.1, from coordinate 2,094 downwards.
TTTCAATAGGATGCGCATCTCCCCAAAAGTCAATTTCCCCTTCCCCATCATATAACAGCGTGTAAATTCCGGAAGCTAAATTTTCTGTACCGGCCCAAACCAATGATAGTATCTGTGGAGCTTCCGCCCCTGGTATTATTGCCGGTAATTCCAGGGGATACCCTGCATCGTCTAAAGGAATAGAGTCAAGTAGTCCCGTATCCCAAGGATTCTCACCACCATCAACCCAGCGATCATTTTGTGCGGTCCAAGTCCTTGCACCTTTCATAATATCTACCCATGGCCATTCGGAATTGTAATCCGCCGGAGCTGATAGATTAGTCCCAATGCGTAGTTTACAAGAATCTGGAATTTGGCTATACAATGGCGTGAGAATAAATAGGCTGATTAGATATGAAATGGTGAAGCCTAGTATTTTACTTTTAGCTATCATCTTTACGATTTATATGTGTAATTAAGTAATGTCTTTGAATTTATATTGGGGCATTGTTCAATCGAAAACTATGCAAAGATAAAAATAATCTCATTAGTTTTTCGTCAAAGAAAAAAAATTAAAAATTCTCGATAGGTAAATCGCTTAGATATGGATTTATGTATATTTGCGCAACCTTAGAAATTATGCCAAAAAGAAAAGAAATCCGCTCCGTCTTGATCATTGGGTCCGGGCCTATTATTATCGGTCAAGCATGTGAGTTTGATTATTCAGGATCCCAAGCAGCAAGAGCGCTTCGTGAAGAAGGAATTGAAGTTTCTCTTATCAATTCCAATCCGGCTACTATTATGACAGATAAGGTCATAGCGGATCACGTTTATTTGCTCCCTCTTACTCCGGAAAGTATAGAGCAAATACTTGAAGAACGACAGATTGATGCTGTACTCCCCACAATGGGAGGGCAAACCGCATTAAATCTCACTATTGAAGCTAGTAAACTGGGTATTTGGCAAAAATATCATGTTGAGCTCATTGGTGTAGACCTTGCGGCCATTGAATTAACTGAAAATAGAGAAGCTTTCCGACAACATGTCCTGGATCTGGGAATGCAAGTAGCTCCTTCAAGAATAGCTAATTCCTTTCTTGAAGGCAAAGAAGCTGCTCAAGAAATTGGATATCCCCTGGTTATTCGTCCCTCCTATACATTGGGGGGAACCGGGGGACGTTTCGTACATACAAAGGAGGAGTTTGATGATGCTCTCACAAATGGGCTCAATGCTTCACCTACTCATGAAGTACTTATAGAAAAAGCCATTTTCGGGTGGAAAGAATACGAGTTGGAACTCCTCCGAGATGATAAGGACAACGTAGTAATTATCTGCACGGTAGAAAATATGGATCCAATGGGCATACATACCGGAGATAGTATTACCGTCGCTCCGGCCATGACCCTTTCCGATACTGCATACCAAAATATGCGTAACGATGCCATTCTATTGATGCGCTCCTTGGGCAATTTTGCAGGAGGCTGCAATGTTCAATTCGCACTCCACTCCGAAACAGAAGAGTTAATTCCTATTGAGATTAATCCTCGTGTTTCGAGATCTTCCGCGCTCGCTAGTAAAGCGACAGGGTATCCTATAGCTAAAATTGCTGCAAAGTTGGCCATTGGCTACCATCTTGATGAATTGAGCAATCAAATAACCGGATCTACCAGTGCCTTTTTCGAACCTACATTGGATTATGTAATCGTCAAGATGCCTCGTTGGAATTTTGAAAAATTTCATGGCTCTGATACTACTTTAGGTCTCCAAATGAAATCGGTAGGTGAAGTGATGGCCATCGGTCGCAGTTTTATAGAAGCACTTCAAAAAGCTTGTCAATCCCTTGAAAACAACCGGGCGGGCTTAGGCGCCGATAAGAAAGAATGGATCCGAACGGAAGATATCCTTCAGAGATTAAAGGTGGCAGGTGATGATCGTGTTTTTAGGATTAAAGATGCGCTTCGACTTGGTGTACCCGTAAAGTCTATTTGTAAGTTGACCGGTATAGATCCTTGGTATATTAAACAAATAAAATCCCTTGTTCAAGTTGAACTTGAACTTACTCGCTTTAATCTCCCGGAAGATATACCCCGACCACTCAAACTGCAACTGAAAAAG
>JALSTN010000271.1 GCA_026983735.1 Saprospiraceae bacterium | reverse complement strand
CGACGGAAAAAATAAAGCGGTAATGGTCAATAATTATGACTTTTACAAAGAGATGAATATTTTGGATTTTCTAAGGGATGTTGGCAAAAACCTCACCGTCAATTACATGCTTTCCAAAGAGTCGGTAAAAAAACGCCTCGGCAGTGGACTTTCCTTTACGGAATTTAGTTACCAATTGCTCCAGGCCAATGACTTCCTTCAACTATACAAAATGAACAATTGCACCATCCAAATGGGGGGATCTGACCAATGGGGAAACATTACCTCAGGCACAGAATTCATACGAAGAAACAACTCCTCCAATAAAGCGTTTGCAATAACCACGCCTCTACTTACGAAAGCGGATGGATCTAAATTTGGAAAATCAGAACAGGGTAATGTCTGGCTTGATCCCAAGCTCACATCCCCTTATCGATTCTACCAATTCTGGATCAATGCCAATGATGCCGATATTCCTACCTATACTCGTTATTTTACACTAAAGACTCGTGAGAAAGTAGAAGAGATGGAAGCAGATGGAGACTTACGGGAAATGAAATCAGCTCTTGCTGAAGAAATTACCTCTAGAATACATGGCAAAGATACTTTTGAAAATGTGCTTAAAGTCTCCGAACTTCTCTTCGGAAGATCAATAAAGGCGGACACCATCGGTGGGCTCAACAAAAAAGTATGGGATATGGTCGCAGGAGAAATCCCTAAATTTAAAATCTCTTCTGATACTATCTCCTCTTCCTCCATTGACAATATACTTACTGAAGTAGCCCCTGTCTTTAAGTCAAAAAGTGAGTTGCGTCGAGCAATTAAGGGCAACGCCCTCGCTGTAAATAAAACCAAAATATCAACTCCGGAACATCTTCTGGAGGCGTCCAATATCTTGGATGGAGGATACGTTTTAATCGAGAACGGCAAGAAAAACAAATTTATCCTAAAGGTCGATTAACCCTCCTCTACTATGCTATAACCAATTCATCAATGGGCATCATACAACGGCAAGGCATTAAATTTACGATCGTAAGCTACCTAGGGGTATTGATCGGTACAGCCAGTATGCTGTTCGTGTACCCTTTGAATCTCGAGGCCTATGGTCTTGCTCAATTCTTATTGAGTTCAGCAGCACTGCTCGCACCTTTTGCCATACTGGGTGTCAATATCTTACCGATCAAATTTCGCCCTTATTTTGTAGAAGACAAGAAGGGACTCTATGGCTTTTTCACTTTGTTGTTAATCACTACGCTCTTTATTTCCATCGCATTTGTCGTACTCTTTTTTGGGGCTAAATCCTGGGTGCTTCAATATTTATCCCTCTTAGGCTCAAAAGATATTGATCAAATCCAATCTTATTTCGTCTATTTATTACCCTTTACGCTCTTCACTGCCTGGAATACGATCTTAATCAATTATTCCATTTCTTTTGAACGAATTGTAGTGCCGAATATCTTACACAATGTGCTTCCCAAAATCACCTTACCTATATTTGTGTTGATGACTGTTTATGTAGGAATCAACTATCAACAGTTCATTCTTTTACTCATAGCAAGCCAAATTTTGATTTTTATTGGACTGATATATTATATCCATCAGCAAGGTCAATTGTTTATCCGTAAAATCGAATGGTCAAAAATTACTCCTCATACTCGTGAAATGCGTAATTACGCACTGTTTGGCATGGTAGGAGGGATCGGTGGAATTCTCGCTTTCCGCATTGATACCATTATGATTCCTACCCTTCTAGATTTCAGTTCCAATGGAGCTTATGCCCTGGGGGTCTTCATGGCCAATGCGATCGCCATTCCTACAAACTCTCTACTCAGAATAGCCTCACCAGTTATTTCCAGTGCTTTTAAACGAGAGGATTATTCCAATATCCAACAAATCTACCGGGACTCTTCTCTAAATCTATTTTGGATCGGAGTATTAATGTATCTCTTAGTCTTGTCATCTATACATGATCTTATCCAGTGGATGCCCACTCAAAACGATCTCTCTATTCTAGGTTCCATAGCCGGAATTTTAGGTGCTGCCAAGCTCTTTGACATGATTACCAGCACAAATACCGAGATCATTAGCTATTCGAAATTCTACCGATTTAATGCATTCATGATCGTTCTATTAGGAGCACTCAACGTATTACTCAATTATTACTTCATTATCACATTGAAGTTGGGACTGATAGGAGCAGCACTAGCTACAGCTACTAGTTTGTTCATCTTCAACTTGGCCAAAGGAATTTTCATTTGGATAAGATTCAGAATGCATCCCTTTAGCTCTGCCTTACTTAAAATACTTCCCGTGGGAATTGCTATTTATCTTATAGCCACATGGATAGATGTGAATAATCCTTTGCTGAATGTCGTTTTCAGATCCGGTTTTATTGGAATCGTCTATATATGGTTAATGTACAAACTAGATGTTTCTTCCCATTGGAATAAAATTATTGACCGTGCCCTTGCCCTTCTTCCTTTTAAATAACCTTATTTTAGATTTTCCCATAATTGCTTTTTTGAACGAAATAAGCATAAAATTAAATATTCCTAAAATTCCAGCAAAAAGGAGAAGGTCAGTAGCTGCATAATCTACGTGTTCCGCTTAGAATCATCCATCGCCTGCGTGAGACGGATCCGGCTCAATGAACTTCTTAATAGCCAAATCATAAATATTAAGAATAAGCCAAATAATACGGCAGCTACGATTTCTTTTTGCCCATCCCGAGAGGCTTCTATAACTAAAAAGTCATATACCCCGTGCAGTAAAAAAGGCACAAGAAATGCCAATAGTAGATATCTTGTAGGAAAACGAGTTTTGAACCTAGCAATTGAAAAAAAATACCCCATTGCTATACCATCAAAACCATGTCCAGGTACTGCGGTAAAGGCACGTGCCCAACCTGCGGCAACACCTCCGTTCAGTACATATCCTATATTCTCAAGACAAGCAAATCCCAATGCAATAAGTGTCGCATACAATATACCGTCGTAATGTTCATCGAAGTACTTACTATTCCATATCAACCGCTTGAACGCAAGGTACTTGAATCCCTCTTCTACAAATGCAGCAAATCCAAAAGCCATGACGATAGAGCCCATCAGACTATTTTTATGAACGGAACTGGCTCCAAATCCTATCCACTTCTCTAATGCAATATCGACCACTAAAATTGGAATCACAATTAACCATCCTATAAAAAAACTCTTGAGAATCATGGAGAAAGGTTCTTTATCCCATCTGTCTCTACGATACATATAGATAGCATAAAGCAATGGTGGGAGAATCGCTAAAAGCAACAACATAATACCTCATTTTAGATTTACAAGAGGCTAATATACACATTTTTTTATGTATCTTAGCGAGGGGCTTCCTCGACTAATCTACTTAGGTATACATCCCAAAAAAAAAGGAGCTCAAACGGAGCTCCTTCACAAAACTACCTTACTATTCAATCCCATTACTTTTCTAGTGGGTACCCAGATTTCGTCCAGTCCATGATACCATGTGTCAAATGGTCGATCTTCTTAAAGCCCAACTTTTTGAATGACTTGAGAGATAGCCCACTTCTATGACCGGATCGACAATGCACCAAATACTCTTGATCTTTATCCAGCTTACTGAGTTCTTTTTCAAAATTAGGACTACTAAAATTAACATTAATAGCTCCTTTTATATGTCCGGAAGCAAACTCTCCGGGAGTTCTTACATCCACCACCTTTACTCCTCCTTTTTCTAAACGAGCCTTAGCCTGAGTTGCGGTCATCTGAATGACCTCCGTAGTATTTTTTGCTTGGGAATTACTTTGAGCTGTCCCCGAACAAGACGACAACAAGAAGGGAATAATCAATAATGAAGCGAATAAAAATTTCATAATTTATCTAGTTTTAGTGAAATAAAAATGATTAAACAAAAACGAAAATGACAATTCTATCGTACTGTCAATGATTTCTCTTGCATTCCATTGCAAAGGAACACAATTTCTTAACCTAAAATTGTGATTAAAATTACATACCTTTCACATGTCTGCTTCTACCTTTGCTTTATGTGACTAGAATCCTTTCTAATTATTAGCTAAAAATAAAACTATCATGAATCCAACCAACAACATTAATGCACGTATTTTTATCTTTTTTCTTTTCATTACCACTTCCATTTTACCATTTCATATTAATGCACAAGACTTTGCCAAAAAAACCAAATGGGGAGGGAGGCTGATGATTGATGCCGTCCATTATAAGTATGGCGATATAAAGCAAAGTGGACTTGAAATTCGTAGAGCCCGATTTTTCAGCAAAGGTCATGTAGCAGAAAACCTCTCCTACAAACTCCAGATTGACTTTGCAGGGGGAAAACCCGCTTTCAAGGATGCTTATATTCGTTGCAACCAAGTACCCTATATCGGTGGTACTCTTACTTTTGGGAACCAAACTGACCCGCTTAGTCTAGAGCAAAATACGAGTTCAAAATATATCACTTTTATGGAAAGAGCCCTCCCCTCAGCTCTTTTTCATAAAAGATCGGCGGGTATTGGGTATAGTAATCAGCGTTTACTTTATGGCAAATTAGGTTTTCAAGCCACTTTCCTTTATAGCTTGGGAAGTACAATTAAAGCAATTGACCTTAGCCCTTACGCAAGAATCGGCACAGTAAAACTATCGGCCATACCCTTCAAAACCAAAGACCATGTGTTCTATGCAGGGTTGGGTTACTCCACACGAACAATAGATAATTCTATAGGTTTCAAAATCCATCCGGAATCCCATTTGACGCCTACAGTCATTTCGACTACCCTTGAAAAAGTGTCAAAATATGACTTATTCAATATTGATTTTGCTTGGGTCATTCATGCACTGTCCGTACAAGGAGAATATTTGTCCGGAAAGTACAAAAATGAAACAGGAACCTTCAACGGTTCTTCTTGGTATGCTATGGTCAGTTACTTTCTAACAGGTGAACGACGCAATTTCAAGAACGGCGCATCGGGATTTTCAAGAATACATCCCAAGCATAATTTTGAGCCGGCCAAAGGACATTGGGGCGCTTGGGAATTTGCCCTCCGGTACTCCAACATGGACTTAAGCAGTATTAACGCAGCGGCAAATATTAATGACCTATCCGCAGGAATCAACCTCTACCTCAATCCCTATGCTAGAATGATGTATAATTTCATTCTAGATATGGATGGTACTGATAACGATAGAAGTATTCATCAAATGCGGTTTCAACTAGATTTTTAATTTGAATAAAACAATATTCACAAGATATAAGGGAGAGTTTTTTCCTCCCTTATATCTTGTGAATTCTACACTTAATAACATTGAGTGCAACAAAACAAAGATTTTGCATCTATGCTGCAGCTCTGCTATCTTACATTTCATTTCAAAAGTGTCATACCCTATGATACTTAATGAATGATGCATAGATTATACATTCTCACTCGGGTAATTTGCACTTCTAAAATAATTGATGTTCGTCTTATGCTAAAATAAAACTACCTTCAGCCAACTATTTCATACAAGTAACCGTTATTCAGTAGTAACATTTATTGAGTTAACAGGATATCATCGTTTAGTTTTATGTCCCAAGTTTACAAAACTCTTTTTATTGCTATCTGCTATACCTTGACCTATACTTCGTTATATGCGACACACAATAGGGCTGGTGAAATCACTTATATTCAGACCGGGCCATTGACTATCCTTTGTACTATTACCACCTATACCAAATCCAGTAGTACGGCTGCAGATAGAGACAGCTTGGTAATCATTTGGGGCGATGGAACAGCTGAGTCTGTAGGGCGATCAAACGGACCAAAGAACAAAGGCGTCGACATCGGCAACAACATCAAGTACAACACTTATATTAAAGAGCATACATTTCCAAGCCGTGGCACCTATGTGGTTTCTATGCAAGATCCCAACAGAGTGGGCAATATCGTCAATATTCCGGGTTCCGTCAATGTACCTTTTTATATTGAGACTAAAATCACACTTCTAGACCCTAGATTTCAAGGATTCAATAATTCGGCTATATTACTCCAACCTCCGATTGATATCGGGTGTGTCAATAAGAGATTTATCCACAACCCCAATGCATACGATCCGGATGGAGACAGCTTGGCCTATGAGCTAGTTCCCCCATTTATCGCGCCGGGCACACCGGTAGACGGCTACTCCTTTCCGGATGAAATCTTTCCGGGTCCGGACAATAATATATCGCTTGACCCCCTAACAGGAACATTTATATGGGATTCTCCCAAATTAAAAGGAGAATATAATATTGCTATCCGAATTAAAGAATACCGCCAAGGGGTTTTGATTAATGCATTGGTAAGGGATATGCAGATCTATATCTCTGAATGTGAAGAAAACCTCCCTCCCCAACTTTCTAATCTTCGAGATCAATGCGTAATTGCTGGAGATACGATTGATTTTAGGGTCGTAGCGACAGACCCCAATACGCCACTCCAAAAACTCAGGTTGAGAGCTACAGGTAATCCGTTTATACAGTCGGTCAGCCCTGCTACCTTTTCTTCCCCTTCAGGATTTGCCCCCCAGCCAGTGATAGGGGGTTTTCATTGGAATACACTTTGCGACCACATCGCCAAAAGAAATTACTCCGTAGTGTTTCACGCCACGGACGATTATTTTACACCTGGTCAGTCGGGAGTAAAAGACACGCTTGGATTAAGTAATTTATCAACCTATAGAGTTAAGATTGTTGGTGCTGCTCCTAAGGAAGTCCGTGCAGATCGCACGACCTATAACATAAGTATTTCATGGGAGGCCCCTTATGATTGTGATCAAGCCCCTAATTTTCTTGGCTTTAAAGTTTGGAGAAGTGATCATTCAGTATTTATTCCGGTAGATACTTGTCATCCCGGATTGGATGGGACACCTTATAGAATCATCAAATACAACACTCTCAATAAGGTTCTCGATCGATTTGTCTTCTTAGATGAAGATACAGAGCGGGGAAAGACATATTGCTATAGGATTACGGCTTCTTTCGGCCAGCTAACGTCCTCCGGAACACCTTACAATATTGTAGAAAGCTTACCTTCCGATGAAGTTTGTATAAATCTCACTAGAGACCTCCCCCTTCTGACACATGCAGATATTCGCAAGACCCATCCTTCCGACGGTTCGGTTCTGATACGTTGGACGAAACCCCTGCCTAAAGACTTAGATACAAGTGCACATAAAGGTCCCTATACTTTTCAACTTCTCAAAGAAATGCCCAATGGCACCTTTACTCCATTACCAGATGCACGATTTGTCACTCCGACACTCGACGCCTCCATTGATACGATGTACATAGATACACCGGTAGCCACCGATCTAGCCCCGCATACTTACAAAATTGCTTTTTACACTGCAGAGAATTCCTTATCTCCTTATGGCACATCAGACCAAGCATCTTCTCCATTTCTTCAACTCCGTGAAGGAGACCATCAAATCAAGCTAGAAGTAGAAGCAAATGTCCCTTGGAGTAATTATAATTTTGTATTTATGAGGAGGAGTAGTTCCGGTATGAAATGGCAAAGCATAGGCCAATCAGAGGCCCCTGTTTGGCTAGATAAAAATCTCAGCAATGACTCGACATATTGTTACAAAGTGCAAACTATCGGAGCATATGGGCTTCCTGGTATTCTCGCCCCCCTAATCAATCACTCTCAGGAAATTTGCGGTTCACCTCACGACACAGTGCCCCCATGTACCCCTGAAATTAAAGTCAGTAATATCTGTACAAATCCTGATTTATCTGGAGATAGCCTTTACAATCAGATCAGTTGGAAGTTTTCCGACATCCAATGCGCTGATGAGGACGGATTACACTTTAATATATACTTCGCCCCTACAAGTCAGGATACAGGAGAATTAATTGCCACCTTCTACAATGTATCCGGGACTTGGCAGATCGACCATTTTAGAAACAAGAACTTAGAAGGGTGTTATTGGGTTACTGCGTTAGATTCCTTAGAGAATGAGAGTCCCCCCAGCACTAAAGTATGCACTCAAAACTGTCCGGACTATAAACTCCCCAATACCTTTACACCTAACGGAGATGGCCAGAATGACTTATTCATACCTTTCCCTTATAGATTTGTCTCAAAAATAGATTTTAAGGTCTACAATGAATGGGGAGGACTGGTTTTTAAAACCTCCAATCCGGATATTCTTTGGGATGGGACCAATATCAATGGTAAAAAGTTATCAGATGGTGTTTACTTCTACACCTGTGCAGTTTATCCCTCAACGACTGACGACTCCAGTCGTCCGTCGATCTCCCTTAAAGGGTTTATACATATCATCAATAATAAATAATTTCCAACATGTTTACAGGCATTACGGAGACCACAGGAGTCATAAAAAATATTGTATTCGAAGGGACCAATAAAACCTTTCTCGTACAATCCTCTATCTCCCCCCTCCTAAAAGTAGACCAAAGTGTTATGCACAATGGCGTTTGTCTAACTGTGACGGATATAGATAAAGATACACATCGGGTAACTGCCATTCAAGAAACTTTAGAAAAGACCAATCTTGGAACACTTGAACCCGGTCATATCGTCAATCTTGAACGAAGTATGAATATGAAGGGATTATTGGATGGGCACATCGTCCAAGGTCATTGTGACCGAACAGTACAATGTATGGATATCAAAGATAAATCCGGGAGTCGCCTCTTTTACTTCGAATTGCCGGAGGCAGATGCAGGCTTGGTGGTCCCTAGGGGTTCTATTGCGCTCAACGGCGTGAGTCTTACTGTAGCAGGTATAGAGCAAAATAAATTTTATGTAGCAATCATCCCCTACACCTACGAATTTACTAATTTTCATACCTTACAGATAGGCTCCAAAGTCAATATAGAATACGACATTCTAGGTAAATATATCCTTCGCCAACTAGAAGTATACCGCAATGCTTGACCATGACTACATGAGACGATGCCTTGAGCTGGCTCAGATCGCAAAAGGCCATGTTTCTCCCAACCCTATGGTAGGGGCAGTCATTGTAGCTGACGAGCGTATTATTGGAGAGGGCCTTCACACAGCAGCCGGTCAACCTCATGCCGAAATAAATGCACTCCATTCCGTAAGAGAAGCAGATCTCCCACTACTTCCCAAGTCAACACTGTATGTCAATCTCGAACCTTGCCACCATCACGGGAAAACCCCACCTTGTACACATGCTATTCAGGCAGCTGGGATAAAGCGGGTCGTTATTGCCGGACGGGATCCTAACCCATTGGTCAGTGGCAAGGGTATCCAATTTCTAAGGAGTATAGGAGTCGATATCACTTTAGGAGTATTAGAAAAAGATGCAGAAAGACTCAATGCCCCCTTTCTTACCTTCCATCGAAAAAAACGTCCGTACATAATTTTAAAATGGGCTGAATCAGAAGACTTCTTCATAGGCAAGCGCGATCGGCAAATCTCTATTTCGTCCACTCAGACTAATAAGCTCAATCATCTATGGCGAACCGAAGCAGATGCTATTCTCATCGGCACTCAAACTGCCATTGTCGATAATCCTAGACTTACTGTGAGACATGTTTCCGGGCCCAATCCTCTACGTTTGGTCTTGGATAGGACAGGTAGAATTCCATTATCGCAGCAAATATTTACAGACCCCTTCCCCCTAGTAATTTTTACCGAAAACCCTGCGTATTTCCATAGATTGCCAACTCAGAAAGATATTGTTAGTGCCCCTTTTTTACCTTCTGTACTCCCCTTCTTAATGGAATGGGCCTACCATCAAAATCTCCAATCTATCATTGTCGAAGGAGGACGAAAATTACTCCAATCCTTCATCGATAATCACTTATGGGACGAAGCCCGTATCATACACAACACTAAACTATTCCTTGATCATGGAATACGGTGCCCAAAACTAAGAGGAAAAAGGCTCAAACAACTCCTCATTGAAAATGATTCTGTCACCTTTGTCCTTCCCCACATCCAATAATTGATTCACTTAACCCTCTACTGACACCCTGATACCGAATTTCTACTTATGTATGTATCCTTTTGAAAATATAGTCCAAAACCATGTTGTTAAATAAATCTTAAAATAATCTAAAAAGCTATTAATTACCAATATTTCAAGTTACATTTGCCTGCGATAACTAAAAATTAAATTTATCTTCATTGCTTATTTCTATCAATAACAAAAACTTCTTCACACAGCTGCTCCTCTTACTTCTAGTGGTTCAGTTAAGCCTTTCAGCGTATGTCCAATACAATCACCAACCGAATATTGTAAAGGCAAACAGAGATTTCTCTGTAATTTTGATGGAGACTCAATACGAAACGACAGACTGGGGAATAGACAATTTTTCGAATGCGGTTCTATCTCCACCTAACTCCAATCATCCGAATATTTTCATGAAGGGACCAAGCTCGCTAATCAAAGATGACCTCTTCCTTGAACTACTTACCCCACCTCCTGAAAACCCCCATTATTCCAATAGCTGATGGAATGATTCAAATGCCTGCACATGGGATAATACAATCATTAATCCCCACTTCTCTATTCTAACCTTTTGGGCATTTTCTCATATAAATACCATTTCATACATTAGGCAGATCCTTAAGACCAGTTCTTTACTATTAGTGTATGAAACGAACATGAATTTTATTAGTTATAAATTCACACAGAAAGATAATTAAAAAAATTCATGTGAGAGCGAAGCGGTTACATAGCTGCAGAAAATTTATAATACATTTATTTTCAATTTATTAT
>JALSTN010000270.1 GCA_026983735.1 Saprospiraceae bacterium | reverse complement strand
TATGAAACGAACATGAATTTTATTAGTTATAAATTCACACAGAAAGATAATTAAAAAAATTCATGTGAGAGCGAAGCGGTTACATAGCTGCAGAAAATTTATAATACATTTATTTTCAATTTATTATAAATTTTTTAAGATATGAAACGAACATGAATTTTATTAGTTATAAATTCACACAGAAAGATAATTAAAAAAATTCATGTGAGAGCGAAGCGGTTACATAGCTGCAGAAAATTTATAATACATTTATTTTCAATTTATTATAAATTTTCTGCAGCTATGAAATGGTCGCGCTTAATACGACTAAATAAACACAAGCTAAAGAGGTGAAGACACTTTTCTCACATCTTCCTTGCACAGTACGATACCGTAATTGAAATAAAAGAGGGAATACCCCTACTCCATCCTTTTTATCCAACATTAAAAAATATACAATGAAAAATATTCAAATTGATAATACTTTAGCACAAACCAAAGAAACACAAGCCTCAATCACGCCTGAAATTGCACTTAATTTACTAAAAAGAGGGAATGAACGTTTCATCCAAAATAAAACACTCTCTCGAGACTTCGACAGACAGATTGCAAAGACTGCGAATGCCCAATATCCGTTTTCAGTAATTCTGAGCTGTATTGACTCAAGGATCCCTACTGAAATTATCTTTGATCAAGGAATTGGGGATATCTTCAACATAAGAATAGCCGGGAATATCATCAATAAAGACATATTAGCCAGTTTAGAATTTGCTTGTAGTATAATCGGCGTACCCTCTATTATAGTACTGGGACATACTGATTGTGGCGCTATTAAAGGAGCCTGCGATCAGGTACAAGTAGGAAATTTGCCCTATCTATTGGACAAAATAGTGCCTTCGATAAAAAGAATAAATGAGCTATATCCAGATGACCAAACCTCTAAGAATCCAAGCTATATAAATGAAGTTGCTTCTTTAAATGTCAAGGTCAGCTGTGAGCAAATTCTACAAGAAAGTTCGATTTTATTAGAGATGCACCTTCAGCAACAAATCCAAATCGCAGGAGCCATGTATGATGTATCTACAGGTAAAGTTGAATTTTTGGATTAACCAATTAAAATAGGAGTGATACCTCTCTTCAAAGAAAGTAAACGATTAACCTTTTGGAGAGGAACAAGGTTAACCTATTGAAGTGCCCCATTGCAATTCTAGAATAGTAAGCAAATTAAAAAGGGCATTTACATCTGATACATCATTCCTTTATCTAAGAACAATAAGTTAACTTTAAATATCAATAGTCATATCTAAAGTATAGTAAATAGTTATTAAATGAGAAGGCAAAATAGACCTTCTTGTCATAAATCAAATAAAAGCGGATAAAACATACAATCAATGAAAAAATCATTCAATTTCAATAATTTTAAAGGAGACCTACTCGGAGGGATAACTGCTGGAATAGTAGCACTTCCCCTTTCCTTAGCTTTTGGTGTCAGCTCAGGATTAGGGCCAAGTGCTGGTCTTTATGGAGCTATATTTGTAGGATTTTTCAGTGCATTATTTGGTGGGACAAGCACCCAAATATCCGGACCTACAGCACCAATGACGGCTGTTAGTATGGTGATCATTACAGGTATCATAGCGACATTTGAGGGGGACTTAGACAAAGCACTTCCGGTCATTTTAACCGTTTTCTTAGTTGCTGGATTAATGCAAATTGGTCTTGGGTTAATCGGTTTAGGTAAATATATAAAATATATACCCTATCCGGTAGTTTCAGGATTCATGACCGCTATTGGAATTATTATTCTCGTAACACAGATTCTCCCTACTATAGGCTATTATCCAAAAGAGGATACAGCCTATATTTACCAATTCAAACCGAAGGCAGAGGAGGTAATACTAGAGAGCATCTTAAGAGATGAGCAAAAAGAAGGTATCCTAGTGCTACGAGATTTTAAGGAGACAATAAATAGAGCGGAAAATATTACAGAAGAACAAATTTTAAAGGAAGCTCAAACACTTGCTGTAGAAAATGCTTCAGGGGTAATCGGTGCTTTAAAAGTACTCCCTAGAGCTATTAAGAGTATTGATTGGACTGCCTTTTTATTAGCGATGGGGACCATAATAATAATTTTTGGTTTTAAACGAATTACAACTACCATACCTAGTACGTTAATAGCACTACTCGTGATGTCAACAATCGCTATTGCCTTTGGCATAGATTATCGACCTATAGAGAAAATTCCCAGTGGACTTCCATTGCCTCATTTTTCAATATTTACCCATTTCAATTTCAATAATATCGCACCCTATATTTTTACTTCCTTAACTTTAGCCTTATTGGGGGCGATTGACTCTTTACTTACTTCTGTCGTTGCAGATAATATGACAAAAACAAGACATAAACCTAACAAGGAACTTATAGGCCAAGGAATAGGTAATAGTATTGGTGCAATATTTGGTGGAATTCCCGGTGCCGGAGCTACGATTCGAACTGTTGTTAATATTAATGCCGGGGGTAAAACTAAAATTTCGGGTATGATTGCTGCAATCCTACTTTTTATAGTCCTACTGGCATTAGGCCCTATTGCCTCAAAAATTCCTGCAGCAGTCTTGGCAGGGATACTTATCACAGTTGGAATTGGGGTAATGGATTATAAAGGACTTAAAGCCATTCCTCACATGCCCCTACCTGAAGTACTCATCATGATAACTGTATTAATCCTATCTACCGTTTGGAATCTGGTCTATGCCGTAGGAATTGGGTTAGTTATAGCCTCTTTAATGTTTATGAAAAAAATAGGCGATCTTATGGCTGAAAGATCTGAAATAAAAGTATTGGATGAAGAAGAAAAATGGCCGGATGAAACCAACCTTTCCAAGGAAATAAAAAGCAATATTTACATTAAACATATCAAAGGTCCTTTATTCTTTGGTTCTACGAGTGAATTTCAAAGACTTACCCAAAAAATACCGGATCATGCGTCAATTATAATAATAAGAATGGGAAGAATGCAATATATTGACCAATCCGGCCTGTATGCATTAGAAGATGTCTTATCCAGATTAGTACAAGAGGGGAAAGCTATTTGCTTGGTTAATATCCTAAAGCAACCTAGATATATGCTTGAGAGAATAGATATAATTCCCGACTTGATACCGGAAGAGCATATCTTTACATCCTTTGAAGCTTGTTTGAAAGCTCTTCCAGCTTTAAGGAAAGAATTAAATGTCTAAATTCATTCATCTCCTTATCACACGTCCAACAGGTATGAAAAGGATATGAATTATTAGAATGAGTCTCCCCTCAAACTAAATCCATATCCAGCTTATCCCTTCCCAATACATATAAGTCAAGAACAATAAAAACATCTTATTTGATTCAGAATCTATCCAAGTCAGGTCATATCATAAAAGCATTGATAAAATCTACATTACCTCCCCCTGAACATTCTGTAAACGAGCGTATCTTGTATTATAAACCTACCGACATAATATTAAATTATAAAATACATTTCATATAATATAAATCACAGTAAAAATGCATAATTTCTTAGGCAACAGTCCTTCTTGGTATAAATACACAATACTAAGTTTCTTGGTATTAAATGTACTATCCTTCTTTCTATTTGGAAAAACAATTACATCTTGGCTTGTTATAGGGGAGTTTATATTTACTCTAGCAATGGCTCTAAAATGTTATCCTCTTGTATCAGGGGGATTGATTGCTATTCAAGCATTATTCCTAAACCTTACAACACCAAGCCATGCCTACAAAGAGGTTAGCATCAATTTAGAAGTAATTCTATTGTTGATGTTCATGGTTGCAGCTATTTACTTTATGAAGCCTCTTTTGATGTATATATTTAGTAGGTTGTTTAGCTCGGTCAAGTCAAAGCTAAAACTCTCATTGGTATTTGTCATTCTTGCCGCCTTGTTATCTGCCTTTCTAGATGCGCTAACTGTTACTGCAGTTTTAATTAGTGTAGGTGTAGGATTCTATGGAGTTTACCATAAAGTACATTCAGGAGAATATGATCTAGATGAAGACCACCAAACAGATAGACTTCAGCTAAGTGGCGAGACGCTTGATCAGTTTAGAAGCTTTTTACGTAGTCTTATTATGCATGGAGTAGTCGGCACTGCCTTAGGAGGTGTGATGACCTTGGTTGGGGAGCCGCAAAATTTACTAATAGGAGAAAAAATGGAATGGGACTTTATTCAGTTTTTCACAAAAATGGCTCCTGTTTCGATTCCTGTTCTTTTTGCAGGACTAATAACTACAGTCATCCTCGAAAAATTCAAGTTATTTGACTTTGGGGCAAAAATGCCAATTGCTGCTCAAAAAATCATCTATAACTACACCCTGTTGCAAGACAAAAAACGTACATCAAAACAAAAATATCATTTAAGAATTCAAGGTGTAGCCATGTTCCTATTAATTATAGGGCTAGGACTTCACCTCGCTCCTGTAGGGCTTATTGGGCTAGGATTACTAATATTTCAAACAGCCTTCATGGGGATGACAGATGAACACCAAATAGGACATGCATTTGAGGAAGCATTGCCATTTACAGGATTATTAGTTGTGTTTTTTGTTATCGTGGCAATGATTCATGACCAACATTTATTTAAACCCATTATTCAGTGGGCTCTAACATTAGATGCATCCTCCCAACCTACAATTTTTTACATCGCCAATGGAATACTTTCGGCTATTAGTGACAATGTATTTGTTGCCACAGTCTATATCAATGAGGTCCAGGCCGCTTTTAATGCAAATGAAATCACAAGAAATCAATATGAAAAGCTAGCTATAGCTATAAATACCGGAACCAACTTACCTAGCGTCGCAACTCCCAATGGACAAGCTGCATTCCTCTTTCTATTAACTTCTTCTCTTGCACCTTTAATACGACTTTCATATGGGAAAATGGTCAAAATGGCTTTCCCATATGCAATAGTCTTAGGTGGTATAGGCCTACTCTGCGTATATTTTATGCTTTAATGGAAAATATCTTCTCATGTTCTTCACTCCTTAATATCAAAAAAGCGTCATTTGAACAGTATTCAAGTGACGCTTTTTGATATGTATTTCCATCAAGTAAAAGGAAGCACTCCTATTCTTCTTTAACTTCTTGAACTACCTCTGTCGTGGTTTCCACCGGAGGCAAATCATCCTTATACCATACAAAGAGATTATTGAACTGCTTCATACCCGTTCCTGCGGGAATCCGCTTCCCTACAATCACATTTTCCTTTAACCCCATCAAATGATCCTTTTTCGCTGCAATAGCAGCCATGCTAAGGACTTTGGTCGTCTCCTGGAAAGATGCAGCTGATATCCATGATTGAACACCAAGAGATGATCTGGTGATTCCCTCAAGGGTAGGCTTGGAAGTAGCATTAATTGCATCTCTCCATTTGGGCAGCTTCTTGTCGTTTCTCTTTAGAAAAGAAATTTCATCTCTAAGCTCCCTCAATGTCACAAGCTGTCCAGGCTTCAATTTCTCGGACCCACCGGCATCTACAATTACCTTAACATCAAATATACGATCATTTTCTTTAAAGAATTCTATCTTATCAACTGCTTCCCCTTCCAAAAACTTGGTATCTCCCGGGTCAAGTATTTGAACTCTTCTCATCATCTGACGTACGATTACTTCGATGTGTTTATCATTGATTGTAATCCCCTGAGAACGATATACTTCTTGAACACCATGAACCAAATAACTTTGAACAGCGAAGGGTCCTTTTATACTCAAAATATCTACAGGTGCAATGGCTCCATCGGTTAAACGATCCCCTGCACGTACAAAGTCCCCTTCTTGCACCAAAATATGCTTAGATAGAGCGATAAGATATTTCTTAACTTGGCCTATCCGCTCATTTTCTACCTCAACAACACGCTTACCTCTCTTTATCTTGCCAAATTTGACTAGCCCTTCAATCTCAGAGATAACTGCCGGATTGGAAGGGTTACGTGCTTCAAATAATTCTGTAACCCGTGGCAAACCACCGGTAATATCAGAAATCCCACCTAAATTCCGAGGAATCTTGGCCAAGACCTGCCCTATATTTACTTCATCCCCCTCATTAATCACAATATAAGACCCGACAGGCAATGAATAGGTTTTTATAACTTCTCCAGAAGGACTGACTATATGGACACTAGGTAGTTTCTTCTTACCTCGTCCCTTTGCCTCTTTTATTACCCGCTCTGTATATCCGGTTTGATCATCCTTCTCTACTCTGTATGTCACACCTTCCTCAATATCCTCAAACTGGATGATTCCTCCAAATTCCGATATAATCAAAGCATTAAATGGATCCCACTCGCAGATTACTTCTCCGCGCTTAATCTTAGCACCATCTTTAAAATGAATGAATGATCCGTAAGGTATATGATTATGACTCAATACCTTTTTAGTCTTAGGATCAAGTATCCGTATTTCTCCTGAACGAGAGATAACGATTGTGTTCGTCTTCCCATCTTGCTCTTGGTCTACCGTTTTGATATTTTCAAATTCCAGTATCCCATCTGCACTAGCAGCGACTTCTGATTCTGATTTAGATACTGATGCAACCCCTCCCACGTGGAAAGTACGTAGAGTTAGCTGTGTACCCGGCTCTCCAATACTTTGAGCAGCAATGATGCCGACTGCATCCCCGACTTCAGCAATACGACCTGTAGCTAAATTTTTTCCGTAACATTTAACACAAACACCTCTATCTGATTCGCAAGTCAAAACAGAACGAAGTTGTACAGCCTCAATACCTGCAGCATCTATTTCCTGGGCTTTTTCCGCAGTAATGTACTCTCCGGCAGCTAACAACATCTCTCCAGTATCAGGGTGAAATACATCTTCTAATAAAAATCTTCCCTCTATCTTGTCCGCCAAAGGTTCTACAATTTTATTAGATTCTTTTACCGCCACTGCCTCAATTCCGCGTAAGGTAGTACAATCATGTTCCATTATAACTACATCCTGCGCTACATCCACAAGTCGTCTAGTCAGATAACCGGCATCAGCAGTCTTAAGAGCAGTATCCGCCAATCCTTTACGAGCACCGTGAGTAGAGATAAAATACTCCAATACAGAAAGTCCTTCGATAAAGTTAGATAAGATGGGATTCTCAATAATAGCCCCTCCAGAAGTACCTGACTTTCTAGGTTTAGCCATAAGACCTCTAAGTCCACACAGCTGCTTAATCTGTGCCTTTGATCCTCTAGCCCCGGAGTCAAGCATCATAAAGACAGAGTTAAATCCTCCTTTATGCTCACTGAGCTCCTTCATGAGGTTCTCCGTAATTTTATTATCAGCAAAGGTCCATTTATCAATTATTTGATTATAGCGCTCATTATTTGTTATGAGTCCCATGTTGTAGTGCTCCCATACTTCATCTACTTCAGCTCTTGCCTCTGCTAAAGTTGCTTCCTTTATGGACGGAGTAATCAAATCTCCCAGGTTAAAGGATAAACCTCCTTTAAAAGCCCAAATAAACCCTAAATTCTTGATTTTATCCAAGAATTCTGCAGTGGTCGGTACATCTTTGGTCTCTATAATGTGCCGAATAATCTTTTTCAAATTCTTTTTCGTAAGCAACTCATTTATATACTCGACGCCCTCCGGTACATGTGCGTTAAACATAGCACGCCCTACAGTGGTATCGACATATACATATTTTTTATCTGAAGATTCCGGGTATTCTGAGTTCTTCAATCGAAGCTTAATCCCGGCATGTAAATCAACCTTACCCTCATTGTGAGCTATTACGACATCTTCAATAGAGTAAAATCTCATCCCTTCCCCAAGTAACTTCTTAGAGCCTTTAGAATGTGCCTCTTTAGTCAAGTAATACAACCCGAGTACCATATCTTGAGATGGGAGTGTAATTGGGGTGCCGTTCTGGGGATTTAACATATTGTGACTAGCAATCATCAACATCTGTGCTTCCAAAATAGCTGGTTGACTTAATGGAACATGGACCGCCATTTGGTCTCCATCAAAGTCAGCGTTATAGGCACTACACACCAGTGGATGCAATTGTATAGCCTTACCTTCTATAAGTACAGGCTGAAACGATTGTATGGACAATCTATGCAGTGTAGGAGCTCTATTAAGCATAACAGGATGCCCCTTCAAAATATTTTCAAGTATATCCCAGATTACCGGATCTTTCTTATCAACTAATTTTTTAGCTGATTTAACTGTTTTTACGATCCCCCTTTCAATAAGTTTTCGGATGATAAATGGCTTAAATAATTCTGCTGCCATCCCTTTAGGAAGTCCACACTCGTGCAATTTTAATGAGGGGCCTACTACAATAACCGATCTTCCGGAATAATCGACTCGTTTACCCAGTAGATTCTGTCTAAATCGACCTTGCTTACCCTTCAGAATATCACTTAATGATTTTAACGCACGTCCCCCCTCTGCTTTCACCGCATTGGCTTTTCTCGAATTATCAAAAAGTGAATCCACCGCCTCCTGCAACATTCTCTTCTCATTTCTCAAAATAACTTCAGGAGCTTTAATTTCAAGCAATCTCTTCAGTCTATTATTTCTAATGATTACCCTCCTATACAAATCATTTAAATCAGAGCTGGCAAATCGGCCACCATCCAGCGGTACAAGTGGTCTTAAATCCGGAGGTATCACTGGTAGATATTGTATAATCATCCATTCCGGATGATTTTCTTCTCTGCGCATTCCCTCTCTAAAAGCTTCTACTACTCTAAGACGCTTAAGCGCTTCAGATTTTCTTTGTTGTGAAGTCTCCGTAGCTGCCTTATGTCTCAATTCATACGAAAGAAGATCCAAGTCCATATCTGTCAATAAGTCGTATAAGGCTTCTGCCCCCATCTTCGCAATGAACTTATTGGGATCTGCATCATCTAATTGCGCATTACCTGCCGGTAAGCTTTCTAGTACCTCAAAATACTCCTCTTCTGTAAGCAAATCCATCTTGGCAACACCTTCGGCTTCCTTTACACCAGGCTGAATGACTACATACTTTTCATAATAAATAACAGCAGATACATTTTTTGAGGATAGGCCTAATAAGTATCCGACTTTATTAGGTAAAGACCTGAAGAACCATATATGTACGACGGGAACTACTAACTTAATATGTCCCATTCGCTCGCGCCTTACTTTCTTTTCAGTAACCTCTACCGCACATTTATCACAAACTATACCTCTATATCGTATTCGCTTGTACTTCCCACAATAACACTCATAATCTTTAACCGGCCCAAAAATTCTTTCACAAAATAGACCATCTCTCTCCGGCTTATAAGAGCGATAATTAATGGTTTCAGGCTTTAAAACTTCACCGTGTGAACGTTTGAGAATCAAGTCAGGAGAAGCCAGCTTAATAGTAACAGAATTAAACTCCTTTCTCGCTTTTTCATTATTCTTTCTAAATGCCATATTGTTGTAATTGTGGATTGATGTAAATAAATAATACGAAAGGCCTTGGACTATTCAAACTTAATGTCAAGGGCCAGCCCTTGCAATTCCTTTATCAATACATTAAATGATTCCGGAATATGTGGCTCAGGTAACACCTTACCTTTGACAATAGCCTCATAAGCTTTCGCCCTTCCGATAACATCATCTGACTTAATCGTCAATAGCTCTCTTAAAATATTAGAAGCTCCAAATGCCTCTAAGGCCCACACTTCCATCTCTCCAAATCTCTGCCCTCCAAACTGAGCTTTTCCTCCAAGGGGCTGCTGTGTTATCAAAGAGTAAGGCCCAATAGACCGAGCATGCATCTTGTCATCTACCATATGGGACAGCTTTATCATATAGATCACTCCTACTGTAGCCTGTTGGTGAAACTTATCCCCTGTCTCCCCGTCGTATAAGTAAGTTTGACCCAAGTGAGGTAACCCCGCATTCTCAATCAGTTCACCAATTTGATCCATCGATGCACCATCAAAAATAGGAGTGGCATATTTCACACCAAGTTTTTCTCCACTCCATCCTAAAACAGTTTCAAAAATCTGTCCTAAGTTCATCCGTGAAGGTACCCCTAACGGATTAAGTACAATATCAACAGGTGTTCCATCTTCCAAGAATGGCATATCCTCCAAACGAACGATCTTAGATACAATTCCCTTGTTACCATGTCGCCCTGCTAGCTTGTCCCCTACTTTAAGTTTTCGCTTTTTAACAAGATAAACCTTCGCTAACTTGAGCACTCCGGTTGGCAATTCATCTCCAATACTAATATTAAATTTCTCTCTCTTATAGCTACCAATTTCCTCGTTGACCTTAATGTTATAATTGTGCAACAATCTAGCGATTAACGCATTCTTATGCTCATCGTTTACCCAGTTAGCAGGTTCGACATGTGCAAACTCAATATTCTGTAATACCGAACGGGTCAACTTTACTCCTTTAGCCACTAAATCATCCCCATATATTGACTTAATCCCCGATGTAACATTTCCCCCTACAATTTTATTAAGCTTATCAATGAGCTTAATTTTTAACTCATTAAGATTCTCAGAATGAGAATCCTCTAGATGCTTTAACTGTACCTTTTCCTGCTCCTTCAAAAAACTATCCTTCTTCGCTCTGGCAAACAATCGGGTACCAATGATAATTCCTCGAGTAGAAGGTGGAGCTTTTAGAGATGCATCCTTCACATCCCCGGCCTTATCACCGAATATCGCACGTAACAACTTCTCTTCGGGGGTGGGATCAGTCTCTCCTTTAGGGGTAATTTTTCCAATCAATATATCCCCTTCCTTTATCCAAGCACCAACCCTAATGATTCCATCCTGATCCAAGTCTTTAGTCGCTTCCTCACTGACATTTGGAATATCATTCGTCAGTTCCTCTTCTCCTAGTTTGGTCTCTCTAACTTCAAGATCAAAACTCTCAATATGTATAGATGTGAAAACATCTTCGCGTACTACTCTCTCTGAAAGTACGATGGCATCCTCAAAATTATACCCTTTCCAAGGCATAAAGGCAACTTTCAAGTTTTGACCTAAAGCTAGCTCACCCTTTTCAGTAGCATAACCATCGCAAAGTATAGAGCCTTCCTCAACTCTATCGCCTTTTCGAACAATGGGTTTAAGATTGATACAAGTTCCTTGATTAGTTCTAAAAAATTTCTTAAGCTTATAGGTCTTTACATTATCCTCAAAAGAAACCAATTGATCCTCCTCTGAATGATCATATCTAATTATGATTTCATTAGCATCTACATACTCCACTACTCCAGGTCCCTCCGCATTTATCATCATCCTCGAATCTCTAGCAACCTTTGCCTCCATTCCGGTACCTACGATAGGTGAATGGGGCTGTACAAGTGGAACAGCCTGACGCTGCATGTTAGATCCCATCAAAGCACGGTTTGCATCGTCATTCTCCAAAAAAGGAATTAATGATGCAGACACCCCAACAATCTGATTTGGGGCAACATCCATATAATCGATTTCCTCCGGTGGTAAGACAGGAAATTCTCCATGTTCACGGCATTTGACCCGATCAGTTAAAAAGGTCCCCTTTTCATCTATTGAAGCGTTGGCTTGTGCAATTCTCTTGTAATCCTCTGCATCAGGCGATAAGTATTCGACCGTCTCCATTAGCACCTTGCCATCTTCTACCTTGCGGTAAGGTGTCTCTAGAAATCCCATTCTATTGACCTTTGAATGCACACATAAGGTTGAAATCAAACCAATATTAGGTCCCTCAGGTGTCTCAATAGTACAAAGTCTTCCATAGTGAGAATAATGTACGTCACGTACCTCAAATCCGGCACGTTCACGAGATAAACCACCAGGTCCTAAAGCTGAGATTCTCCTTTTATGCGTAATCTCAGACAATGGATTTGTCTGATCTAAAAACTGAGATAACTGACTGGTCCCAAAAAAAGAATTAATTACAGAAGATAACGTCCTCGCATTAATTAAATCAATTGGAGTAAATACCTCATTATCTCTAACATTCATTCGCTCTCGGATTGTACGAGCCATTCGCGCAAGCCCCACACCAAACTGTGCATAAAGCTGTTCTCCTACCGTTCGTATCCTTCTGTTAGATAAATGATCAATATCATCCAGCTCATGCTTTTGATTAATTAATCCAATCAAGTAGTTTATAATAGAAAGAAAATCTTCTTTCGTCAGAACCTGAGTTTCAATTGAAATATCAAGACCCAGTTTTTTGTTAATTTTATATCGACCGACCTCCCCAAGGTTATATCTTCTATCAGAGAAGAATAATTTATCAATAATCCCTCTCGCTGTCTCATCATCTGGTGGATCTGTACCTCTAAGTTGACGATAGATGTGTTGAACGGCCTCAATCTCCGAACTAGTGGGATCCTTTTGAAGGGTATTATAAATTATCGTATAATCTTCATCAATATCCTCAACCTGAAGTATTACCTCCTCTACATTGGAAGAAATGATTAATTCCACATTGTCCTCATCAAGAACAGTATCTCGCTCTAAAATGATTTCGTTTCGTTCAATTGTAACTAACTCTCCAGTATCCTCATCAACAAAATCCTCTGACCAAGTCTTTAATACACGTGCAGCCAACTTTCGACCGATCGCGCGTTTCATCCCCGCCTTAGTAACCTTTATGGTCTCAGCAAGACCAAATAAATCCAAAATCTCTTTATCTGAACTAAATCCAATTGCTCTGAGCAAGGTCGTGACTGGAAATTTTTTCTTTCGGTCTATGTAAGAATACATGACCATATTAATATCCGTAGAAAATTCCATCCAAGCTCCCTTAAAAGGAATTACCCTTGCAGAGTAAATTTTGGTTCCGTTAGGGTGAAAACTTTGGCTAAAAAATACTCCGGGAGAACGATGTAATTGAGAAACAACTATTCGTTCTGCACCATTGATTATGAAGGTACCCTTTGGGGTCATGTAAGGTATATTCCCAAGAAATACATCTTGGACAATTGTCTCAAACTCCTCGTGTTCTTCATCATTACAGGAAAGTCTTAATTTAGCTTTTAACGGTACGCTGTATGTTAGTCCGCGTTGCATACATTCATCCATACCATGACGAGGAGGATCAATAAAATAATCCAAAAACTCTAATACAAATATATTTCGAGCATCGGTAATCGGAAAGTTCTCTTGAAATACTCTGAATAAACCCTCAAAATATCGATTCTCCGGAGTTGTTTCCAATTGAAAAAACTCTTTAAAAGATTTGAGTTGAATTTCAAGTAAATCAGGATATTCGGTAGATAATTTAATTCTACCAAATTTATGTCTTTTCCCAGTTGAAGTTGCAACTTCGTTAGATATAGCCATGTGATGAAGATTTTTAAAATTATAATAGGTATTCGTCGATTACCCGCGCTACAAACGATAAATAGCTTAACCGAAGGAACCTCGTCTTTCGGTTAAGCTTAAAACATGAATATTGGTTAAAAAACCAATGGTCATATGTATGAAGTATTCCCTTATGATTACTTCAATTCAACTTCAGCACCCAATTCAGTTAAAGCTGCCTTGATGGCTTCCGCTTCGTCTTTAGGGAGTCCTTGCTTCAATGGAGCAGGGGCAGAGTCCACCAATTCTTTGGCTTCCTTTAGTCCTAGACCTAGTAATGTCTTAACTTCTTTTACAATTTTCAACTTAGCGGCACCTGCCGAATTAAGTATTACGTCGAATTCGGTCTTTTCAGCTGCTCCACCATCTGCTCCAGCTCCAGCACCTGGTGCTGCAACTGCAACAGCTGCTGCTGCAGGTTCTATACCATACTCTTCTTTCAAAATGTCAGCCAATTCACTTACTTCTTTTACGGTAAGGTTGACTAATTGCTCAGCAAAAGCTTTTAAATCTGCCATGTTACAATTTTTTTAGTGTTTTTTAATTTATTTATAAAAGCGTTAGCTTGGAAGCCAATTTATTATCCGCTATAAAAACTAGATATCTAACTTTCAGAGCGTTCCTGCAAAGCTTTAACTAACCCTGCAATGGTTTGTGATCCTGATTGGAGTGAACTGATTACCGTCTTCGCAGGTGACTGCAACAATAATATGATGTCTCCAATAAGTTCTTCTTTTGATTTGAGACTTGCCAACATGTCCAACATATCATCTCCCACGTACATTGCAGAATCAATATAAGCAGCTTTCAATACAGGTTTATCAAACTCTTTTCTAAGCTCCTTTATCATTTTGGCAGGCATATTTGCGACCTTTGTCAACATCACAGTGGATGGTCCTACAAATATCTCCTTTAACTCATCCAATCCCTCTTTATCTTCAATTTGCTCCAATGCCTTTATGGCTAGTGTATTTTTCACGACTCGCATCTCAATGTCATTCTCATGACACTTACGTCGTATATTATTAACAACTTCTACAGTTAATTCACTAGAATCAACAACATATATATTGTCTGTTTGCTCAAACTTCTCCTTGAGAAGGGCAACCATTTCTCTTTTTTCAGCTCTATTCATTATAAGGTGGATTTTTCAGGTTTTAAATAAACGATCTAGGGTTAATTTTTACACCCGGACTCATCGTCGTAGCCGTAGTGATACTCTTAATATAGGTCCCTTTAGATGCCGATGGCTTCATCTTTAGAAGCGTCTTAACCAAGTCTGCTGCATTTTCAGCTAATTGCTCAGGAGTAAAGGATACTCTACCTATTGAATTGTGGATTATTGCATACTTATCTAGTCGAAATGCAATTTTACCACTCTTAACATCTTGTACCGCACTCGAGACATCCATAGTAACCGTACCTGTCTTGGGATTTGGCATCAAACCTCTAGGTCCCAAAATTCTACCAATTCTACCCACCTTAGCCATTACATTTGGTGTGGCTATTACTACATCTATGTCGGTCCATCCATCTTGAATTTTCTGTACATACTCATCCAATCCAACATAATCCGCTCCAGCTGCCTTAGCTTCCTCTTCTTTATCCGGTGTACAAAGAACAAGTACCTTTTTTTCTTTACCGGTACCATGTGTTAACTTAACAGTTCCACGCAGTGCCTGATCAGGTTTTCTTGGATCAACCCCGAGTCGAACATGTATATCAACAGAACTATCAAATTTTGTGAGATTAATCTCCTTAATGAGACGCATTGCATCGAGCAGTTCGTATTGCTTCTCCGCTTCTACCTTTGCTTCAGCAGCAAGGTATTTTTTTGATTTTTTTGCCATATCTAAATATTTTAAGGTATAACGTATCCACATTTACATTGGATACTCCCTTGTTATGAAATTGTAATATCTATTCTTCCGTTGTGACGGATTCTTCCCACGGGGCAACACCTTCAACCTCTATACCCATACTTCTAGCTGTCCCGGCAACCATACGCATTGCTGATTCAACCTTAAATGCATTAAGGTCCTCCATTTTATTCTCAGCAATTTTACGCACCTGATCCCAAGTAACCTTAGCTACTTTGTCTCTATTGGGTACAGAAGATCCCTTTTTTAAACCTGAAGCCTCCAACAATTGCATTGCAGCAGGTGGTGTCTTGATAACAAAATCAAAAGATTTGTCCTTGTAGACAGTTATAACTACAGGCAATACTTTACCTTGCTGCTCTTGAGTTCTAGCATTAAATCTCTTACAGAACTCCATAATGTTAACACCCTTTGCACCTAATGCAGGTCCAACTGGTGGCGAGGGATTGGCCTGTCCACCCTTAACCATCACTTTAATTAATCCTTCTACTTCTTTAGCCATAATATCTTTAAATTTTAACCTTTGTACTATGATTGTTTTTCTACTTGGATAAAGTTAAGCTCTACTTCCGTACCTCGTCCAAATATCTTTACTATTACTTTTAACTTTTTCTTTTCCTCATTTACCTCCTTAATGTCCCCTACAAATTCATTAAACGGACCATCTACGATCTTAACCGTCTCACCTACAATGAATGGCTCTATCATGGATTCGCCCTGCTCGGTATTTTCATCAATCTTACCTAACATTCTGTTAGCTTCAGAGGGTTGCATCGCAATCGGCTTATCCCTTCCTAAAAAATGCATAACATTTGGCAATGTTGTTATTCCCTGAATAACCTCTCCACTCAATCTCTCCGGGTCCATAGCCACCAAAATATATCCTGGTAATATGTTTCTATCTGAAATCACTTTCTTGCCGGCTCTAATCTTATATACCTTTTCTGTAGGCACTAATACTTGGGAAACAATCTCTTTCCATCCGGAACGCTCCACCTCCATCTCTATCATTTCCTTGATCTTACGCTCCTTCCCACTTATGACACGTAGCGAATACCAACGATGATTATCCGGAGCTAATCTCTTTTCCTCCTGCTCATCGCCCTTTTCGATATTCTGATTTTTTTTCTCGTCCGCTGCCATTCCTCCCAATTTAGGATAATCCGTATATTAACTTCATTATCTTATTTGATATACCATCAAATCCAAATATCAGTGCTGCGATGATAAATGATGATATTAATACAACATTTGCCGTCACGACTAGCTGACCTAATGAAGGCCATGTCACCTTCGTAAGTAATTCATTGTAACTCTCCGTTAAATATAATTTTATTCTATCCATTTTTTTACCTTTTGCACGGGCTGAAGGACTTGAACCCTCAACCTACGGTTTTGGAGACCGTCGCTCTACCAGTTGAGCTAAGCCCGTGTTTCTAAAACAGCATTAAGCATCCCCCTATTATGGAGGATACTTAATTGCTATTTAAAAATTTATTGAAGCGATTAACACTTCATATTAATCCCCTTTCAGGATCATTTTCATTATTCAAGGATTTCTGTTACCTGCCCGGCACCAACTGTACGTCCACCTTCTCTGATAGCAAATCGAAGTCCCTTTTCCATCGCAATCGGAGTAATTAATTCTACTTCCAAAGTAACATTATCTCCTGGCATTACCATCTCTACTCCATCAGGAAGCTTACAGTCTCCCGTAACATCTGTTGTCCTAAAGTAAAACTGTGGTCGATATCCGTTGAAGAATGGAGTATGTCTTCCACCTTCATCTTTACTTAGAATATATACCTCAGCTTTAAATTTCTTATGTGGTTTGATTGTACCTGGTGCACAAATTACTTGACCACGCTTGATGTCTGACTTGTCAATACCTCTCAACAAAAGTCCTGCATTATCACCAGCCTCTCCTCGATCAAGAATCTTACGGAACATCTCAACTCCTGTCACAACTGAAGTCATAGCTTTCTCTCCTTCCTTCTGAAGACCTACGATCTCTACCGGGTCAGATACATTGATAACCCCTCTCTCAATCCTTCCAGTAGCAACTGTTCCTCTTCCAGTAATAGAGAATACATCCTCTACCGGCATTAAGAAAGGTTTGTCAGTGACACGCTGTGGTTCAGGTACATCAGCATCAACTGCATCCATCAAATCTTGGATTGCTTTTTGTGCCGCGGCATCTCCTTCAAGTGCCTTAAGAGCTGACCCTTGAATAATACTTGCATTGTCTCCATCAAATCCGTATTGATCTAACAACTCACGAACCTCCATCTCAACTAGCTCAAGCATTTCTTCATCATCCACTAAGTCCACTTTATTCATAAATACTACAATCTTTGGCACCCCTACCTGACGAGCTAACAATATGTGTTCGCGCGTTTGAGGCATAGGACCATCAGTGGCTGCTACGACTAATATAGCGCCATCCATCTGAGCTGCCCCAGTTACCATGTTCTTTACATAATCAGCGTGACCCGGGCAATCAACGTGCGCGTAGTGCCTGTTCGCTGTTTCATATTCCACATGTGCAGTATTGATAGTGATCCCCCTTTCTTTCTCCTCAGGTGCTGAGTCAATTGAATCGTAATCCGCTTTCTCTGCAAGTCCATCTGCTGAAAGCACATAAGTAATAGCTGCCGTCAATGTAGTTTTACCGTGGTCAACGTGACCAATCGTACCAATATTGACGTGCGGTTTGTCCCTCTTAAAAGTTTCTTTTGCCATTTTTAAAAATTTTAATGATATTTTGATTGTCTGAATCCGAATACATTGAGCCAATGAAGGGATTTGAACCCCCGACCCCTTCCTTACCATGGAAGTGCTCTACCCCTGAGCTACATTGGCAACTAAGAGATTTTACTCTCTGGTTAACCTCTATTGCTAAGAGGAAAAAAGAGCGGGAGACGAGACTCGAACCCGCGACCCTCAGCTTGGAAGGCTGATGCTCTACCAACTGAGCTACTCCCGCTTATTACCAAAAAGCCAATTTTTCAATAATTGAATTGTGGGGGCGGTAGGATTCGAACCTACTCAGACGTAGTCACCAGATTTACAGTCTGGCCCGGCTCTCCAACTCCGGCGCGCCCCCTCTTCTTTTCATGAGCCAATGGAGGGACTCGAACCCCCGGCCAGCTGATTACAAATCAGCTGCTCTACCAACTGAGCTACATTGGCATTACTTCAATATTCACTCTGGCCGACACCTTTGTTTAGCCGCTGTTTAATGCCCTAAATCTCCTCTTTTTTATCCTCCCCCTCAAAAGTGAACGCAAAGGTACTATTTTTTTGGATTTAATATTAGAAAAAATGAAAAAAATTTTAATTGTTTCTCTTCTTTAATTTTTCATACCTAATCTAATCCATATTCTCTTTGCTCTTGACCCATAAAATGAACGGAAAGAACTCCCTAAATTCTACCTCCTACCCTTACTACTTATGACTTCTAGTATTTTCTGTAATCGTAAACTATGACTCGCCGCATTCCTCCCATTAATGAGTTCTAACAACTTAGATCGGTCAATACTAAATGACTCTTGAAAATACTCTCTAGTAGGTAATAGGTTATTGGCACTGCTAAAACGGTACATTAAAATAAAATTCGCTCTAAAGGGCATCTCTGTATTATACACAAACTCACTCCATGAACAATATGTTCATCTAATGGTGAACTATTGCCACTGTAATTTCAAACTAAGTTTGCCAATGAATCAAGCACCTAAGATAAATTCATTCAATAGGTCCGCGGGTGAAGTACCATGCATCTATTACATTAGACCACACCTTGAGTGATTAATGCATCTGCAATCTTTACAAAACCTGCAATATTAGCACCCTTTACATAGTTAACAGAATTATCCTGTGCCTCAGCCCCATACTTGACACATTGATCATGAATGTCACGCATGATATCCTTAAGCTTTTCATCTACCTCCTTTCTCGTCCAACTCAATCTCATTGAATTTTGGGTCATTTCTAAACCTGATATCGCAACACCACCTGCATTAGATGCTTTTCCCGGGGCATAGAGTACTCCTTTATTATGAAATAGATGAACTGCTTCTAATTCTACCGGCATATTGGCGCCCTCAACAACTGCTTTAACACCATTTTCTATCATTTGTACTGCATCTGAATGTGATATCTCATTTTGAGTAGCACAAGGAAATGCAAAGTCTGCTTTAATTCCCCATGGTCGCTGCCCTTCCAGATAGACAAATCCAAAATGTTCGGCAAGTTCCTCTATACGCCCTCTTCGCTCATTCTTTAATATCATCATCCATTCCCATTGCTCCCTTGTCATTCCCTCCGGCATAAAAACAGTCCCGTTGGAGTCAGACATTGAAACTACCTTTGCTCCTAAATCAATGAGCTTCTCCGTCGCATATTGAGCAACATTGCCGGACCCGGAAACTAAACACTTTTTTCCTTCAAATTCCCATCCTTGCCTATTAAACATCTCTCCAGCAAAGTAAACCGCCCCATAACCGGTAGCTTCCGGCCGAATCAAACTCCCTCCAAAAGAAAGCCCCTTTCCGGTCAATACGCCTACATGCTGTTGGGTGATCTTCTTATACTGCCCATATAAATAACCTATCTCTCTTCCTCCAACACCAATATCACCTGCAGGAACATCCCTGTCAGGCCCTATATACTTATATAGTTCCAACATAAATGCTTGGCAAAATCGCATTATATCATTGTCTGTCTTCCCCTTTGGATCAAAATCAGATCCTCCTTTGGCTCCTCCCATTGGCAAAGTGGTTAAACTGTTTTTAAAGACTTGCTCAAACCCCAAAAATTTAAGAATATCTTCATTTACAGTAGGATGAAATCTCAATCCTCCTTTATATGGACCAATGTTCTGATTAAACTGAACTCTGTATCCCTTATTGACATGGATTTCTCCTTTTTCATCTGTCCAGGATACTCTAAATGAAATTAGTCGATCCGGTTCAACGAGTCGCTCCGGTAACTTATACCCATGATATTTGGGATTTGAATTGATAAATGGAATGACAACTTCCATAAACTCACGAACGGCTTGAAGATAATTCTTCTGCAATGGGTATCTCTGCTCTAATTTTTGCATGAACTCATCGACCGTATAAGTCTTTTCTTGTCGCTTGGTAGGTGCATACATGATTTTAATTTTTATTTGCGCAAATGTAATCATTTCCTAAAAGTGTAGCCTGTAACTCTTATATTTTTTCCTTGTATTATTTCAAGAAATGAGTCTTCCTCTCCCTTTACGTCCCTTTTCTAAAAACCGTCTAATACGATTAGTACAAACTTCCAAATATCCAATTTAACAATAACAAAACCTGCATTAGAATGTGTTTATATATGCTTTGGTATGAAATTGCCAAATGTGTCGATTCTCATTAAAAACCGCCATGACAATGAAATGACGAATTGTACCCTCCACCCCTGCATCTAAAACGATACATGAAGATAATCTAAGAATATCCAATTCCACTAAGAACGCATTTATCCCAACTATATTATGATTTTGCTATATATATTGAAGCGTACCTTACCAGCCAAATTGTTAAAATTTTTATAAAATTCACTTTCGGAACACCTTTTGCCCCGTTAAATGGTTTAAATGTTGTTTATTTGCATTACTAATCTATAGAACCGATTGTTGTTAAGAGGAGATTACTTTTTCAATCACCAGACAAAAGTTTTAGATTAAGACGTCTATGATCATGAATAAAAATACCAGTTTTACTTTACTGCTTCTCTTCTTAGTCCTAGGAAGTAAAACGATTTTAGCTCAGGACAACAAGATACACTGGTTAACTTGGGAACAAGCCCTTGCTAAGTCCAAGGTTGAAAAACGGATGATTGTAGTAGATGTATATACACAATGGTGTGGCTGGTGTAAAAGGATGGATAAAAATACATTCCAACAAAAAGAGGTGGCGCAATATATCAATGAACATTATTACCCTATTCGCTTTGATGCAGAGTATAAGGAGCCGATTCACATAAACGAAAAAGAATATAGATATGTCCCTTCCGGAAGAAGAGGCTATCATGAACTAGCTGCTGCCATAACTTTTGGTAAACTGAGTTTCCCTACTATTGTATTTTTAGATGAGAACTGGAAAGTAATCCAGCCTATTCCCGGCTATCAAAATGCCAAAACCTTCAAGCTAATCAGCCAATATTTCGCTGAGGGACACTACAAGACTACTCCTTGGGACAAATTTAAAAATACAAATAGCTACTAATTTTTAAACCATTATTTTTACAGTCAAAAAATAAAGGACCATGGTTTCCCCAATAGCTCTTACTCTTAAACCCAAACCCTGCATTAGACCCTTTTTTGAACTATGTATATAATACTGATAAGGTATATTTTGCATCATCTTGTGCAAATTATTTCCGAGTTAGCTTTTCTATCGATAGGGTATTATTTTATCTTTGCTTATATTGTAAATTATGGTTTTCCATTAACTCCGGGCTGATCTTCTACTGCGGCGCATTTTGACTTCATAATCAAGCATTTCTCCTCGTCGTCATAGCCCGCTATGACTCCTCGGCGAAATACCTTCTTTTATTGTCAAAAAGCACCTCACTACAAATTCTACTGCAGGGTTTGGGTGAACTACCAATTGAATACTCCTTGTCAATATCTGGGATTCCCCTTCTTCCCCACTCTATTCCAGAAGCGTACCATTGTCTACTAATGGATTGGCTCAAAAAGGTAAGTCATCCTCAAATTCGTCTCCTTCAGAGGTCGAAGGGGCATCGGACAATGTCGGAAAAGGAGTATCACTTGTGCCCGTAGTGTCATTACTACTAATACCTGAAGGTGTACCGTCATTGGACGCAACCTGCTCGACCTTCCAAGCATTGAGATTAGTAAAATACTTACCTTGCCACTCTCTTCCTCTTAAATCAAAGTATACTTTTGTTGGCTTCCCCTCTTCCAATGCATCAATAAGGCTGCATCTATCCTGTGTTAATTGGAACTTAATGTATTGAGGATACTGCTCTTGCTCCGTATATATCACAAATTCACGGGCACTAAATGTAGCTGTTTTTTGCTCTGTATCGAATTTCTTATGTAATTTTCCAGTTATCTCAAATGACATGTATTATGCGTTTTTAGTTGGTATAATGAATTATAATTTTAATGTACTTCGTATATATTAAGAATTAAACTCTAAAGAAAAGGGGATACATCCAAGTATCCCCTTTTTCTATAATGAGTTTTGGTTATTAACGTATCAAAATCATCTTCCTCGTCTTCGTGAAATCTACCCCTGTTAATTCATAATAAAATACCCCTGCTCCATCCAATTCTTCATTTCTAATATCGACATGATTATATCCACCAAAGGCCACCAAGTTCTTCACGTATAGCACCTTTCCATTCATATTGTAAACGGTTAATGTTACCGGCATTTCCCTTGGTAGGACAAACCCAATCGTAGTTTGTTTTTTGAATGGATTCGGCGTATTCTGCAATAACGCAACTTCCTGTCCACCAAAAGTCAAATCTACCTTTCTCACTTCTAATGCCGGTGTATAGGCTTCCGCACTCAAGAATTTTTGTGTAAGATGAAGTACTTCGGCACTCGAACACTTAGATCTGACCTTAAAGACGAGTGTCACAAGGTCTTCACTTGACATCTCGACACCAACCGCATTACTCCAGCTAAGTAATACAACTCCGTCTCTCAACGATTTCATACCAAAACTAGATGGGTCTAACTCTAATAATCCACTCTTGAATTCTACAAA
Organism: Saprospiraceae bacterium; assembly: GCA_026983735.1. GTDB lineage: Bacteria > Bacteroidota > Bacteroidia > Chitinophagales > Saprospiraceae > JALSTN01. The sequence goes on along the minus strand of JALSTN010000270.1, from coordinate 1,100 downwards.
CTCAAAGTACTTAGGATCAAACTTCAAAGAAAGTTGCAGGCCGGCAATGGTTCCTTTATCTCTTGTTTTCAAACTCATAGAGTAAATGTCTCCTTCTTCCAGTATTTGATTAGGAGCATACAGATGAAGAGGAGCTCCTTTACCCCTAGGAGTGTTACCCAGTAGATTTACATCTCCGGTAAGATCACCAATCTTAATACCATTAAAATTGGTTTTCATCTTACTTGAGGCAATCTTTTCATACTCGATACGCTCTTTAAATGGCCACGGGTATAGAGGATCTACAAAAGTAAAGGATTGGTCAACAAACCTCCAAGACTTATTATCAAAAGCGCCAAATCCGGAGACCTTCCCTAAAATCAGCTTTCGTAGAGCCAGTATATCTCCACTAGACACCTTGCGATTATTATTTACATCTGCTGCTATGTACTGATATGGTTCTGTAAATACTCTCTTGCCTAACAAATGCTGTTGAATCGCCACAAGATCACGAGTATTAACTCCATTAAGTGGATCATCATCTTTTGAAGGAGCAATAATATAGTCTTGGCCTTTAGACATATTCTTAAACAAGAAAGAGCCATTTGTCAGGGTAGGATGCATCGTCGCTACTCCATTAGAGTCTATGACATTGACCTCTACTCCTTCGATGCCAATTTGGCGATTGATCGAAGAAACACGTCCGCCTATATTAACACTGGCACCATTTCCACATACATCATTATTGTCTTGAATATCAATAAATACTTCACAATAATCCTGATTGCCGGCTTCATCTGTTACCCACATCTGAACACTTGAGGATCCTAAATCATCACATGTGAAAATTCTTGACTTTTCCGTAGTATCGGAAGAGAAGGAGAAAATTAAGTCCTCTTTCTTCGTGCAATTATCAAAACTTCCCAGATTAAAGTCAGATGCCCAGATCTGAACAGATTTACTAGATGGCATTAATACCGTGACCACCCCGTCTTCACAATACGGTGTCGGCTTCTTGCAGTCCTTCACTTCGAACAGCAAGTTGCATACGCCTACGTTGCCACAGCCATCCTCTACATAGTACTGCAACATGTGCTGACCTACTGGATACGTTCCACTTG
>JALSTN010000269.1 GCA_026983735.1 Saprospiraceae bacterium | reverse complement strand
TTTAGTATGAAATCGTTGGTTTCGTCACCTGAAATACCTCTAATCCAATCAAGGTCTGATGGATTTCAAAATGAACTATATATGAGCGATGGAAGTGTTAGATCTATTGAAGGTATCTCTAAAACACAAAATTATAAATTTAGAGTAGAGCAAAATATCCCCAATCCATTTGATGCTACTACCCAGATTCCTATTTATTTGCCTGAAAATGGGGAAGTGGAGCTTACTATTCAAGACTTGACCGGTAAAATTGTATGGAGTAGGCTACAGCAGATGGATAAAGGTAAGCAAGATATAAAAATTGATCGAAGAGACCTCCAGTCTCAATCTGCCATTTTCATATATACCGTAAGAACAAAGTGGGGAGTACAAAGCAGAAAAATGGTGTTAATGCAATAGTAATAATGTTGTGACATAATAATGTGAGATATATTTTAGGGTTAAAGCGTGTTGTTAGCAATGATGACGCGCTTTATTTTTTTATTATGACCAATAGGTTAAGCAAAGTATAATCACAATTATCCTTGTTCGATCTGCTTCATTAGTAGATGATACCGTGTGTTAAAAGGAGTAAAGTCCCTAGCCAATTTGAAAATAATTTCATTTTTTTGCTAAGCTAGCCTTTTGATTGGACCTTAAACGCAAATGAGAATCCAAATTGAATTTATATAAGAATAAATTACCAGTGTCGTTCAAAATAAGCGTACCTTTGTGCCCTTAAATTAATTTAGAACCTCTGTGCGTGGACGCATGCACATACAAACATTTAGACTAATATGTCAGAAGAGAAAATCACTCACCAAGAAGAACATCCGGAAGTTGCAGAAAATCAAGAATCTACAGCACAAGTGGCAAACGAAGAAGTTGTAGCAGTAGAAGAGGTGGTAGAAGAAAAACCTGTTTATGTGCCCGTGGATAAAGGCCCACATGATGAATTTGACTGGGATCAAGGAAATGATTATAAGTTGCCTTATACGGATGAGGAGAAAAGTAATTTTACAAAAGCGTATTCCAGCGTATTTACTCAAGTTACCGAAGGCGAGATCGTAAAAGGTCTTGTTATTGGTATGAACAAAGGTAATGTTGTTCTTAACATTAATTACAAATCCGATGGATTGGTTTCGGTCTCTGAATTTCGAGATACACCGGATCTTAAACCAGGTGACTATGTAGATGTTTATGTAGAACAATTAGAAGATGAAAAGGGAAGGTTAATCTTATCTAGAAAGAAAGCCAAATTACTTAAGGCTTGGGAAGCCCTTGTTGATTCTTATGAAAATGGAACCATAATTAATGGACACATTATAAACAAGACTAAGGGTGGACTCATCGTTGACTGTGGTGGGCTTGAGACATTCTTGCCGGGATCACAGATAGACGTCAAGCCTATTATTGATTACGATTCCTATCTGGGTAAAACAATGGAATTTAAGGTCGTTAAAATTAATGAAGCGATTAAGAATGCTGTTGTATCTCATAAAGCACTTGTTGAAAGTGATTTGGCTGAGCAGCGAGAAGCGATTATCAAACAATTGGAGGTTGGCCAAGTCTTGGAAGGAACTGTTAAGAATATTACTGACTTTGGTGCATTTATGGACCTTGGAGGTGTAGACGGTTTATTGTATATAACAGATATTTCTTGGGGAAGAACTACACACCCTTCCGATGTCCTTGAATTGAATCAAGTGCTCAATGTCGTAGTATTGGACTTTGACCAAGAGAAAAAGAGGATCTCACTCGGACTTAAACAATTACAACCCCATCCTTGGGAAATGTTGGCAGAGGATGTAAAAGAAGGGTCTACGGTTAAAGGAAAGATCGTAAACATTGAAGATTATGGTGCCTTTATGGAGATTACTCCCGGTGTAGAAGGTTTGATCCATGTTTCGGAAGTAACTTGGAGCAATCAACCCATCAACGCAAGGGAATACTTTACTTTGGGACAAGAAGTGGAAACAAAGATTGTTACCATAGACCGAGAAGAACGCAAAATGTCATTGAGTATAAAGCAACTTACTCCTGACCCATGGTCTGATATTGATACTAGATATCCTATCGGAAGTAGACATTCCGGCGAGGTGATGAATTTGACCCCGTATGGTGTGTTTGTTGAGTTAGAAGAAGGTATCGGAGGTATGATTCACATATCAGATTTGTCTTGGTTGAAACGTTTTTCTCATCCTTCTGAATTTACTAAAGTTGGGGAGAACATTGATGTGGTTATACTGGATATAGACAAGGATAAGCGAAAGATGTCCTTAGGTCATAAACAGTTGGAAGAGAATCCTTGGGATACATTTGAAAAAGTATTCCCTGTTGGTTCCTACCATGAAGCTACTGTTTTGAAGGTGGAAGATCGAGGGGCCATTGTTCAGTTACCTTATGGATTGGAAGCATTTGCCCCGATTAACCATATTCGAAAGGAAGATAGAAGTCTTGCTAAAGTAGATGAGTCCTTACCTGTAAAAGTTATTGAATTCAATCGAGATGATAAACGTATTTTAGTTTCTCATTTGAGATATTTAGAAGACATAAATAAAGAAGCGGGCATCGAATCTAAGGATACTAGAAAAGAGGAAAGGGCGAAGAAGCCATCCAGGCCTAAAAAGACGCCCCAAATAGCTCTTCCTAAAATAGAAAGAACTACCTTGGGTGAGTTGGATGTATTTGAAGATCTTAAGCGACAATTGGTCAATCAAGAAGAGGAAAAGTCAAAGGTTGAAACCGCTAAGAAAGTGGAAGCAAAAAAGGAAGAAACCCCTAAAGCTTCAAAGCCAAGTGATTCGGATGATTTGAAGAAGATTGAAGGAATAGGACCAAAAATCTCTGAAATTCTTAAAGAAGGAGGTATTCATACCTTTGATGATTTAGCTAAAGCAGATGTTGAAAAGCTCAAAGGCTTATTGCATGATGCCGGAAGTAGATATCGTATGCATGACCCAACTACCTGGCCGGAGCAGGCGGCTTTAGCTGCAGCTGGAAAATGGGAAGAATTGGATGTACTGCAAGATGAATTAAAAGGTGGGAAAAAGGCTAAGTAACTTTTTCTGAACTTAGAATAGAATGGGTTGTAGCTCGGCTACAACCCATTTTTTTTGTCACGTAGAGCGTTGAATTAAATGAACCCCAAAATATACCGTTATAAAATAATAGTTAAGGGTTATATGAAGCCAGTAATCAGAAATTCCCTAAGAGATATAAATGATATATTAGAGGTATGAGTGCCTCCCATTAACAATGGTTCAAAGTAAATGTTATATGCAATACATAAGCTTTGCTATAAGGCGTGTAGTGCACGATTTTGATGAAATATTTCTCTCCTGTTAAAATATGCCCCATAAAATTATGAGTTACTCCCTCTATCTTCGAATAAAGTATTAAGAACTCAACCGTTTAATAACGTTCAATTTATCAAATATGCGATAAATTACAGGGGCAAAGAGTAATGCAGGCAACATATCTTCCAGCGCTATGTCCTTAATTTCAAGCATCTCCAATCCTATTCCAACTATTAAAATTCCCCCAACTCCTGAGATGAGATTAAGATCATCTTCCTTTAACCATCGGTGTAAATAATAAGCTGAAATGGTAATACTACTCTGAAAAATAAATAAAGGAATTATAGAAAACATTACCCCAATTCCATATGCACCTGAAAGTAACATCGCTGTAAATCCATCTAAAACCGATTTGGTTAAAATAATAGTTCTATTCCCTTTCAACCCTTCTTCCAATGACCCTATTATAGTCATTGCACCAATACAAAAAATTATAAAAGCGGTGACGAGACCTTGGCTGAAATTAGGGTCTTCCACTTGAAAGAGCACCTTCAAATGAGAAGCAATACTTCCAAGGGTCCCGACTAGATCTAAATATAGTCCTGTAAGTGTTCCAAAGAGCAGTCCTAACATTAGTACAACCCAGTGTTTGCCTGGAACTTTTAGTCCCATCTGTATGCCCATCAACATTACTCCTAATCCTATAGCTTGAAAAAGTATACCTTGGTAGGAGTGATCAATTTGATGCTTGAAAAATAGACCTATCAAAGAACCGATGGCAACTGTGAGTGCATTCACAACTGCTCCGATGGGAAAATGTCTTTGAGATGCCTCAAATGTGGGTTGTTTTGGCATATTTAGTCAAAAAATTAAAGGAAGATAGTTGCGACTACCTTCCTTTGTTAAATCATGAAATAATAAAGTTATCCCTTATTGAGCATATTCTTAATAACCCCAATGATGGCCATTAGAACACCCCCTCCAACACCTCCTCCGGCGATCGAACCGAGAATTCCGGCTATGTCCATAGCTCCACTGCCCGTGTCAATTCCAAGATTGCCAAGGATAGTAGACCCTAGCCCACCTCCTAGAATGCCAACAATAGAATTGCCCAATGTGCCTAAGGAAAAACTCTTCATTAACTTGCCGGCAAGATTTCCGCCTGCAGCTCCACTTAAAAGAGAAATAATTAAAGGTAAATAGTTCATAACTAAATAATTTAGTGAAAAAATTGGCTTATTCGTAATTGATTACGCAAGTTAATGCTATATATATGACTAATGCAAATATGTTAGATTGTTTTTTGTAAAAAACATACCTAAATGATTAAAAACGATATAAAATAACGCTAATAATGTTATTGCATAATAAATATTTTGAGGACAAATGGGTAAGATTTGATGGAGTCCGATTAGCGTATATTACACCTTAGGTAAGAATAAAAAAACCGGTCGTACAACCCCTACGACCGGCTTTAACTATAATCCCATGAACATATTGAGGCTACTATAGTCTAGCCTCTTGACTTATGAAAACGAATTTGAAAACTATTCTTATTTGTTTCAGATATTCGGATAATTGTTAATAGTAAGTTTTACCTGGGAGGCAAGACTTACTATTAACAATTTAAAATCCCATGAACATATCCGATTGATAGAAGCCAATACTTTTATCGACTAGGTGTAATTTTAAATACTTCTATTATTAATTACAATACAAAGATGGGGCGCAAATCGTCCCCCGTAAAACACAAATAAGGGAAGATGTTATATTATAAATAAATGTAATATAATGACGTGGAATTGTAAGTCAAAGAAATACAGTTAATTAAATTAATTCAAAACTATATATTTATATAAAAAGTTCTAAAAAAAGATTGTTTTATTTGATTAAAAACTATGAAAATTAAGGGAAAACCCTGATTAAAATGGAGATTCTATATCAGGGTTTTCCCTTAATTTTGAATCGGTAAGTGTCTGAAGAAAGCTTAGCAATGCATGCTCTTGGTATTCTGAAAGACCAAGTGGATGTAAAAATGGACTATAATTGTCAAATCGATGTCCACCGGAGTTGTAGAATTGTATTACTTCCTCTAAAGATTGTAGCCTTCCATCATGCATAAAACTGCTTTTAAGTGCTACATTTCTAATTGTTGGAATTCTAAACTTTCCACTATCAGATGATATCCCTGTTATTCCCCCTCTGCCGGGATCTGTAAAATCTCGATAATTCTTTACGCTGTCCAAGCCATTATTTGCAAATCTCTCGCTGTAGAATAAAGGGGGAATATGACAATGTGCACATTCCGCATCAGGTAGTAAGGGATTGGCGTCAAAAAACATATCTGCGCCATCTTGCTCTTCCGGAGTAAAAAACATCTCCCCTCGTACCACTTTATCGTATTTTGAATCACCCGATAAGAGTATGTTTAAAAATTGACTGAGTGCCGCTACAATATATTTGCTATTAATTTCTGTTGTATTTTGAATTCCAAATGCTTTTCGAAACATCTTTGGATAATAGGCTGTAGAGATAAGTCTTTTTTGAATAAGCGGAGCATCTGGAAGCTGAAGGTACATCGTAGAATTTAGCATATAAGATATATGTTCTTCTAAACGCTTTGATCTCCCATCCCATCCATAGCCTGACCTCGGATAACTGACATTGAGCAATGTCAGGGCCATACGGGATTTTCCTTTTCCACCTGAAAACGATTCTGCAGGTCGATGACAAGTTGCGCAACTCACGGTGCTGTCCACCGAAAGGATTGGATCATAAAATAAATACTTGCCTAATAAAACCCCTTCTTCTGTTAATATGTGATCATCTAACCAAGGAGAAGGTGTAAGTCCTTTAGGGATAGATAAATTGTAAGGCTTGGGATGATACGGGATGCCTGTTAGATCCTCTCCTTCATCTTTAATTGTGGGGGAGTGGCATCCGGTCAAAGCTAAGAGCAAGGCGAATAATATGATGATTGGCCTCATGGTGATAATCTCTTTAGTCAATGCTAAACCTCGTTCTTTTATAAATATAAGAACGTTTATTAATAAAATGCTCTTTTACTTCCAATTGTTTAAATGAAAGGGGTCAGAAAACGATTCGTACCTATTATGTACTACATAGAAGGTTATTTCTATTGATTTTAGAAACAGATTTGTCCTATTCTGATTAAAAAATTATCTCAAGACCAGGTAGAGATTTTGGAAAGTAACCAATACAGGAGGGTAGAACTCACATGAGATCTTGACCAATATCGCTTCTATAGGTTTTTCCATCAAATCGTACGCGCTTTACCATCGAATAGGAATTAGTTAATGCTTCTTTTAGACTGCTTCCCATCGCTGTACAGGCAATTACACGACCTCCATTGGTCAATATTTCTTCTTCGTTAGAGAGGAGGGTGCCGGCATGAAAAAACAATTCATCAGAGTTCGGTATTTCAATGGGTTTTCCTTTGGGATAGGGTCCGGGATATCCTTCTGAAACCAGCATCACAGTGGTGGCTATTTCTGAATGATATAATATAGGCTTCTTCCCCAATGTCCCAGCATGCATATCATTAAACAAAGCTACTAAGTCAGATTGAAGTCTAGGGAGAACTACTTCTGTTTCGGGATCTCCCAATCTGCAATTGTATTCTATTACCTTGGGGTTTCCATTGTGATGGATAAGCCCGAAGAAGAGAAAGCCTTGATAATGGATCCCTCTATCGATTAGACCTTTTATGGTCGGTTCTATAATAGATTGTTTTACCAGTTGCATCGTGGTGTTATCCACAAAATTGACAGGGGATACTGCTCCCATTCCACCGGTGTTGGGTCCCTTATCTCCCTCTCCGATTCGTTTATAATCCTTGGCTTCAGGAAGAAGCACATAATGGCCCTTACCATCCGTTAAAATAAAAACAGAGAATTCAATTCCTTCTAGAAATTCTTCAATAACCACTTTTGAAGATGCTTTACCAAATTTGCCGGAAAGCATTTGCTTCAATTCCTGGATTGCAGTATCTAGATCGGGGCTGATAATTACTCCTTTGCCGGCAGCAAGGCCATCGGCTTTGAGTACAAAAGGTGGTGTAAGCGTTTTGAGGTATGAAATGGCTGCATCTAACTCTGTCAAAGAAAAACTTTGGTATTTGGCGGTCGGAATGTGATTTTGATACATAAATTCTTTCGAATAGTCTTTACTGCCCTCTAGGCGGGCAGCGGACTTATTGGGACCCACTAAGATAAGTTCTTTGGTTGCATGTAATTCTAAGTAGTCGACTAGTCCATCTACTAAGGGGGCTTCCGGTCCTATGATAACCATATCAATATCTAGTGATTGGATTGTATGTAACACCTCTTTGAAATTCATTGGGTTAAGATGGGGTAGATTTTTTCCTTCTCTAGCAGTGCCAGCATTTCCCGGAGCTATATAAAGCTCTTTGCAATCGGGACTCTGTCTAACCTTCCATGCCAAAGCATGCTCTCTACCCCCTGATCCCAAGATTAAAATATTCATATCTTTAAAATTTTCTAATAAATTGAAAATAAATGTATTATAAAATTTCTGCAGCTATGTAACCGCTTCGCT
>JALSTN010000268.1 GCA_026983735.1 Saprospiraceae bacterium | reverse complement strand
TTCTTCCCACGAAACGCGTTCCAATGTCCCGTTTCTTCTTATCATAGGATATTGGAGTCGCTCCGGGTGATTGTAAAATGCGAAAGCGTATCTTCCTTTAAGGCAGGTATGTCCGGCATTGACTTCAGCATCATAGGGTGCCCGGATGCTGCGGATGTTCCCATTAACGGTGTGCACTTCCAGATTGCAGCCCACGCCACAATAAGTACATATCGTTCTTGTAACTTCTCCACGATTTGCGATAGATTTTGATTGAAATACATCTGAAATGGCTGAAGTGGGGCAGGCCTGGGAACAAGCCCCGCAGGACACACATTCAGAATCCAAAAAGGATTGGTCCATTCCCTTAATAATCTGACTATCGAAGCCTCGATTTTGGACACTTAATACGAGTTGGCCCTGAATTTCATCACAGGCTCTGACACATCGATAGCAGAGGATGCATTTGGATAAATCCGAGGTCATGTAGGGGTGGCTCAGGTCTTTTGAGAGGTGTTGATGATTCTTGCCGGACGGATACCGAACAGCCGAGATCCCTGTTTTAGCAGCGACGGACTGCAGTTCACAGTTGCCATTTACTTCACATACGAGGCACTCCAACGGGTGATCGGTCAGTACGAGTTCGATAATGTTTTTTCGAAGACGTAGAATGCGATCAGAATGAGTAATGATGTATTGACCGGGCTGTACCAGCGTATGGCATGAGGCGACTACTCTTCCGGGAGTGTTGGCAACGGATGCTACCTCGACGCTGCACACCCGACAAGCGCCGTAGGCTTCTAAACCCGGAGCATCACAAAGTGTGGGAATGCTTTCTGCTTCGTCGGTAACTCTACGGGTAAATTGAAGGATGGTCTCCCCTAGAATAAAGGGATATGGCTGGTTATTTATAAAGGCGATATTTGGGTTCTTTGTCATGGCAATATCGTATTTTAGTTGTTTATTAAGTGTAGCATGAATCGTTACAAATCATGATATGGTAAGGCTTCTACGTTAATTAATGACTTCCTCTAAAAAATAGGGATGGATCTCCTCCTTGAAATAGGTTAGAATATTTTTTAGGGGGAGGGGGACACCCCCACCTAGACCGCACAATGAACCCAATTCCAATGTTTCGATTAGATCTAAAAGAAGGGTTTCCTCTATTCGAAAAGAAGGATCTTTCATCGCCTTTTCTACTAATTCAGCTCCTCTTTGGGCTCCAATCCGACAGGGAAAACACTTGCCACAGCTCTCATGAGAAGTAAAGGCAAATAAGTGCTGCATATATTCGATCATCGGAAAGGATTGGGGAATACACATCACCCCGGCATGTCCGAGAAGAAAACCATTGTCCTTAAAGGATTCAAAATCTATCGTCAAGTCGTTTATTCTGGAAGTTGGGATGACTCCACACAGGGGGCCTCCGACTTGGACCGCTTTTACCGGTGTGTGGAATCCTCCAGCCATTTCATACAAGAGCGTCCCAAAAGAGAAGCCCATAGGAACTTCATAAAGACCCGGTTTTTGAAAGAACCCATCTAAGGAAATCAGTTTTGTGCCGGTGGAATGTGTTGTGCCGACAGATGCAAAAGCAGCTCCTCCATTTTGGATAATATAAGGTACACAGGCCAAGGTTTCAACATTGTTAACTACCGTGGGTTGACCAAATAATCCTGAGACGGTGGGAAAGGGA
>JALSTN010000267.1 GCA_026983735.1 Saprospiraceae bacterium | reverse complement strand
TTGTCCGCCACTTTCTGCATAGAATGGGGTTTTATCCAAGACGATTTGATAACTCTTCTTGCCTTTTTGGGAAATTTCTCTATAGCGCAGTATCCGAGCATTTTCAACATACATGTTATCATACCCCAAAAATTGAGTGTTCGTCTCGGGAGCGAGAATTACCCAATCATCTTCCGTTTTCTGCGCATCTTTTCTAGATCTATCTTTCTGTTGAGACAATGCTTTCTCAAAACCAACTTCGTCAATAACCCATCCCTTTTCATCTGCCAATAGTCGGGTGAGATCAACCGGAAATCCATAAGTATCGTAAAGCTCAAATACATCTGTTCCTTTGATTTTATTATCGACAACGTTCAACTGGGCAAATCTCCTCAATCCGGATTCCAATGTTCTCAAAAAGGAACGCTCTTCCTCCTCAATAACTTTCTCGACAAGTTGCTGCTGTTTCTTCAATTCAGGAAAGACCTCTTCAAAATAATCCACCAATACCCCGACTAATTGATTCATTATTGGAGCCCGTGCTCCAAGAAAGGAATACGCATATCGTACACCACGTCGTAAAATTCTCCGAATAACATATCCAGCTCCTGTCTTTGAAGGAAGCTGGCCATCAGCGATAGCAAAAGATACTGCTCGAATATGATCAACCACTACCCTAAAGGCGATATCCTTATAAGCCTCTGGATCATAATTGCCTTGGTACTGCTCCCCTGTAAGTGCCTCTACCTTCTTAATGAGGGGAGTAAAGATATCTGTCTCATAATTGGACTGTTTGCCTTGTAAAGTCATACATAATCGCTCAAATCCCATCCCTGTATCAACATGACGCTCCGGCAAGGGCTCAAGGTGCCCATCCGCTTTCCTGTCGTATTGTATAAACACCAGATTCCATATTTCAACGACGAGGGGGTGATCTTTATTGACCAATTCCTTCCCATCTACCTTCGCACGTTCTACGTCACTCCTCAAATCTACATGAATCTCAGAACAAGGTCCACATGGACCACTTGCCCCCATCTCCCAAAAATTATCCTTTTTCCCAAATTCTAATATCCGATCTGGCTCTACAAAATGCTTCCAGATATCCACTGAATCGGTATCCAACTCCAACCCCTCTCGTTCGTCTCCTTCAAAAACGGTAACATACAGTCTGTCTTTATCAATGCCATATTCATCTACTAAAAGCTCCCAGGCCCATTGAATCGCTTCCTTCTTAAAGTAATCTCCAAATGACCAATTTCCTAACATTTCAAACATCGTATGGTGATAACTATCTCTCCCTACCTCTTCAAGATCGTTGTGTTTTCCCGAAACTCTAAGACATTTTTGAGTATCTGCTACTCTTTTATTTTTCGGCTTCGTAATTCCTAGAAAATACTCTTTGAAAGGATTCATCCCTGCATTGATAAACATCAATGTCGGATCCTCCTTATTTACTATAGGCGCAGAAGGAACAATCTTATGCCCCTTACTTTCAAAAAAATCAAAGAATTTTTTCCTTATTTCCTTAGATGTTAACATATTATGATTATTTTTAATATAATTACTTATTTATAGCTGTTATCTGTTGAATTTCAATTATTAGCACACGTTAAAACACAACGCTTACTTACTCAAAACAATACATATTAGACTTTTCAATATAAGTTTTTTTATACATTTTGTTCAGATTCTTTGGTGTAGTTGCTGTTTTCTTCTATTTTTGTGCACCATAAGAACTGCATGAAAGTACCTAGACGAAAAAAAATGTAAAATTACTCTTTTAAAGCGTAATCTATGGCCAAGAAACAACAATTTTACTATTATAACCCACAAACTCTCCAGTACGAAATAGTTGCACCTAGTTTAGGACATCGTCTAAAAAAGGTAGGGGTGTTTATTTTATCGGTGCTATCAGTAACCGGAATGCTCTTTTGGGGGATGGATCAAATTATTGATACACCGGGGGAAATTGCGCTTAAAAAGGAAGTGGGCCAAATGAAATCCATGTATGCGCAAATGCAAGATGAAGTAAATCTAATGCAGAAAGTGGTCAACAATCTCAGAGAAAGAGATGCAGGTGTTTACCGTACCCTTTTCGGTATGGAACCTATCGACGACAATATGTGGAAAGGGGGTATAGGAGGACATGATCCCGCCAGCAATATAATTCCGTATAAGCACTCGGATAAACTATTGGCTTCGGCCCAAGAAAAGGTCAATAAATTAAAGCGCCAAATGTATTTACAATCCATTACCATGGATACACTGGAGACATTAACTAAGAATCGGGAGCTACTACTGGCTTCTATTCCTTCTATCAAACCTGTCCGTGAAGACAAACTTAAACGAAAAGTCCAATATCTCTCCGGATTTGGGATGCGCCCCCACCCTATTCTCAAAGTAGTCAAAATGCATAAAGGGATAGATTTTACTGCTCCTAAAGGGACTGACATTCAATCGACAGGAGATGGTGTAGTAGATAGAATCTTACATAAAAAATATGGTTATGGTAATTATGTCATTATTAATCATGGCCATGGATACGAGACACTTTACGGCCATATGAGTAAGGTGCTTGTCAAAAAAGGTCAAAAAGTTAAACGAGGTCAGATTATTGGCAAAGTTGGAAGTACCGGTACATCTACTGCTCCACATTGCCACTATGAAGTCCATTACAAAGGGCGACCTGTTAATCCCATTTACTATGTGATGGATGGCCTTACTCCTGATGAATATCAGGAGCTTGTTAAAAAAGCAGCCGTAGCTAACCAATCGTTTGACTGATTTGTCTTAAGACTACTTATCAAACCAAAGTTTTTGACTTAAGTGAACCGCCCCATTAACAACGGCGATAAGCTCACCTTTCTGATTAGTAACTCTGACGATATAGCTAGCATTTTTACTTCCTCTAAAGATTTCCTCAACCGCTGTTTTTAGAACATCCCCAAGTTGGGCTGGCTTTAGATATGAAATGGTTGAATTAATCGAAAGAGCTAGTTGGCCATGACTATTAGCAGCAAAGGCCAAAGCACTATCCGCCAAAGAATATGCAATCCCTCCATGTGCAATCCCAAATCCATTGCACATCTCTGACCTCACCTCAAGCTCTAAGATCGAAATCCCTTTTCCATCCTCAATACGACGAATGCCCAACCATTGGCTGAAGGGGTCATTGTTATACATTTTGTCTACAATTTCTTTCGGTGTCATCATTATTATTTTGATTAAAATGTATTTTATACCCTCCCTAGTTTTTTACGTAAACTAGTACGCATGGTATTCAAGATTTACTCCACTGCCTCATTTTTTTCCATAATAATTCTTAACATACCCTCTAGGTTCTTTACCGAGAAGGTGTTGTATTAGACCTTTTATAAAGCCGGCACCGTAAGCAAATACCTGAATGTACAAAACAGGCACAGAAAGTATAGCCGGTAAAAATTGTTTGTATTTAAGCAGGGATTGTATAAAGGCGATGAGAGCTATTGCGACAATTCCACTGATAAGCAGCCAAGCAAATAAAGACGGGAGAATACCTAGTATAACTACAACAAGAATTGTAACTACGCCCAGCAACACAATGGCGGGTAGAAAATGAACAGGCTTGAGCATACTCTTATGTCTCCTGTATAAATTAATCCTCGCCACTCCCCAATTGAATATCTGTCTATAAAACTTTCGGATGCTTGTTCTACGCTTATGATACACATAAGCTGAAGTGATAAGACACACTTTAAAACCAGCCTCGTAGATCCGTGCGGAATAATCCATATCTTGCCCATGCCGGAGCCCCTCATCCATTCCTCCAATTTTGAGATAAACCTCTCTGGAAATTCCCATATTAAAACTTCTAGGATAAAACTTTGCAATGGATTTTGCATTACCTCTAGTACCTCCTGTACCTAAAAAAGAGGTCATCGAGTAATTGATGGCTTTCAGTAGAGGAGAAAAGGATGGATGCCCCTCATCTCGCCCGCCAAATGCATCGCAATTATTCTTCTGAAGATAAGTGTCGATTTGCGCTAACCATTCAGGAGGAAAGAAACAGTCTGAATCTACAAAGATAAAGTAATCTGCATCAGAGACAGACATTCCGTGATTTCTAGCAGCCCCCGGTCCCCTATTCGATTGAAAAACAGCTTTAATGCTCAAATTAGAAGAAGAGACGTAACTCTGTATGTAGGATTTAAAACCATCCTTCGACCCATCATCTACAAAAAGCAACTCAAACCGGGATCTGTCAAACACCAACTTCTCAGCTGAAGCCAATAACTCCATCACTTCTTCAAGTCTATTGTATACCGCTATAATAATAGAATATCGCATGTGCTTTTTTATTTCGGCAAAGGTAAGCAATGCAAACCGGATTAAATGTATCTTCCTCCTATCCTTACAAACTCCGTTTTCTTCCTCTGAAGATTCAAGCACATCCTTATTCAAATAAAATAAATTAAATGTACATTTGCAGTTCCATCAAATGATATAGAATATGCATGCTGATTCCATCCCCTGTTTACTTTTTGCTTTTATGACAGGTGCCTTTCTTTCTCTCCCACTAAATGCACAGTCACATATGAAAATGCAATATCCGACTTCTAAGAGACTAAATATCGCAGATACGATGCACGGTGTAGTAGTTAGAGACCCGTATCGTTGGTTAGAGGATGATCACTCTGATGAGACAAAAGCATGGGTCTCCAATCAAAATAAACTAACACATGCCTACCTTGATAAAATCCCCTTCAGACCTAAAATCAAACAAGTCGTTCACAAGCTTTTGAACACACCTAGTAGGAGTACACCGGAAATTCATGGGAAATATTTATATTACCACAAAAATAATGGACACCAAAATCAAAGCGTATTTTATAGAAAACCAATAGAGGGAGGTATTGAAGAACTTGTTTTAGATCCCAATTCTTTCTCTAAAGATGGAACATCTTCATTGGGAACCTATTCCTTCTCTAATGACAACAAGTATCTAGCCTATCAGATTTCTAAAGGGGGGGCAGACTGGAAAACGATTAAAATCTTGGATTTATCCACACTTAAACCATTAGAGGATACTATTTCCTATGTGAAATTTTCCGGTATTTCATGGGCAGGAAAAGGGTTTTACTATAGTAGATACCCTAAAGACAGTACCGGTAGAGAGTTGATGGGAAGAGCAGAGAATCACTCCTTATATTACCATGCATTGTTCTCAGATCAAAGAAGTGACCATTTCATATACAAAGATATGGAAGACCCTTTGCGCAATGTTTACGCTGGTACATCTAAGGACGAAAGATGGTTAGTGGTCAGTGTTGCAAAAGGTACAAGTGGCAACAAGATTTATGTAAAGGATTTGAAAAGAGAAGGATATTTCATACCGGTCAATACCTCTTTTGAAACCGATTACAACTTTATAGGATCAGAAGGGAATAATCTTTACTTTTATACCAATGACAATGCTCCCAATTATAAGGTGGTGCGCATCAGCCTTGATGAAGACCGACCTACTAAGCCGATCACAGTGATTGAGCAAAGACCCTATGCATTAACTAATGTTAAGTGGCATAAAGGTAAATTCTTCGCGCATTACCTTACAGATGCCATGAGTGATGTTCAGATATTTGACCATGAAGGGCACAAAATAGGCCATTTAGAATTGCCCGGTCCGGGGACATTTTACTCGTTGCATTTATCAGATGATCAAGAAGAAGGATATTTTGGCTTCACTTCCTTTACACGCCCACCAACTGTCTATCATTTGGATCTTAACACCCTCCAATACTCCTTGTATTATACCCCAAAATCGGCCTTTAATCCGGATGAATATGTTACAATACAAAAAAAATATAGAAGCTATGATGGTACGGTCATTCCTCTATTTATAAGTTATAGAAAAGATCTAAATTTAAAAGAAAAGCATCCCACTTTGCTCTATGGTTATGGCGGATTTAATATCCCTATCACACCATCTTATAGCTCTGAGCGTGCGGCACTGATGCAAATGGGAGGGGTATTTGTCGTGGCCAATATAAGAGGAGGTGGAGAATATGGAGAGGCATGGCACCAGGCCGGAACCTTAGCACAGAAGCAAAATGTATTCAATGACTTCCAGTCTGCAGCAGAGTATTTGTACGATGAGGGCTGGGCGAAACCTGGTTTTTTAGCTATAGAAGGTCGCTCTAATGGTGGATTATTGGCAGGAGCTTGTCTGACCCAAAGACCCGATTTATATTCAGTTGTATTCCCCATAGTAGGAGTATTGGATATGTTGAGGTACCATCTCTTTACTATAGGATGGGCATGGGCTTCAGATTATGGGAAAAGCAGTGATCCCAGAGCATTTAGCTATCTCAGAAAGTATTCTCCCTTACACAATGTACAACCTGCATTCTATCCTTCGACAATGGTAATGACTGCAGATCATGATGACCGGGTCGTACCTGCCCATTCCTTCAAATTTGCAGCCACGCTACAACACGAACAGCTTGGCCAAAATCCTGTTTTGATTAGAATAGACCACAATGCGGGTCATGGAGCAGGTAAATCTCTAACCTTACGAGAAGAGGAAATGGTCGACAAACTGAGCTTTTTATGGTATGAAATGGGGCTAACACCCTAGCCTACTCAGTTTAGAATATGTGCCTGTGAAAAGAATGTTGATTGGCATATAACTTGCAAATATTTTATAATAAAAAAACACTTATTATCACTTTCTTATTTCATATAGGATTTTTAGACATTCGTATTACGGATATCCTCGATATTCTAATTGTCGGGTACTTGATCTACACCGTCTACAAGGTGCTAAGAGGAACTATAGCGTTTAATATTTTTATCGGTGTTTTGTTTATTTACTTTATGTGGTGGCTGGTTAGGATACTTGAGATGGATATGCTTTCCAAGATACTCACACAGTTTGTCAATGTTGGTGTCATCGTTACCGTTATTATCTTCCAACAAGAAATCCGCCGCTTCCTCTTACTCCTCGGACGAAATACTTACAACACACAACTTCGTAAAATCGCGAAGTACTTTACCCCGGAGGATACGGCCTACCTAACACAGGAAGAGATCAAATCCATAATTGAAGCAATACAGTCAATGGGAAAAAGTAAAACGGGTGCACTCCTGATTTTTATAAAGGAACAGAATACCGGACTTTTTTATAATACAGGTACCAATATAGATGCGTTAATATCCAAAGAACTCCTACTCACCATTTTTAAGAAAAACAGTGCACTTCATGATGGCGCGGCATTGATTTGTTGCCATAAAATCAAAAAAGCAGGTTGTGTGCTCCCTCTAACCCAAAACCAAAATATCCCTTCTAACTTAGGTCTCAGACACCGTGCTGCACTAGGAATTACCGAACAAAGTTCAGCCATTGCCATTACCGTTTCAGAAGAGACCGGACATTTTTCCTTATCTAAAAATGGCCACATTCTTAACAATATATCCTTGGATAAAATAAAGAGTGCGTTGGAAAGAGAATTTAGGGAAGATGAAATGCTTCCATCCAAAAACCCCATGGGGTAAACAATTTTTGTTTATTAATAGATTCCAAAATTATATACTGATAATAGCCATATATGCAAACATGTATATGGATAATATTGGATACTTATAGTAAATACTCAGTTATTTTAAGATGCGCCTTCTCTAAATACTACTTTTTAGGATCCTTAGATCTAGGATAGATATCTAAAAGCAATGAAAATACATGGGTGTAGTCCAGGACACTCGCATTGGCTATATCGCTGATGGCATAATCGATACGTATACGACCCAAGTGAACTCCAATTCCAGCTGTTGGTTGAAAGTCAAGCGTACGCTTCTCCTCAGCAGCTTCGGTTTTTAGAAATTGGAACTTGCCTACTCCCGCTCTTACAAATATTTTATCTGAGTAATTATATTCTAGCCCAACTCTGGGAGAAACTCCGAATTTAGAAGCAGAGACCAGACCTGATTTTCGCCCATCTGAGGACAGTTCTACATCAAGCTCTGAAAGTACGGAACTTTTGCCGTTTATGGACCACTTTCCTGCTCCACCTATTACAAGTGAAGGTAGTCCAGTCT
>JALSTN010000266.1 GCA_026983735.1 Saprospiraceae bacterium | reverse complement strand
TTCGAAAAGTTTAAAGATACTGCGCAAGCGATCCAACACTTGGATTTGTACAAGCATAAGATGAAGATGCCCTATCCTTTGGTCTTGGGAGGCAAATTATCGAAGGATGCGGCCATTAAAGCCTTTCCTCAACTCAATCATATTATGTCTTACCCCACGATGTTATTTCTGGATCGGAAGCACAATATCCGTTTTGTACATACCGGATTTGCAGGGCCTGCGACCAGCGCTTATCCCGAGTTTAAACGGGACTTTGAGCAGAAAGTAAAAGAAATATCTCAGTAAGTATGCCGAGTAAAAGAAGTGAATTTAGAATATGTCCCAAAAGGAATTTTTGATCCATCAATGGCGTATCCCGATGCTGTTTTTTCTCATTACTGCATCGTATGGATGGATATTGAGAGGTTACAAAGTAGTTGATTTTCTTCCTTTTGAATACAAGGATATATTGCAGGCACACTCCCATGTAACGTTTTTAGGATGGGGATTTTTGGGTGTGACGATTTTGATACGGCGGGCATTCCGAATGGAGAGACTGGACAAGAAGCCTTTGTTTAGATGGGTATTTTACGGGATGATTGTTATGTTGTGCGGCTTACTCATTAGCTTCCCCCTGGAGGGATATAAGTTATTTTCTATTGTGTTTTTATCATTGTTTTTACTATTCAGCTATTTTTATTTGTATGAAATGGTAAAGCAACTGCGATCCAATGGGTCACTTGCTTCTCGTTTTATACGAACGGCGATTTATTTATATTATTTATCTAGTGTTGCGATTTGGTTGTTTCCCGTGGTTCTACTTCGGTATGGGAAAGGAGTAATGTATTATGATGCGATATACTTTTACTTGCATTTTTTGTACAATGGGTTTTTTGTATTTGCGCTATTCGGGATACTGCTCCGGTCGTCTGAGACAGACGGAGAGCTAGCCGTTTCTAACGCATGGAAAGGTTTTTATTGGTTGACCTTTACCTCTTGTATTCCCGCCTACACACTATCCATGATTTGGACAGATACGCTTGTATTTGTACATTGGATTGCGATGGCTTCAGCAATGGTACAGATGATTTCATTGTTATTTTTATGGATGGTAGGCAGAGATACATTAAGCCAGACTACATCTAAGGCAAGTCGGTGTTTACTATGGATTATTTTGACTGCATATTCTCTCAAGATAGTATTTCAATATGCAAGTACCTTTCCATCGATCATGGATATAGCAATGGGGCAAAAGATTTATTTTGTTATCGGGTACTTGCATTTATATACCTTGGGTTTTATGAGTTTTTTTTTACTTTATTTGTCAAGAAGAGTATTGGGGTTTCTTCTCTCCCGGCTTGGGATTGTATTATTATTGGCAGGCGTACTCTTGAGCGAGATCATGTTATTTGTTCAAGGGGGACTGTATACGTGGCATCTACCGGTAATCCCATATTTTGATAATTTACTCTTAGCGGTGAGCACCTTGATGCCCATGGGGATAGGTGTGATTTTACTAGGGTTAAAGGCCTTTAATTTGGAGAATCAGTGAATGGATAGAATGGCATGATACGAATATGAGTATAAGATATTTAATAATACATTTTTTATTTGTTTTAAGTAGCATCGTTGAGTTACAGGCTCAAGAGAAAATATTCAAATGGATCCAGTATGGTAAAGAGCAAGGATTGATCTCTAATCGTGTATACGATATGGTAGAGGATGAATATGGTATGAAATGGTTGGCAACAGATAAGGGTGTTGTCCGATTTGATGGAACCTATTTTGAGTCATTTGAAGATGAAGTAGGAAATTTGGGTTCTCTTTATAGAATCAATGCTGTTAAGCTTTATGTTGATAGAAAAAAGAACATTTGGGTTGGGACAAATGATCAAGGGGTTTTCTTAATTGATCCCAGCCTTAACAGGGTTATACAATTCCATCACAGGACAGACGATACTACATCAATGCTATCAAATGGAAAAGTAAGATGTTTTTTCGAAGATTCCAATGACCATGTTTGGATATGTCATACGGGATATGGGTTTAGTAAATTTAATTATACAGACTCCTCTTTTCATAGAGTCAAAATAAACATTCCCGAAGTAGAACTTAAAAAGGATAATTCTTTTCAACTCCATTTTCAGTCTGCCGTGATAGATAAACAGTCCAGCCAAATCGTATGGATAGCTACTGGACATGGACTTTGCCAATTGAATACCAATACAGAAAAGACAATATATTTTGAACCAAAAGAACAGGGTGGCAAAGTGTTCTTTTTAGATTTAATCTCAGATGATAACGGGGTTCTTTGGTTGGCGAGTTGGTCTTTAGGATTGTTTAAGTTTGATCCTAAAACCGTAAGTTTTACCCGGTATTCTTGCAATGTATCTAACGAAATAAATCCCTATCAGACTTGTTCCAATATTTGGTCTATTACTAAGTCAAGAATTAAAAATGAATTAATACTCTGCACTAGGACGAAGGGCCTTGTTACATTTGATATCGAAGAAGAGAAATTTGAATATTTTTCCGAGCCCCCCTCACAAATTATCTTAAGGCAATATTTGGAGGATAAAAATGGAGTCAAATGGATTTTGACGGGCAATGGCAATGAGGGTTTCTTTCGCCTCCGCCAAGTTAATGGGATTCGTAAGGTTCGAGTTGAAGGAAATGTTCTTAAAGTGGCATACAATACTCGATATAATCATTTTTATGCTATTACAAGAGAGGGAAGACTGTATGAGCTGGACTCCAATGGTAATGTCCAACAATCATACGTTTATAGAAAGCCATTAAAAAAACTCAGATATGGATTTATGGATATGTCGATTGACTCTTCAGGAACTATTTGGATTTTAGGTAAACGGGATATTTATCTATTTAATCCAAATAAAGGTAGGATAGAGAGATTAGGCTGGAAAGACTGGATGGATGTTAGGAAAAAGGTTGGGTATTATTGGAATATTGTAATGGATTCTAAGCAAGATGTATGGATTTCTGCGCAAGAAGGGGGAATAGTAAGATTAGATAAAAGTCGAAAGGCAATACAGATATACAATTATATTGAAGGAGATTCTACTTCTTTGCGCCATAATTATTCTGTGGGGAGCCTGACTATGGATCACAATGGATACATTTGGGCTAATTCTAGTAATAGCATTTTTTATTATAAGGAAAATTGTGATTGTTTTATTAACTATCCGGATAGATTGTATATATATCAAGAGGAAAGTGAGTTGACACCTCCAGTTGAATTTGCACCTGTTTCAGCCGATACAATGCTAGTTATATTTAGCCTGAATCAAATTGTAAAAACCGCAATCAATGGAAATAGGTGGTCACCTTTAATCCGACTAAAAACTAAAGTGAAATTACCCTCCGTTAAAGTAAATGCATCGCTCCTGCAGGGTAGCGATAGTATTTGGTTAGCTTCCGATATAGGCCTTACATTATTAAATCTTACTTCAGGACAGGTCTATCACTATGGTGAATTATTTGATAATTCTGAGCTTAATTCTATTATCCGAAATCCCATGGGAAAGTTATGGGTCGGGTCTAAAGATTTCATTTATAAGGTTAATCCTAAATTGCTTAAGCAACCTAATAGAGAAGATAAACCGATTATTGTAGGTGTTCAGGTCAATGGTGCGCCTTACCTGTCAGGGCTTAATCCTAAAGAATATGAAGAGGTAATAATTCACCCTGATGATTACATGGTTTCCTTTACGTTTTCAGACCTTGATTATCAAGATAATGGGAGAAGATTCTTTTCATATAAATTAGAGGGTATAGATAATGGATGGATAAATGCAGGTGAGCGTAGGAGTGTAAGTTATAATCATCTTCCGGATGGGCGTTATACCTTCAAAGTTAGAGCTCGCAGCAATACTACAGATTGGAGTAAGGCTACTGCTACTTTAAGAGTAATTGTTAAAGGTCCTTATTGGAGACAGTGGTGGTTTTGGATATTGTTGGGTTTACTTGTAATAGCAATGGTGAGGTGGTTGACCCGAATAAGAATTCAGCGGGTTAAAGATCGGGAACGCCTTAGGGCCAAATTTAATCAACAACTTGCTGAGCTCGAAATGAAGGCTCTGCATGCTCAAATGAATCCTCATTTTCTATTCAATTCCCTCAATGCAATTAAATTTTATATAATTAGAAAGGATAAGGAAAAAGCCGCAGATTACTTGACCAATTTTGCGATGTTAATTCGCAGAATGTTAAAGAATTCTTCTCATCAGTTAATACCTTTGTCTGTAGATATAGATACATTGGAGCTATACATAAAAATTGAAAAACTAAGATTTGACAATGAGTTTGACTACAAGATTACAATCGATCCAATTCTTAAAAGCATGGACTTAATGATACCTCCAATGCTTTTTCAGCCTTTTGTAGAAAATGCCATTTGGCATGGGTTAATGCATAAGAAAGAAGGGAGAGGATTGCTATCGATCGGGTTCTTTGTAAAAGGGAATAGTATAGAGTGTATAATTGAAGATAATGGGGTCGGAAGAGCGAAAGCAAAGGAAATAAAAAGTAGAGCTGCCCAAAGAAATAAGTCTATGGGAATCCAAATTACTCAAAACAGGATGAATATGTCAAAGATATTGAATCAATTGGATTTTCACATTAAAATAATAGATTTGTTTGAAGATGGAAATCCATCAGGTACGCGCGTACTTGTTACGATTGAAGGAATCATGTCACAGCATAAAAAGTCTAAAAGAACTTATTAAATTATATCTTCCTATGCATTCAAGACAGATTAGAGCGATAATAGTAGATGATGAAAGGTTGTGTATTGAAACACTTCAATGGGAAATAGAACAACATTGCAAAGAAGTCAAAGTTGTAGCTACCTGTCAAAGTGGAGAAGAGGCCATTATTGCTATTCAGCAGTATCAACCTCAGTTGTTGTTTTTAGATATTGAAATGCCCTATATGAATGGATTTGAAATGTTGTCTAAATTGAGTAAAATTGATTTTCATATAATATTTACTACGGCATATGATAAATTTGCTATTCGAGCTATTAAATTTCATGCATTGGACTATTTGTTGAAACCGATCGGTGGGAAAGAAATAAAAAATGCACTGAAATCTATTGATGATTTATCTCTTACTGTACCGTATGAAAATCAAATAAAATCACTTCTTCATCAGATGTTGAAGGAAGAGAAACGAAATGATAGAATCGGACTTCCTACTTTAGAAGGTGTGGAAATGGTGGATATTGATGAAATCTTATATATCAAATCTGATTCTAACTATTCAGAATTCCACCTGGTTGATTCGAGTACTATTATTATTTCAAAAACCCTAAAACGTGTAGAGCTCGTGTTCTTCCATAACAAAAAAGATTTTTTGAGAATTCATCAGTCTTACATAGTAAATATTAATCATATTAAACGTTATAATAAAGGAGCAGGCGGAACAATAGTAATTTCAAATGGAGATATTCTACCTGTATCCAGAGCCAAAAAAGTCGAACTCCTCGAACGACTGTTTCCCTGACATATTTGTCTAAATACACACTCATCCTGACCATACACTCAGTGGTCTTGTACAGTAATAACATAGTAAAGATATTTGTAATATGAAACCTGAGAATGGAAGGGGTAACCCCGCCAATGCAATGATTTTCTCAATGTAATGATTGAGCTCACAGACAAGTATATTTTGTGTAGACTTGATTGTTCACAGAGAGAATAGGCTCACTTCAGTCTATGATACAATCAGGCATTATCCCGACTAGATCCATCACTTTTTTCAATGATTATAACAGCCTTTTGACGGAAGAGCCCTATGTGATAGCTCTGTGACAGGAATGTTAATTGGAGATGTAGGTAAAATATGCCAATGCTGGATGTGATGTTTAATCGAATATTATAATTACCTAGTTAAATTCTTTATTTATGAAAATACAATGTAATCGTTTATCTTTAATGTCTAATGGATGGTTGTCAATTACACTGCTCTTCTTCGTAGTTATTCCATCCTTGTTAGTCGCTTCCGGTCGAGTGAAATCAGGTGCAATAGAAAAAGTAGATAGAAAAGTTACGAATATATGTAAGCTGCAATCGAAAGGTGATATATCATCACTGAGTATGTGTGACATCCAACTCAATATTGAAAATGAAGCCTGCAATGCCAATGGTACTTATGGAGATCCTTCTGACGATTACATCACATTTACATTGGACCCTATTATCTTCAATGGTCAGATTGGGTCAAGCTTTGACTATACGGTTGTGGTTAATAATGGAGCAACAATTTTTCCTACATCTGGAAATGGCTTAAGTAGTTTTAGACTAAGCAACGGCACAGCCAACGGGCAATTATATACTATAACACTGCGATCAGTGAATTCGCCTTCGTGCTTTAAGACTTTTCGGGTTAAGCAATTCAGTTGTTCATCTAAATGTGACACTCTTATCTCTTTAGGATTGAGCAATATAAAATGTGGTGATAAAGGAACCCCTTACGATCAAAGCGATGATTATATTACCTTTAAATTAGGTCCAAGCATTGGAAGTGGTATATTACAAACCCTTTTTGATTATGCCTTAACTGTGGACGATGGAAGTAGCATAACACCCGATACTGCATTTGGTCCTCAATACTTTGAGATGGCGACAGGCACTGCAGATGGCGAACCTCATGTGGTTACGTTAACAAATAGACTTGATTCGACATGTTTTATTTCATTTAGCGTCCGAAAGGAGCCTTGCTCAAAAGTTTGTGGGGACAGAATATTACCAAACTTAACAAATGTCTCTTGTAATGATAATGGGACTCCTAAAAATGGATTGGATGATTATGTGAGTTTTAACTTAGCCCCAAAATGGGATGGAATAGTTATTAATCCGTTTTTTGATTATACTGTTACAGTAAATAACAATGGCACAATTACCCCTAATAGTGGTCATGGTATGCAAGCTTTTAGATTGCAGAATGGAAGTGCAAATGGTCAAGATTTTGTTGTGACGATTATTCCTAATAGTGATACAAGTTGTAAGAAGCAGGTAGTGGTGAATGCGGGTAGTTGTTCAACTGCTTGTGATTGGACTTCTAGCGCTAATGCATCGCCGGCTCAAATTCCAGCGGGCAGTACCTCACCTCTTACTTCTATCCTAATTCCTTTTGACGCATATACAGCTTATGGACCCTTTTCATTTGAATGGAGACCTTTAGGCAGCATTCAAGTGCTCCATGGACAGAATCAGTCCGTTAGTCCGTCGGTTACGACCTCTTATCAATTGACTACATACGATGGTGTGCGATGTAAAAAGTTGGATACAGTTGAGCTAATAGTCATTCAGTCCCCATTATCACTGCAGGTTACAACGACGAATGCACCATGTGGTCAGCATACAGGTACGGCAACTGCACATGTTATCGGTGGCCTTGCTCCTTATCAATATCATTGGACAACAGGGGAATCTACTGCGTCTATAAGTAACTTGGCACCTGATCTTATTCCATATTCTGTAACTGTAACTGATTCGCAAGGGGATAGTGTTATTGGTGATGGATTCATCCAAGCTTCTGATATAATGTATTCTTTTAATGTAAGTAAAAATCCAATTTGCCAAGGCGATTCTCTTCTCGTTACCGCTACAGCTTCTGGTGGGACAAAGCCTTATATGTATCATTGGGGCGATGGTGTAGTCACAAAAGATTCAATTTTTACATATCACTTGTCTGGAACTCGGACCTTGATTATGGGGGTTGTTGATTCAACTATGAAATGTTTTAGAGGGGATAGTATCAAGATAATAGTAAACCCAAAGCCTTCCGTGAGTGTAAGCACGACGAATACTCCATGCGGGCAGTTGATGGGGACCGCGACGGCGACAGTTACCGGTGGTACTCCACCTTACAGTTATCTCTGGAATACAGGTGCAACCACACAGTCTATTACCGGATTGAAATCTGGAGGATATAGAGTGATTGTAACAGATGCTAATGGTTGTACAGATACATCAAGCATTGCACTAGTACAAAATTCAGATATGGCCTTAAACTTAGTAGCGAGTTCTAACAGCATATGTCAAGGAGACTCGGTTACA
>JALSTN010000265.1 GCA_026983735.1 Saprospiraceae bacterium | reverse complement strand
GTATAGGGATCCCTAAATCCTGCGCCGGGCAGGGTGGGCTGAAAGTATTGATTGGATAAATCCTGATTGATGCGCAATTCGGTGAATCCTTCGTATTGCTCTTCCCAAATGGTAAACTCTGCACCGCATAATATCGTAAAGCCGTATTGGTAGTGCTTGACAAAATTCTCCGCTGGATAAATAGGGGCTTTGTACTCTTCATTGAAGGCTGCGTATTTATCTAGATTGGTGTCGAAAGTGTATTCTCCACGCAAGCCAAATCCCAAATATCCCTTCCATCTATCCGATAACTCATAGCGCTTTTTTATCCCTGTTTCCAGCGCTGCATTGCGATATAGAAACTTAGGGTTGTCCAGTCTCAAACGGGGGAGCTGTAGATTCTGTAAATTGCCTAAGTAAAACCGGGTCAATCCCGCTCCCCGTTCATGATACCCCAACTGAAAGTACAAACTGTTGGGCGAGGTCGAGTTGTAGGAATCGTAAAACAGGTCGGCATGCCATCCAATGGCCGAACCGGCAGTCCGGTAATGCCCTCGTTGCTTCATATAAGACGGGCCGGCCTTTATCCCCCAGACATACCCTTGGGTGATGGTCTTTTGAGTGGATCCGGCAAAGGGGAGGAATACCAGCAAGACCAAGAAGAGCCGCAATGCTTTCGAAGGTACAAAACTTTCGGATAGGTACATGTTCCTTAGATTTTTAGCGATAAAGGTATAAAACAAACACAAATTATAAAGCATTTTGATTTTATATCTTACTACCCTGTAACCGTTTAATATCTGTGATTCTAATAAAAAGTCGATGTCCACAAGTATCCATGAGGAGGATTAGGATCGTCGAGTTCCCGGAATCATTTTGACTTCTTCGATTTCCTTGATGGTCTTTGGGATAGGTGGACCCAGTACTCGATGTCCATCAGAAGTAATCAAGACATTATCTTCGATGCGAACGCCACCAAAATCTCTCCATTGTTCGACCATTTCATACCGTATAAAATCCCGGAATCTACCCTCGTTCTTCCATTGGTCGATGAGTGCGGGTATGAAATAAATGCCGGGTTCGACCGTCAATACAAATCCGGTCTCCAACGCCCTTCCCAACCGCAAATATGCCGTCCCAAACTGACTACTCCTCCGGACCTCGGCGCTATAGCCCACATAGTCTTCGCCCAAATTCTCCATGTCGTGTACATCCAGCCCGATCATGTGACCCAATCCGTGTGGAAAAAACAAGGCGTGTGCGCCTGAGGCGACGATCTCCTCCGAATCTCCCTGCATCAATCCCAGTGCTTTTAAACCCTCCGTAATGACGTGCGCAGCATGTAAGTGTACCTCCTTATAAGTTATTCCGGGACGAAGCATATCGATAGAGGAAACTTCTGCGTCGAGCACGATCTGATAAATGTCCCGTTGGCGAGCAGTAAAGGTCGGACCGACGGGGAAGGTGCGGGTAATATCAGAGGCGTATCCCATCGGACCCTCTGCTCCGATATCTGCCAGAACGAGGTCTCCGTCTTTCAACAGATGTCCGTGATGGTGATTGTGGAGAATTTGTCCATCTCTGGAAAGGATCGCAGGATAGGCGAGTCGCCCGCCTTCCTGAATGGACATCCCTTCAGCTAATCCGGCCAAAATCTGTTCTTTGACTCCGGGCAATGCATTTTTAATGACCCGCAGATATATGTTGTGTGTGGTTCTTAGTGCGGCCTCCATCTGTTTTATTTCCCGTTCTTCTTTGATAGATCGCAAGCTAATAATCCCCCTTATGAGGGCTTCGGAAGCAGCCGAGTTCAATTCTTCGATAGGAATTTGAAGCATCCGGCTAAGGAGGATTTTATGATCATTGCGATAAGGGGGGAGGATATGCACTTTTCTGCCGGACTTTTGGGCTGCGTTTAGGGCGGGCTCGAGTTGGGCAAAGTCTGCTGTACTCGTCAGTCCACCTACAGCCGCCCAATCCTTCACGCCCGGCAATGCCCCCATCCAGATAATATCATCTACAGTCAAGTCATACCCGTATAGCGTATCTTCTCCGCTATCCATATCCATGATAAGCGCAAATCCGGGTGTCTGGACTCCTGTAAAATATAGAAAACTGCTGTCTTGGCGGAAAGGATAGGGATTGCCCTTATAATTCATCGGTACCTCGTTATTGCCCAGGAGGAGCACAATCCCGCTGTTTATATTTTGTCGGAGTTTTAGTCTTCTGTCTGTGTATACGGAAGGCGAAAAAGTATGGGATGACATACGCTGTGGTTTTGTGATGGAATTGAGCGTGCAAGGTAGGGATTTTTGTCCTAAATGCAATCAATTTCTCCTACAATCGATGGTCAGGTGTAGCAATACGGGGTGAACCGTGACCAAACAGAACAAAAAAGAGGTCAATGGCCGGCATCCACTTCTATCTAGCGTTTCATTTCAGCTTTTTTACCTTTGTTTTCAATGGCTGAAAAAGAAAGGGATTTTCTTTAAAAACCTTCCATATCATTATGGATGAGTTTGTGGTTATACGTCTGGATGAACGCTTTGAGGAGGTTAGCCATCGAATCGACGCGGGAGGTGTTTTTGTTGAGAATATTGTGAAGAAGTAAGCTATCTGTACTGAGATTATATAAGGCTTTGGGTCGATCGTGGACCCATTGGAGCAAGTGATGGTTTTGGATGAGTTGGTAGGTTTGATTGCGATAGTTTATCGCAAAATTCTGGGGTTGTAGTGCAGATTGTCCAAAGGCATTAAAGGTAGCGGTGTGGCCGATGAGTTGAAGGATAGTAGGCATAATATCTATTTGTTGGATGAGGCCTGTATCTCGTTTTTGTAAGGAGCCATCCGGTTTGAAAAAAGCAATGGGGATGGCATATTGACCTAAGGAGTTGGAGTAGAAAGGGTCCGTAGAAGAGAAGGTATGATCGGCTGTGATGACAAAAAGGGTATGTGCATACCAAGGTTTATCCTTGATGGTGTCAAAAAATCTACGCAAGCTGTAGTCGGTATATCTTATGCATTTATGAATGGGACGTGGTCCTTCCTTGAAGCGGTTTTGGTATTGATCCGGTATATGGAAGGGATGATGAGAAGACAGGGTAAAAACAGCTGAGAAGAAGGGCTCCTCTTCTTTGTTTAAAAAACTACCCCAACGCTGCAAGAAGGGTTCATCCCAAATTCCCCAACTCCCATCAAAATCCTGTTCATCCCCGTATTCTGTCCGTCCAAAATAAGTGTCAAATCCGGCTATTCTGCTAAAGCCATCGAACCCCATGGAGCCATTGGTCGCTCCGTGGAAGAAGGAGGTATGATAGCCTTTGGATTTTAGAATATTGGCTAGACTCCTGATTTTATTCGAGGAGTAGGCCGAGGTGATATAAGCATCATCCATCAATGCAGGGATGGAGGAGACGATCGCGGGAAGAGCTTCGATAGATTTTTTGGCGTTGGCCAAGGAGTATCGGAAGGTCCAACTGTGCTCGAGCAAAGAGTCTAAAAATGGCGTGTAGCTCTCTCTCTGTGATAAAAACCCAACAAATTCCCGGGAAAAACTCTCCAATATGAGGAGGACTACATTGGGTTCGGGTGAAGGAGGCTCTGCCATTTTATACTGCCGGCGAGTATCATAATATCGCATAACTTCCTCCTCCGGGAAGTAATGTTTTTCCTGAAGCGTCAAGCTGTTCCAGGTCTTAATTATCGTAAAGGGCGTATTGAGGACGAGCGCCATATTGCGCGCCCCAGTCTGATCAGCAGCATTGTACACATCGATGGGGCGGAGTTGGGTGCCTCCCCGTGCCAATACCAAAAACCCCAAGCAGCTCATTAGAAAAATGGAGATTTCCCCCCAAAGGTTTCGATAGTATCTTGTAGGTAGGGGTCGGTATGAAATGGTCGAACGACGATAAAAAAAGACCATCCCCATGACCATCAGTATCAAGAGCAATAATAAGTACCAATAATCCCGAAGAAACTGCGGCATCAGACGAAGGGTGTCGTCTCCTAAACCAGCTATTTTAAACATCGCGGCGGTAGAGCGTTTGAGGGAGAAGGGAAAATAGGCGGTATCAATGAGATTGGCGAGGAGACCTGCCGCATTGGGGAGAATATATAAGATAGCAAGTAGCCAGCGGTAGCCTTTGTAGCGGGGTAAAGGAAGAGGTAGCAAGGAGAGTAATATGAACGGTATATTTAAAAAGACGATCGTTGCCAGGTCAAAGCGAATACCGTGTAGAAAAGGAGCTATCCCGGGCTTTGGAAAATAGGTCGAATTGGCTAAATAGAAGGTGACACGAGTAAGTGTAAATAGCATAAAGATGATCCCCAATCGCTGTAACAGAAGTGTTATTTTTTTCATCTCATTCGTTGATTACTTGTCGGGAGGGGCTCCATTTCATACCGAATAAAAATACTAATTTTTAGGGATTTCATCGATGGCGGGATGTACGGATGGGTTGAGGGGCGGAAGGGGCTTGAAATGGAGCGGTGCGAGGGCCTTTCGAAGGGATTGCATGAAGGCATCGCCCGGATCAATCTTCTGTGTGAGGTAATTGGGGTCTTTCTCCAACCACAGCGGGTGACCGATGAAGCGCGTATATTCATGATGCCCCAATACGTATTGGATGGGATACTTCCGACGGAGGGTTTGGATGAGGCACACATTGGCCTGAAGTTGTTTTTTAGTCAACGGCATGGATTGGCTCCCAATATTTTCGATTCCTATCGCACAGTGATTGAGCCCGATAACATGTCGGGCAAAAATGGTGTCTGGAAGGAGTCGATACACCGTTCCATCGCGATCGACCATATAATGTGCAGACACATTGAGTGCTCCTGCACTGCTGATTTTCTTACGGGAGCCGGGTAATTCTACCGGATTGAAGGCATCGAAAGTCGCCTCAATCGAAGGGATATCGGTCCAGTGTACCACGACCATTTGGGGGTGGATGGTCGGATGATTTTTGTCGATGCCATAATGTGTGCTCATATATTCCAAGGAGAGTCTCGATCGAGTGCTATCAAAAGTGATCGGCCGACGAACGATCCGAAAGTCATCACAATGCTGTACACTTACCACAGATCTACAACTTACAAACACCAAAAATAGCATACTTAGCCGTCCAAAAGATTTTAACATAGAGATATTTTTTTAATGAATTGTAAAAACATTTACGAACGTAAGCAATTTTACTGAGAGTAACCGTTCTATATGTTTAAAAAATAGAAAAAATGTCTTTAACTCCTTCCAATATGTTGCCTTTAGGGACTCTTGCACCTTCTTTTGAACTTCTCGAGCCCAAAAGTGGTGTACGGCGAGGACTGAGCCAACTGGCCTCAGACCAGGCAACTGTCATTATATTTATGTGCAATCATTGTCCGTATGTGATACACATTTTGCCCGAATTGAAGAAGCTGATCGATGATTATACGCCGAAAGGGGTGTCTTTTATAGGTATCAATTCGAATGATATCGAACATTATCCCGATGATGCACCGGACAAGATGATCGATCTTCTCCGCGAATGGGACATAGATTTTCCGTATTTGTATGATGAGACGCAGGAGGTCGCCCGGGCGTATGACGCGGCATGCACACCGGATTTTTATGTATTTGACGGAGGGCTGAAATTGGTCTATCGGGGGCGGCTGGATGATGCCCGGCCGGGGAAC
The DNA here is from genome assembly GCA_026983735.1 of Saprospiraceae bacterium. GTDB lineage: Bacteria > Bacteroidota > Bacteroidia > Chitinophagales > Saprospiraceae > JALSTN01. Next base: position 2,423 of record JALSTN010000265.1, on the reverse strand, counting down.
AATGCGCCGTTGACAGGAGAGGATCTCAGGGGTGCGCTGGACGGTCTATTATCGAATCGACCTATACCGGAAAAACAGATTCCAAGCATGGGATGCAATATCAAATGGAAGAAATAATATATGCCACATAGAAGAGTATATCCATACAATATAATTCAATAAGTGAATAAAAGCAGATTAAATATTGTAGTAACCGGTGCAACCGGACTAGTCGGCTCGTATGTAGTTCGGCGATTATTGGATAGGGGGTATCGCCGTATTATCGGATTGACGAGGACGAACAGCAGTCGAAAATTGGTTGGGGATATCGAAGGAGATATTCAGTGGGCGGCAGGAGATATTCGAGATATTTTGACGGTCGATGAAGCCCTTCGAGGAGCGGATTATGTGATTCATACTGCGGGAAAAGTATCGTTCGATCCCGCTGAAGAGCGAGAGATGTACCAAGTCAATGTACGCGGCACCGCTCAGGTGGTCAATGCCTGTTTGAAGCATGGAGTCAAGAAGTTGATACATGTGAGTTCGGTAGCGGCTTTGGGGCGTCCGGAGGGACAAATGGATTTAGATGAAGAGGTAGAGTGGTCAGCTTCGCCCAACAATACTCCTTACGCTCGGTCCAAATACGCAGCTGAATTGGAGGTGTTTCGCGGGGAAGCCGAGGGATTGAATGTGAGCATTATTCAACCGGGGACGATATTGGGCAGTGGGGATTGGGAGCGTGGAAGTGTTCGATTGATTAAAGGGGTGGCACGAGGCCTTCCGTTTTATCCCGGCGGTGTCAATGGTTTTGTGGATGTACGCGACGTAGCGGATATAAGTATTCGATTGATGGAGGAAGAAGAGCTTAATGGGCGATGGATAGCTTGTTCGGAGAGTGTGTCTTATGCTTATTTACTGTATGAAATGGCCGGCTATCTGGGATCAAGTGCCCCGAAGTGGAAGTTGAGTACTCCCGTAGCCAATATGGCTATTTTCTTTGATAATCTTAGAAATAAAATAGGGCGGAAACCCCGATTTTTAACGCAGGCTTCCTATCGGGTAGGGCAAGCTAAATATCGGTATGAAAACGCAAAAGTACGGACAGAATTGGGATATCGATTTATTCCATTGGGAGAGACCTTACGCCAATCCTGCGAAGCTTTTTTAGCGTATGAAAAGCGAGGCGTATTTGTGCCTTTGGTTTAGGTTTTGTGAGGAATTGGCGTATCCTTGTGAAAGCGCATTGGAGGGCTGGGGCATATGAATGAAGAACACCGATGCAGGAGTGTTAACCCAAATCCAACATTTATTCTTACCGTCCAGCTCGCTATTTCTCTTTGGCCAAATACTTGCTTTTTTTAGAATACAACCCAATACGTATTTTAACACAAGTCTCCTTAAAAGTATGGGAACAAAACGTTCGTAAAGAAGCTTCCTGTATCACCTATTGAACGTACCGAGCCTCCTTTAAAGGGAGTAAAATACCCGTTCTCCTTCCGCTAAGGCCTCCGATGGTAGGAATAGTTGATAGGAGCCTTAAAAATGAGCCCTTCAAAAAACACTCAACGGGAATCAAAGACATCCAATAGACCAATGACAGTCAACGCTGCATTGTTTTTTAAGGTTATGCTATAGCATTTGGCAACAACACCATTATTTATTGTTGGGAAAAAACCATTTTGGGGAGAGGAGGGTATTATTACTTTATAGGCTTCGTCAGGGACTATTTCTTTTGACCAATTGACAGGATTGTCCCAATCTGTATTTGTTCCAATCCACCGAGCTATTCCCGGTTCTAGAGCGCCCCTATAATAAATACTATCGGTTCCAGGCCAGTTTAAAGAATCATAAGAAGCACCTTGGGAGTAAATAGCCATATTTCTAGGCCGGTATCGCTCCCATATATAGGCGGAATCATAATTTTCGTTAAGGATGGCAAAAGTATCTAATTGGGGATCCACCTCAAGTCCTTTGAGCTCCCAATCCACACCGGAATTTGATTGGAATTGGGAAAGAGAATCATAATTATTGCCATCTCCGAAGTCGTAAAAAAATGGGTAGGTAGTAGGGGCAAAACGATATAATATATTTCCATCATAAAAAGCTCCATTTACAGCGCTATCTCCCCTAAATATTATTCTATCATCAAGGATCAGAAATATATTATTTAGGATATATTTTTCAGAATTACCTGAAACGGCGTTGGGACCTGATGCGGTCCATTTATATCCACTTTGTCTTGTAACAATGGTGTTGTTATATATTTTCCACCATGCAACAACATCATCACCATGTGAGCCAAAAGGATCGATCACCGCCCAAATCGGCCAATTACTTGCTCTGTAATTACCCGCTCTACCTCCATGTTGGAAAATAGAGTTATCAATTACATTGTGGTGTATAAATACATTGCCTTGATTTTGAGTATTTGTTTCGGTCAATGA